>NZ_KB897950.1:0-297105 GCF_000377265.1 Thioalkalivibrio sp. ARh3
AGCGAGTTTCAGCGCCGCCGGCCCGAGGGCCCTGGAGCAAGGTTCCCGGGCGGAATCCGGGTGCCCTTCTTTGGGTACTTTCTTGGGCAAGCAAGAAAGTACCTCGCGGCGCGCTGGCGAAACAGCGCAGGCAGGCGGCCGGACGAAGGCACCGTAAACACCGGATGCCGAACCAGGGCCAGCCTCAACAGGGCAGGAGGGTAGGGCGACGCTAGCGAATGATGTCCTCGCGCATCCGGCTGGCGATACCATCCGCCAGCTGCTGCCATTCGGCCGCCAGTGGCGCCTCCAGATGCTCCTCGGTGCTCGCCTTGAAGTGCCGCATCCAGACCGCGAGATCGGCCTCGGTCAGGTTCAGCGGCGCATGCTTGCCGACCATGTCGATCGTGGGCGGTTGCTCCAGGCGTCCGCCCAGGTTCATGTACCAGAAATCCGAGATGCGCCGGACATGGGACTCGAAGTCCTGGATGCGTTCGAAGTGGTGCCCGATCTCCGGGTCGCTGGACAGGCGGCGATAGAAGTCGTCGATGACCGCGCGGATGCGGTCGGCACCGATCTTGTCGCACAGCGGCTCGAGTTTGCGAAAAGCCATGGGGTAGGTCTCCTGACGAATCCCGCGGCAACCGTTAACCTGCACGTTGATCAGCAAGCCGGATACCGAGGATGAACCGATTGGACTCTGCGGGCCCCGACGCCATCACGGCGGCGGTGGCCCAGTGCATCACGGACCATACCGCAAGCGCGTTCGAGCCGACAGGAAGCCAGGCCTGTTCCGGGGGTTCGATCAACCAGGCCCAGCGCGTGACCGGGACCGATGGCCGGACCTATTTCGTGAAACTCAATCGTGGCGCCATGGCCGAGGCGATGTTTGCGGCCGAGGCGCGCGGGCTGGAGGAACTGGCCCGCTGCGAACGAGTGCGGATCCCGGCGGTGATCGGTACGGGCAAGGCCGGGGAGGTGTGCTTTATCGTGTTGGAGGAGCTGGACCTGGGGGGGCGGCGCGACGGGGTCGCGCTGGGGCACGGGGTGGCCGACATGCACATGAAGACGGCGGCGCGCTTCGGGCTGGATCACGACAACTACATCGGCTCGACACCGCAGTCGAACCGCCAGCACGAGGACTGGGTATCGTTCTATCGCGACGAGCGCCTCGGCTTCCAGCGGGGTCTGGCGCGTGAGCGCGGGGCCGCGCATTCGCTGATCCAGGCGCTGGAGTCCCTGGAAGCGAATCTGGGCGGGTTCTTCAGCGACTACCGCCCCGAGCCTTCACTGCTGCACGGGGACCTGTGGAGCGGTAACTGGGGCTTCCAGTCCGATGGTACGGCCGTGCTGTTCGATCCGGCCGTCTACTACGGGGATCCGGAGGCGGATCTGGCGATGATGGAGCTGTTCGGCCATCCCGGGCAGGACTTCTTCGACGCCTACGAGGAGATGCGTCCGGTCGACACCGGCTACCCGGTGCGCAAGACGCTCTACAACCTCTACCACATCCTGAATCACGATCACCTGTTTGGCGGGGGCTATGGTTCCCAGGCCGAGCGCATGATCCGCCAGTTGCTGGCGGAGCTGAGATGAGCGGCACCCGAGGGGGCGGTCGACCGGTGTCAGCCCGGCGCCGTGAGGATTCGGCCGCATCGCGGGCTTGTCGCCCCGGGGCGGGGCGGCTAAGGTTCCGTCCATGACGGGCAACAACGACAAGACTACCCCACGCGTGGGTGTGGTGATGGGCAGTACCTCCGACTGGGCGACGATGGAATGCGCAGTGGACGTGCTGGAAGAACTGGGCGTCCCCTGTGAGGCTCGGGTGGTCTCCGCCCACCGCACCCCGGATCTCCTTTTCGAGTACGCCGAACAGGCCCGCGAACGCGGTCTGGCCGCGATCATTGCCGGGGCCGGGGGCGCCGCGCATCTGCCCGGGATGCTGGCCGCCAAGACCTCGGTGCCGGTGCTCGGCGTGCCGGTCGCTTCGCGCCACCTGAAGGGGCAGGACTCGCTGCTGTCGATCGTGCAGATGCCGAAGGGGATCCCGGTCGCGACCTTCGCCATTGGCGAGGCCGGCGCGGCCAATGCGGCCTTGTTTGCCGCCGCGATGCTCGCGAACTCCGACCCCGCTCTGTGCGAACGGCTGGACGCCTTCCGGCGCGCGCAGCGCGATACGGTGCTTAACCAGATCCTGCCGCCGGCCGCATCATGATCCTGCCTCCCGCCACCCTGGGGCTGCTCGGCGGCGGGCAGCTCGGTCGCTACTTTGTGCGGGCCGCGCGCGAGATGGGCTATGCGGTCTGGGTGCTGGACCCCGACCCGCACAGCCCCGCCGGACAGGTCGCAACACGCCATCTTTGCCAGCCCTACGAGGATGCGGAGACGCTGTCGGCCCTGGCCGGCCAGTGCGCGGTGATTACCTGCGAGTTCGAGAACATCCCGCGCCCGGCACTGGAATGGCTGGAGGCCAATGCCTGTCTGCGCCCCGGTCTTTGCGCGCTGGGCGTGGCCCAGGACCGGCTGGAGGAGAAGCGCTTTCTCGCCGAGATCGGGGTAGCGGTTGCGCCCTGGCGCCCGGTGACGGCCGGCGGCGATGGTGGCGAGGACGCCTCCGGTGCACCGTCCTTCCCGGCGCTCCTGAAGACCGCCCGGCTGGGGTACGACGGCAAGGGACAGCGCCCGATGGATCACATGGGCGATCTGGCGGCCGCGCACGCGGAGCTCGGTGGCGTGGACTGTGTGCTCGAGGAACGGGTGCAGCTGGAGCGTGAACTGTCGGTGGTGGTGGCGCGCACCTTCGACGGTCGCAGTGAGGCCTTCCCGGTATCCGAAAACGTGCATCGAGACGGCATCCTGCACCTGAGCCGGGTGCCGGCGCGTGTCGACACGGACCTGTCCGGGCGCGCGGTGGCGATCGCGCAGTTGATTGCCGATCGCCTCGACTATTGTGGCGTGCTGGCGGTCGAGTTCTTCCTGACGATGGGGGGAGAGCTGCTGGTCAACGAGATCGCCCCGCGCCCGCACAACACCGGCCATTACACGCTGGACGCCTGCACCGTGTCCCAGTTCGAGCAGCAGGTGCGCGCGGTTTGCGGTCTGGGGTTGGCCCCGGCGCGCCTGACGGCCCCGGTGGCGATGGTCAATCTGCTGGGGGACCTGTGGCCCGCGGACGGCAGCCCGGACTGGTCCGGTGCGCTGGAGGCCGGGCGTGCGCGTCTGCATCTGTACGGCAAGAGCGAGGCGCGGGCGGGGCGCAAGATGGGACACCTGAGCGTGCTGGGTCTGCCCGGCGAGGACGATGCGATGGCCCCGGCGTCCACCGCCGAGGGGCTTTGGCAGGACCTGGCGCGGGCGGCCGGGGTGACCACGTGACCGAGGCGTTCCCCGATGCCCGTTCGCGGCGTGCGCGTCAGGCGGAGCTCAAGCGCGACCTCGAATTCGCCGATACCCTGGCGGGCGAGTCCCTGCGCTTTCGAACGACCTGGGGGCTTTTTTCGCCGCGCCGGATCGACGATGGCACGCGCATGCTGCTGGATCGCATCGAGGTGCGCCCGGATGACGATTGCCTGGATCTGGGCTGCGGCTATGGCCCGATCGGCCTGACCCTGGCGCGCAAGGCGCCGCAGGGCACGACGACGCTGGTGGACACCAATTTTCTCGCGGTCGAGTACAGCCGGCGCAACGCCGAGCTCAACGGCATTACCAACGTCGAGTGCGTGACCAGCAACGGCTTCGCCCAGATCCGCGAGCGCCGCTTCGATCTCGTGGCGTCCAATCTGCCGGCCAAGGTAGGGCGGGAGATGCTTTACACCTATCTGCTCGATGCCCACGAGCAGATGAACCCCGGTGGTCGCATCTATGTCGTAACCATTACCGGGTTGCGGCGTTTTATCGAGAAGGGGTTCAAGGAAGTGTTCGGCAACTACGACAAGGTCAAGCAGGGCCGCGAGTACACCGTCGCGGCCGCCGAACGCGAGCCCGACTGACCATGGTCGAGGGGGCGGGCGAACTCCCGGTTGCGCTCCGCGTGCTGTCCGCCCTCCTGCTGGGGGCGGGGCTGCTGATCATGCTGCGGCGCATGCCCTGGGAGGCCTTCTTTGTCCCCGGGCGAACGCAGCTCTTTGTGATCGCCACGCTGTGTCTGCTGCTGATCTGGGGGCTGCGCGCGCAGGCCCTGGAGGGTCTGGCGCTGCATTTTCTCGGCATGGCCACGATCACGCTGATGTTTGGCTGGCAGCTGGCGATCCTGATGGTGTTTCTGGTGGTGGCGGGGCTGGCCCTGCTGGGGGCGGTGCCACTCTCGGCCTTTCCGCTGACGGTGTTGCTGGCGGGCGTGCTGCCGGTGGCCCTGACCTGGGGGCTGCTGCGGGCGACCGAGGCCTGGCTGCCACGCCACATGTTCATCTACCTGTATGGCGTCGCGTTCCTTGGCGGGGCCCTGACGGTGGCCGCCACGGTGCTGGCCTCGGCGGTGATCTACGGGCTGTTCACCGACCTGGCCTGGGACGATATCTATCGCGATTACGTGCGTTATCTGGCCCTGCTCGTACTGCCCGAGGCCGTCCTCAACGGCATGGTGGTCACCGGCCTGGTGATGGTGCGTCCGGAGTGGTTGGCGACCTGGTCGGACGAGCGCTACGTGCACGGACGCTGATCGTCGAGCGTCCGGGTGTCCGTATGCCCCCATTTGCTTTTATGTTAATGCACCATTCAGGGAAGCCCTGCTAACGTTCGCTTCACGATGGGGTGCAACCCCGTTGGTGAGCTGCAAACGAGGAGACCACAACAATGAAAACCAAGCTGTTCGTTCTGGCCGGGATTGCAGGAAGTGTGCTGATGCTGTCGTCCGCCGCGCAGGCGACCGACATCCAGGCTGGCCAGTCCAAGTACCAGTCTACCTGCCTGAGCTGCCATGGGGCCGAAGGCAAGGGCCAGGCGATCTTCCCCGCGCTGGCCGGTCGTGACGCCGAGTACGTGACCGACAAGCTCGAGCGCTACCGCGCCGGTGAAGAGATCGGTTCCCATACCGGTCTGATGCGCCCGCATGCCCAGGCGCTGAGCGATGACGATATCGCCAATGTGGCCGCCTTCATCGAGACCGAATTCAACTGATTCGGCAACCGCGAAGCGGCAAGCCGACGGGCCGGGGTTTCCCCGGCCCGTTTGCGTTGGAGGGCCTGTCGCATGCGTCGCCTTTTGCCTGCCATGGCGGCATCCGGTAAAGTTCCGCGGTTCCGAGAGCGTGGCCGATGGTCGGTCCCGCTATCCCAGAGATTCCTGCGAGGCTTCCCATGGCACAACCCGATTTCATTGCCCCGTCCATCCTGTCCGCCGACTTCGCCCGCCTGGGCGAGGAAGTCGACAACGTCCTGGCCTCCGGCGCGGACATCGTCCACTTCGACGTGATGGACAACCACTACGTGCCGAACCTGACCATCGGTCCGCTGGTCTGCGATGCCCTGCGCAAGCACGGCGTGACTGCGCCGATCGACGTCCACCTGATGGTCAAGCCGGTGGACCGTATCATCCCGGACTTCGCCCAGGCCGGCGCCAGCTACATCACCTTCCACCCGGAGGCCTCCGACCATATCGACCGCACCCTGCAGTTGATCCACTCCGAGGGCTGCAAGGCGGGTCTGGTGTTCAATCCGGCGACCCCGCTGTCCTATCTCGACTACGTGATGGACAAGGTCGACATGGTCCTGCTGATGTCGGTGAACCCGGGCTTTGGCGGCCAGAAGTTCATCCCGGCCACCCTCGACAAGCTGCGCGAGGCGCGCAAGATGATCGACGCCTCCGGGCGTGACATCCGCCTCGAGATCGACGGCGGCGTGAAGGCTGACAATATCCGCGAGATCAAGGCCGCGGGGGCCGATACCTTCGTCGCCGGTTCCGCGATCTTCGGTGCCGGCAGCGATGCCGACGCGAACCGCTACAACAGCATCATCCAGCAGATGCGCGACGAGATGGCCAAGGCCTGATTCGTCCGGAGACCGGGATGTCCCTGAAGCGCCCCCGCATGATCCTGATTGACCTGGACGGCACGCTGATCGACAGCGTGCCGGACCTGGCCTATAGCGTGGATGCCATGATGCGCGAGCTGGGTCTGCCCGAGCGCGGCGAGGCGGCCGTGCGCAACTGGGTCGGCAACGGCGTGGAACGGCTGGTCAAGCGGGCGCTGCTCAATGCGCTCGACGGCGAGCCGGACCCGGAGGCCTTCGAGCGGGCACTGCCGGTATTCATGCGCATCTACCAGGAGAACACCGCCGGGCGCTCGCCGCTGTATCCGGGGGTGCGCGAGGGGCTGGATCAGCTGAAGGCCGCCGGTTACCGCCTGGGCTGCGTGACCAACAAGGCCGAGCGCTTCACCGTGCCGCTACTGCGCGAAAAGGGCATCCTCGACGACTTCGAGATCGTGGTCGCCGGCGACGCCCTGCCGCAGAAGAAACCTGACCCGGCGCCACTGCTGCACGCGGCCAGGGAGTTGGGTGTCGAGCCCTCCGAATCGCTGATGGTCGGGGACTCGAAGAGCGACGTGAAGGCGGCACGCGCGGCCGGCTTCCAGATCGTCTGCATGACCTACGGCTACAATCACGGCTTTGATATCCGCGACGAACACCCGGATGCGGTGCTCGACCGGCTGGACGAACTGCCGGAGCTGCTGCCCGCCCGGGCGGCCTGACATGATCGCAATGGACCGGACAGCGGGGCGATGGCGAAACGGCGACTGATCTGCCGCGCCGTCTGCCCCTCTCTTGTCAGGAACCCTTGTGATGACCCCCGAACAGTTCGACGCACTGGCCCGCGAGGGCTATAACCGCATCCCGCTGGTGCGCGAGGTCCTGGCGGATCTCGAGACGCCCCTGTCCATCTTCCTGAAGCTGGCTAACCGGCCGTATTCCTACCTGTTCGAGTCGGTGCAGGGCGGGGAGCGCTGGGGTCGCTACTCCTTCATCGGCCTGCCGGCGCGGACCCGGGTGCGGGTGCACGGCCACGACATCACGGTGGAGACCGACGGCAAGGTGGTCGAGCAGACCACCGAGACCGATCCGCTGGCCTGGATCGAGGCCTACCAGGCGCGCTTCAAGGTCGCCGAACTGCCGGGCCTGCCGCGCTTCACCGGTGGCCTGGTCGGCTACTTCGGCTTCGAGACCGTGCGCCTGATCGAGCCGCGCCTGGAGGGCCCGGAAAAGCCCGATGCGCTGGGGCTGCCAGATATCCTGCTGATGGTTTCGGAGGAGGTCGTGGTCTACGACAACCTCTCCGGGCGGCTGTATCTGGTGGTGCATGCCGATACCTCGCGCCCCGACGGGCAGGTCGTGGCCGCGGAACGCCTCGACGAGCTGGAGAGCCGGATCGGCGAGCCGCTGGTGCCGCCGGGAGACCCACCGCACCCGCACGCGGTGCCGGAGTATGTGCCGGGCTGGTCGGCCGAGGGCTTCCAGGCGGCCGTGGCGCGGGCGCAGGAATACATCATGGACGGCGACGTGATGCAGGTGGTGCTGGCGCAGCGCATGAGCGTCCCGTTCTCGGCGCCACCGCTGAACCTCTACCGCGCGTTGCGGGCGCTGAACCCGTCGCCCTACATGTACTACCTGGACCTGGACGACCACCACGTGGTCGGGGCCTCGCCGGAGATCCTGGTGCGGCTGGAGGACGACCGCGTGACCGTGCGCCCGATCGCCGGCACCCGCCCGCGCGGGCGTACCGAGGAGGAAGACCGCGCGCTGGAGGTCGAGCTGCTGGCGGACCCGAAGGAGTGCGCCGAGCACCTGATGCTGATCGATCTCGGGCGCAACGACGTCGGGCGGGTCTGCGAGATCGGCTCGGTGGAGGTGACCGACACCATGACCATCGAGCGCTATTCGCACGTGATGCACATCGTCTCCAACGTGGAGGGCCAACTCGCCCCGGGACACTCGCCGATGGACGTGCTGCGCGCGACCTTTCCGGCCGGCACGGTCTCCGGCGCGCCGAAGATCCGCGCGCTGGAGATCATCGACGAGCTGGAGCCGGTCAAGCGCGGGCCGTATTCCGGGGCGGTCGGCTACCTCTCCTGGTCCGGCAACATGGACACCGCGATCGCGATCCGCACGGCCGTACTGCACGACGGTGAGCTGCACATTCAGGCCGGCGCCGGGGTGGTGCACGACTCGGTGCCCGAGAACGAGTGGCAGGAGACCCTGAACAAGGGGCGCGCGGTCGTGCGCGCGGCCGAGCTGGCGTTGGGCGGACTGGGGCCGCGCAGGCACCGTGGCTGAGGACGTGATGACCGGTGCAGAACGGGCAGCGCGAGCGCGGTTGTCGGGCACGCCGGGCGCACTCGCGCTAGTCTGCGATCTGTACCGGTCCGGTGCGGCGGAGGGACTCCCGGCATGATCCTGATGATCGACAACTACGACTCGTTCACCTTCAATCTGGTCCAGTACCTGGGCGAGTTGGGGGCGGAGGTCGAGGTGCACCGCAACGACCAGATCACACCCGACCAGGTCACCGACCTGGCGCCTGCCGGGATCATGATCTCGCCCGGGCCCTGCACTCCGAACGAGGCGGGTGTGTCCATGGAGGTGATCCGCCGCTTTGCCGGGCAGATCCCGATCTTCGGGGTCTGCCTCGGGCATCAGGCGATTGGTCAGGTGTTCGGCGGGCGCGTGGTGCGGGCCCGCGAGATCATGCACGGCAAGACCTCCCCGGTGCATCACACCGGGGTGGGAGTCTTTGCGGGCCTCGAGAACCCGCTGGAGGCCACGCGCTATCACTCCCTGGTGGTGGAGTCGGCCTCGCTGCCCGATTGCCTGGAGGTCACCGCCTGGACCGAGCGCGAGGATGGCACCCGCGACGAGATCATGGGCCTGCGCCACCGTGAACTGGACGTCGAGGGCGTGCAGTTCCACCCCGAATCCATCCTGACCCGGCAGGGGCACGAGCTCCTCGACAACTTCCTGCGCCGCCTGCCGCAACCGGCGTGACGCCGCATCAACGGACGCGGCTGCGCTTCGCGCTGCTGGTCGCACCTCTGGCGCTGCTGGCGCCGTTCTCGCTGGATACCTACCTGCCGTCGTTCCCGGCGATGGCCGCGGACCTGTCCGTCGACGGTGCGGCGATGCAGGCGACGCTGTCCTCCTATCTGGTCGCGTTTGCCCTGGCCACCCTGGTGGCCGGGCCGCTGTCGGATGCCTTTGGCCGGCGTCCGGTCGTGCTGTGGGCGCTGGTGGCCTACGTCGCGACATCCGCGCTACTGGTGGTGGCGGTGGAATACTGGCAGGTGATCGGGCTGCGTATCGGTCAGGGCTTCGCGGCGGCGGCCGGGGTGGTGGTGAGCCGTGCCCTGGTGCGCGACCGTTTCGACCCCATCGATGCGCGGCGCGTATTCGCGATTGTGACGATCATGTTCGCGATGGGGCCTGCGATCGCCCCCATCCTGGGCGGCTATCTGCAATCCGCATTCGGGTGGCGCTCGGTGTTTGCGTTCCTGGTGCTCTACGGGGTCGTGCTGCTGCTGGCCGCGCGTCTCTGGCTGCCGGAGACCCTGCCCCCGGTCGGGCGCGTGTCCAGCCGGCCGCGGCTGGTGCTCGGGCGCTATACGGGCACGCTGCGCAATGTGCAGTTCCTGCAGCCGGTGCTGGTGCATACCACCCTGTTCGGGGCCAAGTTCCTGTTCGTCGCGGCCTCGCCTGCGCTGATCTATGTGCATCTCGGAGGCGGCGAGCGCGATTTCTGGTGGCTGTTCGCGCCCATGGTGGTGGGGCTGATGCTGGGGGGCGTGGCCTCCGGCTGGAGCGCCGGGCGCGTGGCGCCCGAGGTCACGGTCCGCATCGGCTTGTTGCTCACCGGGATTTCACTGGCGCTGGTGGGCTGGGCGGCGCTGGCCCCGGAACCGTCGGTGGCGGCGGTGACCCTGCCGTTTGCCCTGTACAGCTTCGCCCTGGCCCTGGGGATGCCCTCGCTGACCCTGCTGGCGCTGGACTGCTATCCGGGCGCGCGCGGCATGGCCTCGGCGATGCAGGCCTTTATCCAGCTCGGGTTTGCGGCCCTGCTCACGCTCTTCGTGGTCGACTGGCTGGATGACGTCCTGTTGCACCTGGTCGCCGGTGCGGCGGTCATCTGGCTCTTTGCTGCATTCGTCTGGTTCGGCGGGGGGTTAGGGAAACGCTAATCGGTGTTTCCCTGGTTCGTGCCGCGCGGGAGCGGGCGTTACACTAGCGCTCCCGATTCCCCGACAGGAGCAGCCCTGTGACCGTGCAGCAAGCCATAGCGGCCCTGATCGAACGTCAGAACCTGGATGAGGCGGCCATGACCGCCGTAATGCAGGCGGTGATGACCGGCGAGGCCACCGACGCCCAGATTGGCGGGCTGCTGGTGGCCCTGCGCATGAAGGGCGAGACCATCGAGGAGATTCGTGCGGCGGCCGGCGTGATGCGCGAGCTGGCGACGCGCGTGGATGTACCGCGGACCGGGCTGGTCGATACCTGCGGCACCGGCGGCGATGCCTCGGGCACCTTCAATATCTCGACCGCCTCGGCGCTGGTTGCGGCGGCCGGTGGCGTGCGGGTGGCCAAGCACGGCAACCGTTCGGTGTCGTCGAAGTCCGGCTCCGCGGACGTACTGGAGCACCTGGGGATTCATCTCGGGCTGTCGCCGGAGGCGGTCGGGTCCTGCATCGAGGAGGTCGGCGTGGGCTTCCTGTTTGCCCCGGCCCATCATGGCGCGATGAAGCACGCGATCGGCCCGCGCAAGGAACTTGGCGTGCGCACACTGTTCAACGTGCTGGGCCCGCTGACCAATCCCGCCGGGGCGCCGAATCAGGTGCTGGGCGTGTTCTCCGAAGCCTGGGTGCGTCCGCTGGCCGAGGCCCTGAAGGGGCTGGGCAGCGAGCACGTGCTGGTGGTGCACGCCGAGGACGGGCTGGACGAGATCAGCATCGGCGCCCCGACGCGTGTGGCGGAGCTGAAGGATGGTGTGATCGAGGAGTACACCATCGTGCCCGAGGACTTCGGGCTGACACGGAGCGGGCTGGATGCGATCCGGGTCGACAGCGTGGAGGCCTCGGCCGCGATGCTGCGCGGGGTGCTGGAGGGGCAGGTCGGCGCGGCCCGCGACATCGTCCTGCTGAACGCCGGGGCCGCGATCTACGCCGGGGGTGGCGCCGAGTCGCTGGCCGCGGGTGTTGGCCGCGCGGCCGCGGCGATCGATTCGGGTGCCGCCCGCGAGCGCCTGGAGCGGCTGCAGGCGACCAGTGCACGATTGACCAATCAAGGAGCAGGAATCTGATGAACGACGTCCCGGACATCCTCAAGCGGATCCTCGAGCGCAAGCGCGAGGAGCTGAAGGAACGCGAGGCCTTCTGGCCGTTGCGCGAGCTGCGTGGCTGGATGGGCTCGGCTCCGGAGCCGCGCGGGTTCCGGGCGGCGCTGCAACGCGATATCGATGCCGGGCGCGCGGCCGTGATCGCGGAGATCAAGAAGGCCAGCCCCAGCCAGGGGCAGATCAGCCCGAACTTCAACCCCGAGGCCTTTGCCCGCAGCTACGAGGAACACGGAGCCACCTGCCTGTCGGTGCTGACCGACGTGGACTTCTTCAAGGGGCGTGACGGGGATCTGCGCGATGCGCGCGTGGCCTGCAAGCTGCCGATTCTGCGCAAGGACTTCGTGATCGACCTCTATCAGGTCTACGAGGCGCGGGTGCTGGGGGCGGACTGCGTGCTGCTGATCGCCGCCGCGCTGGATGACACCGCGCTGCACGAGCTGTACTTCCTGACCCGCGAGCTGGGCATGGATGCCCTGGTCGAGGTGCACGATGCCGAGGAGCTCGAGCGCGCGAAGAACATCGGCGCGGACCTGATCGGCATCAACAACCGCGACCTGCGCAGCTTCGAGACGCGGCTGGAGACCACGTTGGAGCTGAAGGGCCAGGTGCCGGACTCGGCACTACTGGTCACCGAGAGCGGCATCCATACCCGCGAGGATGTGGCGCGCATGCAGGAGGCGGGGGTGAATGCCTTCCTGGTGGGCGAGGCCTTCATGCGCACCGAGGATCCGGGGCTGGCGCTGGGCCGGCTGTTCCGCGGCGAGGACTGAACCCGCGGGCGAGGCGCCCGCCCGCGTTCGCTGCGGGCAGGCTCTTGCCAGGATGCCGTTCAGCGGGTGCCGAACACGACGATGGTCTTGCCGTGGGCGGTGATCAGCCCGCGTTCCTCCAGGTCCTTCAGGACGCGTCCGGCCATTTCGCGCGAGCAGCCGACGATGCGCGCGATCTCCTGACGGGTGATGCGCAGCTGCATGCCGTCCGGGTGGGTCATCGCGTCGGGCTGGCGTGCCAGATCCAGCAGGGTGTGGGCAATGCGGCCGGTAACGTCGACAAAGGCCAGGTCCATCACCTTGCGCGAGGTCTGGCGCAGGCGGGTGGCGATCTGGCTGGTCAGCAGCATCAGGATCTCCGGGTCGCGCTGCACGATCTCGCGGAACTGGGTATAGGGGATCTCGGCGGTCTCGGTATCCTCGCGGGTGACGACCGTGGCCGAACGCGGGTCATCCTCGAACATGCCGAGTTCGCCGAAGAATTCGCCCTTGTTCAGGTAGGCCAGGACGAGTTCGTGACCGTTGTTCTCGCCCAGCACCGAAACGGATCCGCTGACGACGTAATACAGCGTATCCGGTACCGTACCGGAATGAATGATCGTCGTGCGCTTGCGGTAGTGCCGGCGGTGGCAGTAGCCGAGAAAGCGCTCAAGTGCCGGCGACGGTTGCGCCGGGCGATAGACGAACGGGTTATTCATGGTCATGGCATCCATGGCTTCTCACGTCTCGCGTAGTGGGGACGGGTTTCAGTGTAATCCAGCCCTCCACAAGCGGGACCCGGGTGTCGGGATCGAGTCACAAAATGCGCTGACCCGGGTTCTGTTCTGTGCTTGTCGTCTCAAAGTTTGTGCATGTTTTGTTGAGTATAGGCCACACAAGGCCTTCCAAAAGGCCGGAATTTGTGGGTAAAAGGAGACGCTTATGCGGGTCAGGGTGAAGTGGCTGGAACAGGTGGCGTTTGTCGGCGAGACCGGCAGTGGGCATGCGGTGGTGATGGATGGCCCCCCGGATGCCGGCGGGCGAAACCTCGGGGCCCGCCCGATGGAGATGTTGTTACTGGGGCTGGGTGGGTGTACCAGTTTCGATGTCGTGGCAATGCTCAAGAAGGGGCGCCAGGAGGTCCTCGACTGCGAGGTCACGGTGGACGGCACGCGGGCGGAGACGGTGCCCAAGGTGTTTACCGACATCCACGTGCACTTTCGGGTGTATGGCCATGGTCTGTCGGAGAAGCAGGTGGGCCGCGCGGTGGAACTGTCCGCGGAGAAATACTGCTCGGCCTCGCTGATGCTCGGGGCCGCGGCCAGGGTTACCCACGACTTCGAGATTGTCGAGGGTCCCGCCCCGCGCTGAGCGTCCGGGTGGGACGCCGGAAATTTTCACTAGCGGGGACGGCGTGTTTCCCTGACGGGCCGGGACGTCTACAATCCGCCGTTCCCTGCGTCCCGGGCAAGAGGAAACGCCATGCCCCGCCACAAGAAGCAGATCAAGCTCCACGGGTTCAATAACCTGACCAAGAGCCTGAGCTTCAATATCTACGATATCTGCTACGCCTCCGGCGAACGCCATCGAGACGAGTACATCGCGTACATCGACGAGGCCTACAACGCCCAGCGTCTCACCCAGATTCTGTCCGACGTGGCTCATCTGATCGGAGCCAACATCCTGGATATCTCGCGCCAGGACTATGATCCTCAGGGCGCCTCGGTCACCATGCTGATCTCGGAAGAGCCGGTGGCCACCGAGAAGATCGGGTATACCGAGGGCCCAGGCCCGCTGCCGGAAACGGTGGTCGGCCACCTCGACAAGAGCCATATTACGGTCCACACGTATCCGGAGTCCCACCCGGAGGGCGGGATCGCGACCTTTCGCGCGGATATCGATGTGTCCACCTGCGGGCGCATCTCGCCGCTGCGTGCCCTGAACTACCTGATTCACAGCTTCGAGTCGGATATTGTGATCATGGACTATCGAGTGCGCGGTTTTACCCGCGACGTGCGTGGCAAGAAGCACTTTATCGACCACAAGATCAACTCCATCCAGGACTTCCTCTCGCGCGATACCAAGGACAAGTACCAGATGGTGGACGTGAACGTGTACCAGGAGTACCTGTTCCACACCAAGATGGTGCTGAAGGACTTCGACCTCGACAACTACCTGTTCGGCCTGGGCAAGGACGACTACTCGGCCCGGGAGGCCAAGCGCATCGCCAAGCTGCTCAAGCACGAGATGATGGAGATCTTCTACGGCAAGAACATGAGCCGTCCGGCCTGATACAAACGCCGCGTTTGCTCATTGGCGCGACAGCATCCTCTGGCGATATCCGCGTCAGGCATGCCATCTGGCACACTGTCGGTACTGTCCGCGAACCGGAGGTCCCATGACCAGTCGTGCCCCCGCGATCGACGCCCGTCCGGCGATGTTTCGCAACCACCCGTTTGGTTTCGTTTTCAGTGTTCTGCTGATCGCGGCCTTTGGTCTGGGGCTCCTGATTCTGCTGTGGTGGTATCTGCAGACGCGGTCGGTGCGTCTGCGCATCGACGCCGACCAGGTGCATCTGGAAGAGGGGCTGCTCAGCAAGTCCCATGTGGACCTGGATATCGGCCAGATCCGCACTGTGAAGGTGGACCAGAGCTTCTGGAACCGGGTCTTCCGGGTGGGCGAGATTGCCGTGTATACCACTGGCGACAACCCGGAGTTTCGGGTGGCCGGGATCCCCGACCCGCACCGCGTGCGTGATTATGTGCGGGATCGTCGCGAGGCAGCTGCATGAACTCCCGTGATCACCGTGACAGCCGCCTGGCCCTGCGCATCCTACTGGGGACCTCGGCCCTGGCCGCGCTGCTGGTGGCGTTGATCGTACTGGCCATGGCGGTCACCCTGCCCGGACTGTCCGGGTGGGTGGCCGCTACCTTTGACGATGGTATGGGGCTGGCGATGGCTGCCCTGGTCGCCGCGATCGTCTCGCTGCTGGTGATGCTGGTGTTCGCACTGGCGGCCGGGGAGGGGCTGATCGGCGAGCTGCAGTTCATGATCCCCGGTTTCTTTTTGTTCTTTGTCTTCTTCTGGCTGCTGCTGGCCTGGGTCTTCTGAGCCGGCCGGCGGATGGTCCCACCACCACGGAGTGCCAACGCGTGAGCAATCAGCAAGATGCCGACCCCAACGCACCGCACCACCTGACGCTGCGGCCGACGCGTATGGAGGACTACGACGATATCCGCGAGATCATGGAGCGGGTGTACGAGGACCTCGACGGGGCCTGGAGCGAGGCCCAGTTTCGCTCGCAGATCTCACGCTTTCCCGAAGGCCAGATCTGTATCGAGGACAACGGCAAGGTGGTGGCTGCGGCAATCAGCCTGATTGTCGAGTACAAGCGTTTTGGGGATCAGCACAGCTACTGGCAGATTACCGGCAACGGTTTTCTGACGACCCATGACCCGGACGGCGACACCCTGTACGGGGTCGATATCTTCGTTCATCCCGGTTACCGCGGGCTGCGCCTCGGACGGCGTCTGTATGACGCGCGCAAGGAACTGTGCCAGAAGCTCAATCTGCGGGCGATCGTGGCCGGGGGGCGCATTCCGGGCTATGAGCAATATCGGGACGAGCTGACCCCGCAGCAGTATGTGGAGAAGGTCAAGAACCACGAGATCACTGATCCCATCCTGACCTTTCAGCTCGCCAATGATTTCCACGTTCGCAAGATCATCACCAACTACCTCCCGGACGACGAGAAGTCCGGCGCCTTTGCGACGCTGATCGAGTGGCTCAACATCTACTACGAGGAGAAGGAGAAGCTGATCGGCGGAAGCCGTTCGGATGTGCGCATCGGCGTGGTTCAGTGGCAGATGCGTCCCACGCCAGACCTCGATTCCCTGTTTCAGCAGGTCGAGTATTTCGTGGATGCGGTCTCGGGTTACCGCTCCGATTGCGTGCTGTTCCCGGAATTCTTCAATGGTCCGCTGATGGGTGCGTTCAACCAGGAGTACCCGGCCGAAGCGGTGCGCCACCTGTCGGAATACACCGAGCAGATCCGCGAGGAGATGGTGCGCCTGGCACTTGCCTACAACATCAATATCGTTGCCGGGTCGATGCCCGAATACAGCGACGAGGTCCTGCGCAACGTCTGCTACCTGTGTCGGCGTGACGGAACCTGGGACCGCCAGTACAAGGTGCACGTGACCCCCGACGAGGTCGCCTACTGGGGACTGCAGGGCGGCGATGAGGTGCACGTGTTCGACACCGACTTCGGCAAGATCGGCATCCTGATCTGCTATGACGTGGAATTTCCGGAGCTGCCGCGGGTGATGGCCGAGAAGGGGTTGCAGATCCTGTTCGTGCCGTTCTGGACCGACACCAAGAACGCCTACCTGCGGGTGCGTCGCTGCGCTCAGGCGCGCGCCATCGAGAACGAGTGCTACGTGGTGATGTCGGGCTCGGTTGGCAATCTCCCCAGGGTCGAGAACATGGACATGCAGTATTCCCAGGCTGCGGTGTTTACGCCGTCTGATTTCGCCTTTCCCCACGACGCGGTCGCGGCCGAGGCCACCCCCAACACGGAGATGACCCTGATTGTCGATCTCGATCTCGACAATCTCAAGGAGCTGCGCAACCACGGCTCGGTGCGCAACCTGCGCGATCGGCGGCGGGACCTGTACGCGGTCCAGTGGAAGTCGAAGCCCGTCTGAGTGGATGTACAAAAACGTGATCTGGTTCGCGTCGGGGTGTGCCGTGTGCTGGCGTCGGGGCGGGCGCATGCGTAACCTGCTCAAGGGCGCTCGAGCCCGGCCACGCAGGGATATGTGGCCTCGACGTGCCCAGGGGGACTTTCATGACCGAACAGCAACCGCCAATGACCCGCACCGCCATACTGGTGGTGGATGATTCCAAGGTGATCCGTATCGCCCTGCAGCGCATCCTGCAGGGTGAGCGCGTCGTTTACGAGGCGGCGGATGGCGAAGAGGCCTGGTCACTCCTGCAGCGCAACGCCGACATCGGCCTGGTCCTGACCGATCTGTCCATGCCGGGCCTGGACGGTCAGGACCTGCTGTTGCGCATCCGAGATGGCGTGGAAGGGCTCCCGTCCGATCTGCCGGTGGTCATCATTACCGGGCAGGAAAGCGACGAGGAAGCCAGCCGTGAATGGCTGCAACTGGGCGCCAATGCCGTGCTGATGAAGCCCTTCATCCCCGGTCGCGTGCGCGAGGTAGTCAATGAACTGCTGCCGCTTGCCCCCGCCGGCGGTGACCAGGCCCTGCGACAGGAAGTGGAGCGGCTGCGCCGCGAACTGATGCTTCGCCAGCAGTCGGCCGACGAGCGCGAGGCGCAGCGCGAGATCGAGCGCCTGCGCACGGCGCTGAGCGAGGCCCGGGACGAGGCAACGGCCGCCTTGCAGCGAGCCGAAGAAAGCGAGGGTCAGCTGGCCGAACTCCAGGCAGCCGAGATGATCGCGGGCGAAGACCCCGATGAAGAAGCACCGACACCCGGCGCGCCCGAGCAGCTCGAGGAGCTCGAAAAGTTACGCGCCCGGGTGCGCGAGTTCGAGAACGAGAATATCCGTCTGGATCACGAGCTGGTGGAGCTCGACCGGCTGCGCGAGACGGTACAGAAGGAACGGGACCAGGCCCTGGAGGATGCGGCCCGATTGCGCAAGGAGCGCAACCAGCAGTGCGAACGCGCGGCCGCGGCCGAGCGGGCCCGTGCCGACCTGGAGGCCCGTTGTTCGGAGCAGGACGGTTCCGCTTCGGCTCTTGGCGAGCGGCTGGCGCAGCGCGAGCAGGAGCTGAGAGAAGCGCGCGAGCGCAATCAGGCCCTGCGGGCCCGGGTTCGTGAACTGGAGCAGGGGGTGACCAGTCCGGAATCGACTTCGCCTGCGGCGGGGGAAGAGCGCGACACCTCTTCTCCACGCGTCGAGCCGCACGAGCCCCTGGTGGCCCGGGCCAACGAATCGGTCCCGTCCGGGCCGTCCCTGGCGGCGGATGCACCGGCCCCTCGCACTTCGTCTCGCGGCCGTCGTAGTCGGCCGGCGCGATCGCGCGGGTGGCGGTGGCTGAAGCTGGCCATCCTGGTGATGGTCGCCATCGTGGTGGGATTGGGGACCCTGATCTTCTTCCGCAATTTCTGACCGGTCTGGTTGTTGCGGTTCATGGGGGTGAGTGTGGCCGGCGGCGGCCCGCCACACTCACACGCTTGTCGAAGTCTGAATCACATGCGCCCCAGGGCGCTGAGCAGGTGTTTCCAGGAGTCGCGGTCGGCCCGTTCGTCATAGCCCACTGGCATGTCGAATTTCTCGGCGACTTCGTCGGCCCTGGGGTTGGTGAAGCTGTGCACCACACCGGAGAAGTCGACGAAGGTGTAGGTCGCCTCGGCGTTGTCCATTTCTTCGCGGAAGTCGGCCACCTGCTCCGGCGGCACCATCGGGTCGGCCGCACCGTTGAAGACCAGCACCTCGGCCTTGACGTCGCCCGTACCGGCCGGGTGATCGGTTTCCAGCGCGCCGTGGAAGCTGGCGACCAGCGCGAGATCCATTCCGGCGCGTGCGGCCTCGAGCACCACTGTGCCGCCGAAGCAGTAGCCCACCGCCGCCAGGGCCTGATCGGCCGTGGCGTCGTGGTCCTTGAGCCAGTCATGCGCGGCGGTAAAACGGCCCATCAGGAGGTCCCGGTTGCCACGGATCTGACCGGCGAACTCGCCGGCGTCCGACGGGTGATCCGCCTTCTTGCCGCTGCCGTACATGTCCAGAGCGAACGCGGCATAGCCCTCCTGTGCCAGTTGTTCGGCCCGCTCGCGGGCATACTCGTTGTGACCCCACCACTCATGGACCACCAACACGCCCGGGTGGGGGCCGTCGCTGTCGGGGTAGGCGAGATAGCCGGTCATCTCCTCGCCGTCGTGTTCGTAGGTGACCTCCTCGGTCTGGATGCCGGCCAGAGCCAGGCCGGGGAGAGTGAAAGCGAATAGCGCAACCGTCAGACGCAATGCCATGGCAGAAACTCCGCTGTTTGGGGACAAGCACCCAATAATGACTGGGGGTTCTGATTATGGTTCGTGCTGCCGCGTTTTTCCTGCCCTTCGTTTCCCTGGCGGGAAACGTGGGGTTACAGTAGGGGGCAGCGGGGCGTGCGGCCCTGTGATGGAGCGCCTGGATGTCGGAGATGCACGCAAAGGAAAGCCTCGAGGCCCGCGTCCAGTCGGCTGACAAGCTGCTGGCGATGCCGCAGGTCGTGTTCGACGTGGCGCGCCTGCTGGAGGATGACACCAGCACAGCGGGACAGATCGCCAGTAGTCTCGGGCGTGACCCCGGCCTGGTGGCGCTGGTCCTGCGCCTGGCCAACAGCCCTGTCTACGCACAGGCCCGCACTGTGGATACAGTCGAACGGGCGGTGAACCTTCTGGGGCGGGATACCCTCCAGCGTCTGGTGGTCGCGGGCGCAATTACACGCGCCACCAGCAACATTCCCGACCAGGAACGTCTTCCGCTGGAGGTGTTCTGGCGCCACTCCGCCTACTGTGCCGTGATTGCCCGTCATCTGGCCGACCGGGTTCTGCCCCGCCAGGCCGGCAGCGTGTTTCTTGCCGGGCTGTTGCATGATCTGGGCAAGCTCTTGCTGTTCACCCAGTCGCCGGAGGCGGCGCATCGCGCGTTTCTATCCAGTCTGGACATCGGGGACGGCTTGAACCCGCAGGACGCCGAGCGCGAGCAGCTCGGGTTTGACCACGCGGAGCTGGGCGAGGCCCTGGCAGCCCACTGGGGGCTGCCGGAGGGGCTGGTTGCCTGTGTGGCCGGGCATCATCATCCGCAGTCAGCTCCCGAGGCGCATCGCCTGGCGGTGGCGCTGGTGCACCTCGCCAATACGGGGGCCCACCTGGCCGAGATCGACTCGCGCGACTGGGCCGACGCGCCGCCGGTGAGTGCGGATGTCTGGGAGACGGTCGGGCTGGAGCCCGAAGACCTGTTGCAGGCCGTGGAGGCCGCCCAGCACGAGGTCGTGGATGTCGAGGCGCTTTGTGCGCCAGTCCCGGAGTAGTGCGAACCTTGCCGTGCTCTGAACGGTCCTAACGGACATGAACCCATGCCGCCAATTTTCTCTGCTGGCCGTGTTGCTGCTCGGCGGGTTGGTCGTGGGCTGCGCCAGTATCCCCGAAGGGGTCGGGCCGCTACCCGAGGAGCCGCTCGCGCGTGCCGACGTCCTGGCCGACCCCGAGGCGGTGCAGGGTCAGGAGGTGGTGTGGGGGGGTGTGATCGCGGACGTCGAGAATACTCGGGACGGTACCCGGCTCGAGATTGTGGCGCGTCCGCTCAGCCGCGAGGCGCGTCCGCGCGAGGTCGACCAGTCAGAGGGACGTTTTCGCGCCTATATCGACGATTTCCTCGACCCCCAGGTATACGGGACGGGGCGCGAAGTGACCGTGCGTGGCCGGATCGACGGAATCGAGGAAGGCTCGATTGGCGAGTTTGACTACCGCTTTGTCCGCATTGATGCGGAGACGGTGCACCTGTGGGCCAAGCGTCCGCCGCCTCGCGACCCGTATTACTACGACCCATGGGGCCCACCCGGCTATATGGGGCCCTACTGGCGGCCGCATCCCTACCACTGGCGTTACGACCCCTGGCGATATGATCCCTGGTACTGGTAACACCTGGCGTGCCGCGATCTTCAGCCTGGCGCTGGTGATGGTGGTGGTGCTGGCCGGCTGTGCCCCCGGTCCGCTGGAAATCCCTGACGCGGTGGGTGACCCCGTGCCCCCCCGCAGCGTGACGGCCGATAACCTGCCGGCCGAGGATCAGGTCTGGGGCGGAATCATCGCCCGAGTCGACAACCGGCCGGACAGCACGGTGATCGAAGTGGTCAGCTATCCCTTGCAGCGTCAGGAGCCCCAGACGCGGCAGGCTAATACGGGGCGTTTTCGCCTCAAGGTCGATGGTTTTGCCGATCCGGTCGACTACCGCCCGGGGCGGCGGATCACGGCGGTAGGCACGGTATCGGGAACCGAGGAGGGATCGATTGGCGAGCTCGCGTATGTCTTCCCACTGCTGGATGCCTACTCTGCGCATCTGTGGCCGGACCCGGAGCCGCCGCGACCGTCGTCGGGCGTGCGTTTCGGGATCGGCATTGGGATCGGGCTCTAGCGCGCCGCTGGCAAAGCCTCCCGAAGCGGTATCGAAATCCACAAGGCATGTTCAAACACGAGGAGTCGCCGATGCGAGCGATCGTTTTCGACGAGCCCGGTGAGGCTGATGTCCTGCAGCTGAGAGAAGTCCCCGAGCCCGAGCTGGCGGGGTCCGATGAGGTGAAGGTCCGCCTGTTGGCGGCCGGCGTGAACCCCGTCGATACCAAGGTTCGGGCGCGCGGCATGCTGGTCCCCGGGGCGCCGCGTAACACGCCCGGCTGTGACGGTGTCGGCGTGGTCGAGTCCTGCGCCAGCGGTGTGCGCCATGTGCGTCCGCGGCAGCGTGTGGCCTTCTGCTTTGGTGGTGTGGGCGCGAGCCCGGGTACCTATGCCGAGCAGGTGGTGGTCCCCGAGGCGGCTGTCGTCCCCGTGCCGGCCGCGGTGACCGACCTGCAGGCTGCGGCCCTGCCATTGGCCTGGCTGACCGCCTGGGAGGCGTTGTTCGAGCGGGCCGACCTGCAGCGTGGCCAGACGGTGCTGGTGCATGCCGCCGCGGGTGGGGTGGGACAGATGGCCGTGCAGATCGCGCGCGCGGCAGGGGCCCGGGTCCTGGGGCTCGTGCGACGCGAGGAGGCCCGGCGTCTGGTGACCGGCCTCGGCGGTGACGTGGTCGATCTCACTCAGCCCGACGCCGGGGAGTCCATCCGGGCCTACACCGACGGTCGCGGTTTCGACGTCGTGCTGGATACGGTGGGCGGGCAGACGTTTCGCGAAGGGCTGGCACAGGTGGCCTATGGGGGTGACCTGGTCACGCTCCTGGCGCCGCCGGATGAGGTGGACTGGAACGCGGCGCGCCTGCGGAATCCGAGTATCAGCCTGGAGCTGATGCTGACCCCGATGCTGGAAGGGGACCGCCGGCGCCTGAAGCATCAGGCTACCCTGGTGGCCGAGGGGCTCGCGCGACTTGCCAGCGGGCGGTTGCAGGTGAATGTGGAAGACAGCCTGCCAATGGCAGAGGCGGTCGAGGCGCATCGGCGTATCGAGGCCGGTGGCCGCCGCGGCAAGCTGGTGCTGCGAATCCCGGAGTAGGAGTAACCAGCGTCTCCCTGGATCAGCTACCGAACAGATGGCTGAACACGCGCGCCCCGCCAATATAGGTGCCGGCGGCGGAACCGAGCGTGGTCAGCAGGAAGACCAGCAGCACGCGCGAGACCCGGTTGTGCCAC
This sequence comes from Thioalkalivibrio sp. ARh3, assembly GCF_000377265.1. Classification (NCBI taxonomy): domain Bacteria; kingdom Pseudomonadati; phylum Pseudomonadota; class Gammaproteobacteria; order Chromatiales; family Ectothiorhodospiraceae; genus Thioalkalivibrio; species Thioalkalivibrio sp. ARh3. The sequence goes on from NZ_KB897950.1 coordinate 22,394, forward strand.
CAGCCCCTCGGGGTGGTGGTGTCCTGGCGCAGGCGCGCAAAGTCGTCGACACGTGGCTTGCGCAGAAACAGCTCGGCCGCGGCCGCCACGAAGCCCACGCCGATGGTCGGGTTCAGCGAGGTCAGGGGCGCGGCCAGTGCCGCCGTCACCACGGTCAGAGGGTGGGCCAGCGCGATAATCGCGCCAATGGCGGCCAGGCCACCATTGATCATCACCCAGTCCATCACCATCTGCAGGCCGATGTCCGGGTTGCGCAAAAAGCCGATCACGAAGCCGGACAGGATCACGGCGACGATCACCCACGGCAGGATCTTCGGCCAGCGAGCCTTGGGGGGCGGCTGGTCGAGGGAGTCCAGGATGGCGTCGGGGGGCGTCAGTTCGTCTTGCGCCTGGGTCGCGATCCCGGAAAGGTGCCCGGCACCGACCACGGCGAGGATGCGGCGATGGTTGCCGGACTCGGCCATGCGTCGCAGGTGGGCGGCCATGTACTGATCGCGTTCGTGGATCAGCGTGCGGTAGAGGTCCTCCGACTGTTCGGCGAACTCGCTGAAGGTGGACTCCAGCATGTCGCCTTCCTTCAGCCGTTCAATCTCCGATTCGTCGATCTTCTCGCGCGAGAGGACCGAGCCGAACAGCCCGCCGATCAGACCCATGCGTTGCCACCAGGGCACCGCACGATAGGTGCGGCGTAGCGTCAGGCCGAGGTCGCGATCGATCAGGGCCAGCGGCAGCCCGCCATCCAGGGCTGCGTCCATCGCCGCGCGCATCTCGGCACCCGGCTCGATTCCGTACTGCTCGGCCAGGCGCTGCTGATAGGCCCCCAGTGCGAGGCTCGCGGCGATCATTGGGGCCTGGCCCTGGCGCATAACGCTGAACAGGTCCATGCGCTTGATTGCCTCAGGGTCCAGCATCGCGCGCTGGCGGCTTTCGCAGAGCTCGATCGCTACGGCGTCGAACTCGCCAGTATCTACCAGCGCGCGTACCTTGTCGGCGCTGGCGCGCGAAACGTGGGCCGTGCCGAGTACGACCACCTCCGTGTCCCCGAGCCGAAGGATGCGGTGAGGTTCGTCGGCGATCAGGTCATGGACAGAGGTGGTCATCGCAAGCGGGTGGTCCGGTTGGGCGTGCGGGGCGGCAGCGCGGGAATCCTAGGGAGACGCTGATGGAATCGCAAGCTTGCGACGCCATCAGCGTCTCCCTCGCAGGATCATTCCATGGGTGCGGCCGGTGTCAGGATGGGTCTTCCCCGTCTGCCTCGGGCGCCAGGTCTTCGGACTCGGGTATGGGTGCGGCGTCAGGATCCACGGGCACCATGGCCTCGGGGATGCGCAGGGTATCCAGGCGTTCGAGCACGCGCAGGGCGCGTTCCCGTGCGGTGGCCAGCCCGGAGTGGCTGGGGGCAAGCGCAAGCCCCTCCTCCCACGTGGTGACGGCTTCCTGGATCTGGCCGGCCGTGTACTGACGACGACCCTCTTCCAGCAGGTGCTCGGTGCGTGCATCGCGTTGCTCGCGCCATTCATCGCACAGGGATATGCGTGCGCGCTGCGCCGCCTGGTCGGGGCCGGAGGCCTCTTCGTCCAGCTGGAGGTCCCCGCTGCGGCACCACTGGGCGGCACGCTGCAATTCGCCCGCTTCCAGTGCCTGACGAAGCTGTGCATTGATCGCGGACACGCGCTCGGCTTCCTCTTCGCGGTCCTGGTCTTCCTCGCGTGTGCGCAACTCCTCGTCGACCTCGCGGATGCGGGCGGCGCGTTCACTGTCGGGGGACAGTTCCTGCGCCAGGCGCAGCAGGTCCAGCTGTTCGCGACCCTCGCTCTCCTCCGCATAGCGTTCCAGGGTCTGGGCCAGGTTGGGCGCGCGCTCGTTCAGGGTGTCCGGGTCTGCGGGCAGCTGGCCGGAGTCATGGACCAGGGGATGCATGATTTCCAGCAAGCGCAACTGCTCGACCAGATTGCGGGCCTCGAGGATGTCGTGGCGCTGCTGCAGGGTGCGCAGGCCGACTTCGCGCTGGCGTTCCAGCTGGTTCATGAAATGCGCCCGCTCTTCACTCTCGGGCAGACGGGACTCGGCGTCCTCCAGGATTTCCAGGGCCTTGGCGACCGCGCCCTCGCCGGAAACGGCGCGCGCGTCCTCCATTGCCCGTTCGGCAGCCTCCCGAGCCAGGAGTTCGATCTCCTCGCGGCGCGTGGTCCATTCGTCGGCCGGTTCGGGGTCGTGCTCGTCGATCAGGTCCAGGGCGTGCTGGTAGGCCCCCTCCTCGACGGCGGCTTCGATCTGGTCTTCTATGGGCATGAAGGGCTGCATGCCGGCACATCCCTGCAAAAACAGCAGGGCCAGCAGCGCCAGCAGCAGGCCAGGTCTCAACGTCTGGAACCTCATCGAGTGGCGTCCGCCGCCGCAAGTATGCGGACGACCTCGAGGGGCTCGCTGACCCCGTGTAACTCGTGGGTTCCCCAATGCTCGGTCTTGAACTGCCCTTTCACCTGCTCATGTTCCATGAAGTACTGGGTGGTCACCATGCCGGCGGATGGTGCGACCGTAACCAGGCGCGCCGCCACGTTGACGGTGTCGCCGACCACGGTGAATTGCATGCGGTCCTGGGCGCCCATGTTGCCGGCCAGCATCTCGCCTGCGTTCAGGCCAATGCGGAACTCGACACGTTCCTCGCCCCGGCCTTCACGCTCAGCGTTGATGGCGGCAACTGTTTCCAGCAATGCGAGGCCGGTTTGCGCCGCAGTCTGGCGATGGTTGTCATCGCCGCCGAGGCCGAAGACCGCCATGGTACAGTCGCCCATGTACTTGTCTACCGTTCCACCGTGACGGGCAATACATTCCGCCATCGGACCGAAGAATTCGTTCAGCATGCGCCCGAGCTCTTCCGGCGTGCAGCGTTCCGACAGCGCGGTATACCCCTTGATGTCCGCAAACAGCACGGACCCCTCGACCGCACGCCCGCCCAGCTCGATGCGGTCCAGGTTTTCCAGGATGTCCTGGGCGATCGCGTCGGATACATAACGGCGCAGAGCCGATTCGACCTGGTCCTTGCGCAGCAGGTCCTGGGCCATGTTGTTGAAGGCAGCGGTGAGCTGGGCGATCTCGTCCTCGTGCACCATCGGCAAGGGGCGCCCGTGCTCGTCGACCGGGTGGCGTATGCGTTCGCGCATGGCGTGTGCCAGGCGCTCCAGCGGGCGCACCAGGCGCTTGCTGATATCGATCGCCAGGATCAGGCTGAGCAGAAAGACGCCGATGGCGGTCGCGATCCCCGCATTGATCGTGTTGCGGATCAGCTCCTGCATCGGGGTCGTGTCGATATGAGCCTCGATGTAGCCGACCTGGACATCCTGAAAGCGCACCTCGCGCCGGTAGGGCTCAGCCGAAGCCGCCAATGGCCAGACCCCTTCACCGATGCCCCCGGCTGGCGAGGGCGGGGTACCAGCCGAGGCGATTGCGCCGCGGTCGATGGCGTAGGCGGTTACCGATTCCACGCGACCGTCCTCGACCAGCGAATTCAGCAGGGTCTCCAGCGTCAGATGGTCTTCGGCCAGCATAAGCTCGGCCGAGGTGCGCGCGATGGGTGCCAGGGTCAGCTCGGCCTGAGCCCGTACCTGGTTATTGAGGACGTTGGTGACCTGATTCAGCACCACGACCGACAGGGTGCCGATCCCGAGCAGGGTGAGAATGGCGACGACCGCGACGATTTTCCACGCAATGGGGAGATAGCGTGGGGTGAAATCCCCCGCAGAGAGACGCCCGTTGCCTTGTTTCCTGGCTTTCACGAGACGGAGGCCATGGAGGACTTTCGGCGTGGGGTCAGCCACGCCTGCCACAGATCAAATAATGCTGCCGAGCGCGCCGCTATGGCGGAGCGCTTCTCCAGGGAGCGGCTGAATGCCGCCTCGCCGTCGAGGTTGCTCATCGTGCCGCCTGCGCGCGCCAGCATCAGGGTCCCGGCGGCGCTGTCCCACAGGGCCTGTCCGCCGTGCAGATACAGATCGGCACGTCCGGCTGCCAGCCACGCCCATTCCAGGGCGCAGGCCCCCAGGTTGCGCTGCGAGCGATACGGGGCGTCCGTGGCCATGGCAGCCGCCAGGTCGGGGCCCAGGCGCTTGTAATCGACCAGGGCTATCGCCTGGTCCAGGCGGCTGGCTGGCGCGCGGGTGGCCGCCGGAGGGGGCACATCGTTCAGCAGTAGCGGCCCGTCTTCTCGTGCAGTAAAGAGTTCGTCGCGCACTGGGTCGTACGTCGCGCCGTGGGTCACTCGGTCTTGTTCGATGCGTGCAATGGAGATCGCGAAAAAGGGCATGCCGCCGGCGAAATTGCTGGTGCCATCCAGGGGGTCGACCAGCCAGAAGGCTGGTGCCTGTTCGAGCACGCGGGCTTGTTCCTGCCGGGGCTGCTCCTCGCTCAGCACGGGTTCGTCTGCGACCGTGCGCGTTAAAAGGTCGCGCAGCCGAGCATCAACGGCGTGGTCGGCCTGGGTAATTACCGAGCCATCGTCCTTGTAGTCCACCGCAATCCCGGCCTCGAAGCGCGGTAGCAGCTCGCTGCGGCCGACAGCACGGAGCTCTTCGGCCAGTTGATTGAACACGGGGTCGCTGATGGGCATGGGTGTCGAGTTTGGGGTGATCGTCGGCCGGAAATGGAATGTGGGTATCATACCGATCCATGACGGCTTTGCTGATAATCCTCGCCCTGGTTCTGGTGGCCTTTTATGTGAATGACTCCTGGCGCACGCACGAGCGTGTGCGCCAGATCGCACGGCGCAGCTGTGAACAGGCCGGTGTGCAGTTCCTCGACGGCAGTGTAGTGCGCACGCACCAGGCCATCCGGCGCCGGCCTGGGGGGCTGGGCTGGTGGCGGCAGTACCGCTTTGAGTTTGCCACCGACGGCTCCAGTCGGCATGTCGGCGAGATTTCGCTGGACGGCCGTCGCCTGCGTCAGGTCACCCTCGATCTGCCCGATGACGGGCGCCTGGTGGATGGCGATGACGGTGCGGGGCATCGGGGCCCCGGGCTATGACGCTGAGCGAGCTTCGCTATGTCGTGGCGGTGGCCGACCAGCGTCATTTTGGCCGCGCGGCCGAGGCCTGTCATGTCAGCCAGCCCTCTTTGTCGGTTGCCATTCGCAAACTCGAGGATGAACTGGGCGTCACGCTGTTCGAGCGTGGGCGTGGCGATGTGAATGTGACTCCTGCCGGCGAGCAGGTGGTGGCGCAGGCACGGCGTGTACTGACCGAGGTGGAACAGCTGCGTGCGGTGGCGGTGCAAAGCCAGGATCAACTGGCCGGACCCCTGCGGCTTGGGGCGATTTATACCATCGGGCCGTACCTGCTGCCCGAACTGATCCCCGCGTTGCGCGAACGCGCACCGAGGATGCCGCTGGTCATCGAGGAAAACTACACGGACCGATTGCGGCAGCGTCTGAAGCAGGGCGAGCTGGACGTAATCGTGATCTCGCTGCCGTTTGAGGAGCCGGGAGTGGTCACGCTTCCATTGTATGACGAGCCATTCGTTGCGGTGCTGCCGGGCGGCCACCCGTTACAGGACAAGGAGACGCTGGCACTCGAAGACATGGCGGATGCCACCCTGCTGATGCTCGGGGCCGGGCACTGCTTCCGTGACCAGGTGCTGGAGCGGTGTCCCGCCTGCCAGAGGACGGTTACCGCAGACGGCAGTACGCCGCGCAATCTCGAGGGATCCTCACTGGAAACGATCCGCCATATGGTGGCCTCGGGCATGGGAGTGACCATCCTGCCATGTACGGCCGTAGGGGCGGATCGCTACGCCCAGCGCCTGCTGGCCGTGCGCCGGTTCCAGGATCCGGTGCCCAGTCGCCGGGTGGCACTGGCCTGGCGCACCAGCTTTCCGCGTCCGGAAGCGATTGAGGCCCTGCGTCAGGCCATACTCGCCACCGCACTGACCTGCGTGGATTTCATTCAGCCCGGAGAGAGTTGCTGAAGACCGAACGGGCTGGGATTCAGTGGCCGGCCAGGACGCGGTTGCGACCGGACTGCTTGGCAGCGTACAGCGCCTCGTCGGCCTTCTGATAGAGGGCCTGCAGGGTGGTGTTGCGGCCAACGCTGGCAACCCCGATGCTGGCGGTGACCCTGACCATGCCCTCGCTTTGCAGGGCCGATGCGTCGTCGGCCGTCGCGGTGGTGCGGATGCTGCCAATTGCCAGACGGATGCGCTCTGCGCATTCCATGGCACAAGCCAGGTCCGCGCCCGGCAAGACGGCCAGAAACTCTTCCCCGCCCATGCGCACGAGCAGATCGGACTGTCGCGTGGCCGTGCGCAGGGTATCGGCTACCCGGCGCAGCAGCTCATCCCCGACGGAATGGCCATAGTCGTCATTGATGCGCTTGAAGTGATCCAGGTCAATGGCCAGCACGGACAGGGGGCGGTCCTGGCGCCGGCAGTCGGCCAGCCATTTGGCACCCTGGATCTCGAAGGCGCGGCGGTTGCCCAGTCCCGTGAGCTCGTCGGTCTCCAGGGTGGATACGAGTCGGCGGTACCGATGGGCGTTGTGCAGGGCCGGGGCGGCCAGGCCCAGCACGGCTTCGATCTGCTGCTGTTCCGCGTCGCTGAAACGGCGTCCGCGCATCAGGATCAGCGAGCCCATGCTGGCGCCGTTGTAGCTCAGTCCGTATTCGATACGATGGCGATCGTCCTCGCCGCCCGACCAGGATTGCTCGTCGCCCTCGGTGTAGAAGATCCAGCCTGAATGCTGCAGGAGGGCGTAGAGCTGCTCGTGCAGGCGCTGAAGCACGGTCTCAAATTCCAGTGTTGCGGTCAGAGACTGGACGAAGGCCAGTGCATCGAATGGGGCCTCGGGGCGTGCGGTCGATTTCCCCTTGCCCGGTACCAGGCGCAGATTCCCTGCGTTTCCGTCGCGATTCATGGCTTCCTCGCCAAATCCAATAGTCTCGGACCCCGGGTAAAGCGATTTTTGTGCCAGACTGATTAAAGGCCACACAAACAGCATGTTGTGTGGGATTGGTTTGAGCGGGTGACAAAAAATCGGCGCCCTTCTGCCGGGGCGGCAAGGCGGGACCGCCCAGGGCGGCAAGGGGTGGCAAGATATTGACGCATCGGTGCGGGTGCAGCCTTTGGCCGCGTGTGCCGGCGTGTATGTTTTTTCAGCGTTTCCCTAAACTGCGCCCATGATTCGTCTCTCCGACATTGAGTTGCGGCGTGGCCGGCAGGTGCTGTTGCAGCACAGCGACCTCACTGTTCACGCCGGGTGGCGCGTGGGCCTCACCGGCGCGAATGGTTGCGGCAAGTCCTCGTTGCTGGCGGCATTGCAGGGCGAGTTGTCCGTGGATGCGGGCCAGGTCGAGGTGCCGGAGGAGTGGGTCGTGGCCCATCTCCCGCAGGAGGTCCCGGGCAGCCCCCGCCGCGCGGTCGACTACGTGCTCGACGGCGACGCCGAGCTGCGCGACCTGGAGCGGCAGCTGGAGTCGGTCGAGGATGGCGCGGAACACGCGCGGCTGTATGCGGCCATCGACGCAATCGATGGCTGGGCCGCCGATGCCCGGGCGCGCCGCCTGCTGGCCGGTCTCGGGTTTGCGCCGGAGGATGCCGATCGCCCGATGAGCGACTTCTCCGGTGGCTGGCGCATGCGGCTTGGTCTGGGGCGGACCCTGATGACCCGCTCGGACCTGCTGCTGCTGGACGAGCCGACCAACCACCTCGACATGGAGGCCATCGTCTGGCTGGAGGGCTGGCTGGCGCGTTATCCTGGCACGGTCATCGTGATCGCACATGACCGACGTTTCCTGGATGCGGTTGTGACGCACATCGCCCATATCGAGCGTGGGCGGATCCAGCTCTACAGCGGCGGCTATTCCCAGGCGGAGGCGCGACGCGCGGAGGCCGCCGCACAAAGCGAGGCCGCCGCGGCGAAGGTTGCGGCCGAGCGTGCGCACCTGGAGGACTTCGTGCGCCGCTTTCGCGCCAAGGCCAGCAAGGCGCGCCAGGCCCAGAGCCGGCTGAAGCGCCTCGAACGGCTGGACGAGGTCGCCGTGATTCGCGCCGCGCGCCCGATCCACCTGGAGATCCCGACCCCGGAGCGACTACCCGACCCACTGCTGGCGCTGGAGGCGGCGGAGGTCTGCGAGGGCGAGACCTGTCGCCTGCAGGCGACTGATCTGCGTCTGCGCCCGGAGGATCGCATTGGTGTGCTGGGGCCCAATGGCGCCGGGAAATCGACGCTGTTGTCCCTGCTGGCGGGCGTGCTCGCGCCGACGGCGGGCGAGCGGCGCGTCGACCCCAATTTGAGGGTGGGGTATTTCGCCCAGCATCAGCGTGAGCAACTGGACCTTGCGGCCTCGCCCCTGACGCATATGAAGCGGCTGGACGCCGCCGCCCCCGAACAGCGCCTGCGCGACTTCCTGGGGGGGTTGGGGTTTCCAGGCGAGCGCGCGGATGGCCCCGTTGGTCAGTGCTCCGGTGGCGAGCGGGTGCGCCTGGTTCTGGCGATGCTGATCTGGCAGGCGCCCGCGCTGTTGCTGCTTGACGAGCCGACCAATCACCTGGACCTCGATATGCGCGAGGCCCTGGCCGAGGCGCTGGAGAACTATGCCGGCGGGCTGGTCGTGGTGGCGCACGACCGGGAACTGCTGGCGCGTGTCTGCGACCGTTTCTGGCGGGTCGAGGGTGGGTATCTCACAGAATTCGACGGTGACCTGGACGACTACGCTCGTGAGCTGCAGCGCGAGCGGGAGGCACAGAGCGCCTCCACTCCGTCGATCACCCCCACCATCGAGGCGCCGCGTTCACAGAAGGAACGGCGTCAGCAGGCTGCGCAGGCGCGCGCGGCGTTGCGTCCCCTGCAGAAGCGGGCCGATGCGGCGGAACAGACCTGCGGCGAGCTGCAAGATCGGCTGCAGGCGATCGAGGGCGAGCTGGCCGATCCCGCCCTGTACGCGGGAGGCAACGCGGGTCGCCTGGCGGAACTCACCCGCGAACAGGGCGAGTTGCGCACGCGCCTGGAGAACGCCGAGGCGGAATGGATGGAGGCGCTCGAGGCGCTGGAGGCGGCACGGCTTGAGTCGGACCGGGATGATTCTGTGACCAGGGCCTAATGCCTGACCCTTGAACTCGGATATTCGGGCGTCTATACAGGAGGGTGAATACACCGGCAAGAGGGGTCATTCGCAATGAATGCACAGGAACTCAATCGTCGCTGTGTAGAACTCTTTCATCACCCGGACGCGCAATTGCACTGCTGGCATCCCAGGATGTTCTGGGAGACCCACATGGTGGAAAACCCGAAGCCGGAGGATTTGCAGCAGCCGAAGGTGGACCTGCGCGAGCTCGAAGTACTGCTGGCCGAGGCCACGCACCAGGACTCGCAGTGTGCCGCCGAGCTGGAGCAGGCGGATCCGGGGCGGGCGACACTGATCCGGCACATGGTCGAGCGTGGCGAGATGCCACTGCTGCACCGGCCGCACTGATTTTACTGGGTCCCTGGCGGGACCCCGGCCCGGTCCTCCGTCGGGCCCCTTGGACCCCGGCAGGATGTGGTTGCCGGGGTCTCCTTTATGGGGGGCGTGCGTTACTGGCGAATGAAGTCGGAGAAGTACAGGGCCTCGATGCGGGGCGCGCCGGTCAGTTCCTCCAGCAGTTCGTTGAGTTCCTCCAGCGCCTCCTGACGCAGGTCTTCGCGGGCCGCGCTGCCACGCAGGTTGTCGGGCGCGCGCCCCCCCATGACCTGGATGAGGCGATCGCGGACGGCCGGGATGTGTTCGCGGATCTGGCGGGCATCGTCCATCTCGGCGGCCTCGAGCTGAATCTTCGCCTGCAGGTAGCGGGCGCGGTCGGAAGACTCCATGTTGACCACCACGGGTTCCAGGGTCACGTAGCGGCTGTCCAGGTCATCGACTGCGAGGACGCTGCCGGGGATGACCCACCACAGCAGGAGAAGCAGGAAAAGGCTTGGCGACGGGGTCTTCATGCGGAGATCTCGTGTGGCAAGTGGGTCCCTCGCGTGGCGATGGTCGCCGCGCGACGGTGCGGTTCCTGGCGGAAATATCGGGCCAGATGATCATAGACCGCCGGCAGGGTCTCGCGCAGCCCCTGCGGCTCGAAGAAGAAGGCCTCCGCGGCCACGGCCAGGAACTCCTCCGGTGCGGTCGCGGCGTAGGGGTCCAGCGGCAGCTGGTCTTCCGGGGTGTCGTTCTCCACGGCCGCGACAAATGCCTCGTAGGCGGCGGTGAAGTCACGGGTCCAGTCCTCGGCGGAGTGGTCGCGCGCGAGCGGCGGAAAGCCGTTCACGTCGCCGTTGCCGGCATCCAGTACGTGGGTCATCTCGTGCACCACCACGGCACCGTCGCGAACGATATCGGCCCAGGACAGAATCACCGGGCCACGCTCCCAAGCCTCGCCGGACTGCGGCATGGCCCCCTGATGCACGATGCCGTCCTCGTCCACCCATTCGTGCTCCGGCACGAAGGTGTCTGGGTAAAGCACCAGCGTGCGCCAGTCGCGGTAGGGGGCGAGCCCCAGCTCCAGGACCGGCAGCGCGGCGTAGGCCGCGATCATGCGGCACTGCCCCGGTGTCGGCTCCGATTCGATGCCCACGAACTCCCGGGTTCCCAGCAGCCCTTCCACCAGTCCCTTCAGACGCTCGGTCTCCTCGGGGGTGAGGGTCGCGATAAACGGGACCTGGCGCCGCAGCGTCTCCCACTCATCGGGGCTTAGCGAGACTCGGCCGGCATGACCGGCCGCAAAGGGCTCGATCAGCCGCTTGAGCAGGCCGCGCAAAGGATAGTGGGGCGTGTCGTGCATAGCCACATCGTCGCATGTTTGCGGCCGGCATGCCGCCTGGACGGATGCGGCCCAGCCCGGGACAGGGCGGGCGACGGGCGGCTGTCGAAGACCATCGGGCCTCCTGTCCGCGCCGGGCGACGGCGTCGCGACGCGAAGGGGTCGTTCTGTGCCAGAATCGCGGACTCGGGCGGCCCGGCACGGCTGCCACAAACAAGACGACGGAGTTGAGCGGATGCGCAAGCAAGCGGGAATCGTGGCGGGACTGCTGGTGGTGGCACTTTGGGTGCCCTTCGTGGCCGCGGATGAGGTCCATACGGTCGAGCAACTGAACCAGGCGCCGGCTGAACTCGAAGGCGAAATGGTCCGCCTGGAGGGGATCGTGGGTCGGGTCAACGAGGACATCATGGGCGTGAACTTTGTCCACTTCGTGGATGGAACCGGCAGCGAGGGTGACTACATCACGATCACGTCCACCGAGTTGCCCGAGGCCGGCGATCGCGTCTCGGTGACGGGGACGCTGGTTCTGGATCGCGACTTCGGCGCGGGCTATACCTATCCCGTGATCATCGAGGACGCGGAGTTTGCCGAGCAGTAGCGGCCCGCCCTGACCGCAGGGTCGGCGCAACTTCGGATTTCATTCAGGCCGCACAGGATGGTGCGGCCGACGCACACCCAGGGAGGGGGATCATGTCCATCAAGAATCTGCTGACGCGGTTCGTCCTGCTTTATTTCTCGCTGTCGATCGTTGCGATGTTGGTGGTGGCCTGGTTCGGGCTGGACGAGCTCGGTACGCCGCTCGGCATCGCGATTCTCGTGCTGGCGGTCATGTGGCCGTGCGAGGCCTTCGGGCGCAGGAACGGGCGCTATCTGTCACCCTCCGAGAAACGGCGGGTGATCACAGTGATGGTGGCCGTGCTCTGGGGTACCCAGCTGCCCCTCACGCTGCTGCTGGTATGGGCCGAAGGCATCGCACTCGACGCCGTGGTCCTCGGGATCGTGGGCTTCTTCGCGCTTTTGTATGCGGGATTCGTGGTGGCGCTGGTCAACCTCACGGGGCGCAATCTCCGCAAGCGCGGCCTGGTTCCCCATGGGGCTTCCGACTAGTCGGCCAGGTGGCGCTTGAGCCATGCGATCTCGTCTTCGGACCACTCCGTATCCGTCACCGCCTGCCAGGCGTCGACATAGTGTTCAGCCGCGTAGACGTGGCCGTAGCCGCGCGGCGCGGCATCGCCGATGGCCACATCCACGGCCAGCTGAAGCATGGTGACGACCGGATACCAGGTCAGGTCCGGCGAGACGTCCGGACCGCGTGGATGCTGCATCCATTCCGGCTTCCGGTACAGCGCCTGAGGCTCGAAGAAGGTGATCGGGTCGCTCGCGTACTGCAGGTAAACGATGCGCATCGGGCCCCACGAGGCGCCGGGGATGTCGAGGTGGTTCTCCTGGTTGGTGAAGCGCACGACCGAACTGTCGCGAAAACGCGGGAGCCAGGCCGGGGAGTCCGGCTGGCGCTGGCGCGTGATGTCGCGCCAGGTCTCGCTTCGAAACGGTGGCCCCGCCCAGAGCGCACCGTTGAACGGGTCGCCGATCACGTCGTACAGGTCCGCTGCGCGTTCGGAGTTCAGCGCACCCAGGCTCAGGCCATAGAGGTAAAGCTCCGGTCGCGCGTCCGCGGGGAGCTGTTTCCAGTAGCTGTAGATCTCCGCGAATACGGCCTGGGCCGTCTCGTGGCCGTACTGGGATTCCGACATCAGCGACAGCCAGCTCGGCAGGTAGGAGTACTGGACGGCGACCGTTGCGATGTCGCCGCCGTGCAGGTATTCCACCGGCGCGATTGCGCGGTTGTCCACCCAGCCGCGTCCGGTGGGGGTTGCCAGAATCAATACGGAGCGCTCGAAGGCGTCCGTGCGAACGAGCTCCTGCAGGGCCAGGCGTGCACGTTCCTCGATTTCCTCCGCCGCATTCAGGCCGACGTACACCCGAATCGGATCAAGGGCCTCTTCGCGGGTGAAGTCCGCAATATCGGACGCGGCCGGGGTGTCGCTGATAAAGCGCTGGCCCTGACGGCCCAGTCCCTCGTCCCAGGAGATCAACGACTCGGCACTGCCGGTGCGAGCGGGGTTGGTGGGTTGTTCGGCCCCGGGGTACTCGCGTACGTCGAACTGCTGGAAGCTGCGATCGGCGGTGCGCAGGCCGTACTCCAGCACCACGCCGTCAATGATGGCCCAGAACACGGCGGCGGCGGCCAGGACGCCGATCACATTCGAAAGCCGCCGCGGGACGAAGCGCCGCAGGTGCCGCGCAAGAAAACGTACCAGCAGCCGGAACAGTCGTGCGACGGCAAGGGTGGCCGCGAATACCGCCGCGGCGATGAGGCCCAGCCGGATCGGGAAGCCGCCGTCCACTGGCTCCTGCTCCATCAGCTCGCGGATGGTGTTCTGCCACTCGGTGGCCTGCCACAGGAACGTCAGCACGATCAGCGCGGCCCCGCCGCCGGCGATTACCACCAGGGTGTTGTGCGTACGCTCGCCGAACTCTGGCAGCTCCAGGTAGGACCACAGCCAGTGGAAAAACACGCCCAGCCCGTATCCCGCGGCCAGCGACAATCCGGACAGGATGCCCTGCACATCGTCCGTACGCGGGATCAGGCTTGGCGTCAGCGAGGCGGCGAAAAACAGCGTGGCCAGGATCAGCCCCGGGATCGACAGCGACCCCAGGACACGGGTTGCCCAGCCCGGCCAGATGAAGCGCCGCAGGCGGGTTTGCAGGTGGGCGACGACCGACATCGCGTGCGCAGTTCCTGTGCGAGAGGGAAACCAACATCCTGTCGGGGTGGCCGCGCGGGTTCAAGTCTCCGCATCCCCTGGCCGGGCCCCGGCTCCGCGTGCTGGGCAGCGGCTGCAAGTGGCTAGGGCACCGGTTCGAGCGTGCCCGGCGCCTTGAGTCGGTGGTGCCGGATATGCCTGCCCCGGAGGCATGGTTCCTTGAATGACGTCTCGGTCTGCGCAACGCGCGCCGACCCCGGACCCGCGTTACTCGGGCATGGCTGCCTCGGGTGAGTGGGTCCGCCGCAACTCGCGCAGTCGTTCGACGATGTCGGGGTGGTCGAACTCGCGCGCCCCGATGGCGCGATACGCGATGCGTCCCTCCGGGTCGATCACAAAGGTGGTGGGGATGCCGCGTACCGGCCAGGTATCGATGGCGTTGGCATCGCGGTCCAGCAACAGGGGGAAGTCGACCGGGTAGTCGGCGGTGAAAAAGAAGATGCGATCGGCGTCCTCGCCAACGTTGACGCCGAGGACGACCAGCCCTTCGGGCCCCAGCGTGTCCCACAGTCTCTGCAGGGATGGCAACTCCTCGCGGCACGGCGGGCACCAGGTCGCCCAGAAGTTCACGACCACGACCTGGCCCCGGTAATCGCCCAGGGTGTGCTCCCGGCCGTCCAGATCTCCGAGTTCCAGGGGCGGGGCTTCCGGGCGCGGCTCGATGCCGGTAAGAGTGCCGGTGTCGGCCGCGCCGGTGCCAGCCAGCAGGGCGACAAGGATCAGGCCCATCGTGATCCGGTGCATGGTCGTCATCCCGACGGTTCCCCGGCACAGCTCAGGTCCGGCAGCCGGGCCTCTTGCGTCTCCCCGGCCTCACGCCAGCGCAACGTGAGTTCAAAGGGGGTGGCTGGCGGGAGATCGAACAGGATCATGCCCATCAGCCAGTCGCCGGGTTCGAAGTGATGCTCGCCGGGAAACAGGGCCCAGCGAAAGGCGATGCGTGCCGCGTCCGCTACCTCCCCTTGCGCCCATGCGGCCTGCCAGTCCCGGTTTGTGCGCGGAGGGGCTGACCCTTCCGGTCCGTGGCTGCTCCAGTGGGGCAGGGCCACCTCGATGGCATGCTGGCCGCGATTGCGCAGGATCGCCTGAAAGACGCAATGGCTTGCGACAAGCTCGGCGTGGTCGGAGCCGAAGCCACGCCCCTGGAAGAACGCGCGCGTCTGGTCCGGTAGCAGTTGCGCCAGCTCCAGCGAGAGACTCCTGTCCTGCCACGTCCAGGTCGTCAGGCCGCTGCTTGCGTCCGTGTGTATCTGTAATTCTCCCGAGGCCCCGGCGCTGGCCGACGCCAGTGACGCGGCCAGTGCCAGCAGGGCCAGCGCAAGGCAGCGGGGCCAGCGTGCCGGGTCGCGTGCGCTACGGACCACCCAGGACATGATCGAGCAGCGTCTCGAAGGCCGGCTCGGCGCGTTCTACCGCGCGCTCCAGACTGGGGTGCGGCTGCAGCGTGGTCATGAACTTCGGATGCAGCATCGAGAGTTTCGTGTTGCCGTTCTCCTCGTACAGACCGATCTGGCCGCAGGGCATCATCGCTCCGACGTGCAGTCCGGCATCCACGATGTCCGGGCCCAGTGGCAGATAGCAGACCTTCAGGGCCGTGATGTCGCCACCGGCCAGGTCGAACTCGGCCAGAAAGATCCAGTCCTCCTCGTTCTCGGCGAACTCGCGGATGGCGCGGGCCAGATCCTCGCGGGACTGTTCGCAGTCGCGGATGATGAAGTGGTCGTCCGGTTCGTCCGCGCTGGCGATCGGTGTGCCCAGGCCCACAGCGGCGGCGCCGGCGATGCACAGGGCGAGCGCGGGGAAGTGTGCAGGTATGTTCATGATGGTGTCCTCCAGGGAGACAGGGATGTCAGACGCGCACGATCTCCGGCTTCAGCGACCAGGAGATCATCAGCAGTTCTTCCTTCTCGCGCTGGCCGACCCCGTGTTCGTCCAGGGCCTCGACGATGTCGTCGACCACTGCGACGAATTCCTCTTCGCTGATGTTCATGCCGCGATGGGTGGTCAGCATGTCGCGTCCGCTGTAGGCCTGCGGGCCGCCGGTGCCGTTGCAGATGAATTCGGTCACCAGGCGAATCACGTCATCGCGATCCGTATTGGTGTAGCGGTTGCGGATGGTGGCGTTCTGCGTGTGCTTGTCGAAGATGGTCGTGGCGAGTTCGCGGATGCGCGTCTCGCCGCCCAGGCGTTCGTAGAGACTTGTGTCGGTCATGATGAATCCTCCTCGCGGGGGTTATCGGGTGGCCACGTACCAGTTGTTCTGCGGGTCATGGGCCAGTTGATGGACCTGGATGTCGTGAAAGCCGGCGCGCGTCAGGTATTCGCGGGCCCGGGGCTCGCCCCACATCGCGCCCAGTCCCGGGCCGCCCTGAGCGAGTGATACCGGCATGCAGTGCATGCAGGACACGGTGTAGAGAAAGGGGCCCAGGGGATGATCGAGATCGTCGCGGATCGCGCCGGAACCGCGGATGTCCTGCATCAGGTAGATCCCTTCGGGCGCGAGTGCGCGGTGGATGCCCTCCAGGGTGGCCAGCGGGTCGGCCTGGTCGTGGATGGCGTCGAAGGTGGTAATCAGCTCGAACTGGCGTGCCGGCACGTGGCGATCGAGCGTCGCGGCATCCGCCTCAATGAACACCGCGTTGTCCAGCCCGAGGGTCTGCGTCTCGGCTCGGGCCTGCTCGATGGCCTCTGCCGACAGGTCGAGCCCCGTGAACTCGCTGCGCGGGTAGAGCGTCGCCAGCCGGTTGAGGATACGGCCCCTGCCGCAGCCGACATCTAGTACGCGGATGCCGCGTTCGAGGTGATCGGTCAGGCCCGGCACCAGCGGCAGGATGTCGCTTTCCAGCGACGACAGGACGGACTGGCCGCTGTCCTCGGCCATCACCTCGTGGAAGCGGGCATAGTGTTCGTATCCGACGCCTTCGCCGGTATGGAAGGCGTCCACGATCCGGTCCTCCACCCCGCCCAGCAGGCCGATGTACTGGGCGAAGACGGCCAGGTTGTCAGCCGCGGCGGCCCGGGTCAGGCAGGCGGCGTGTGCCGGGGGCAGGGCGAAGCGCGGGCCCTCCGGCTCCACGGTGACGAAGCCGCCGGTGGCCATCGCGCCCAGCCATTCGCGCACGTAGCGCGGGTTAAGGCCCGCGGCCGTGGCGATCGCCTCCGCGGTCGCGGCGGGTCGGTCGCGCATCTGGTCGAACAGCCCGGTGCGGTGTCCGACCGAGAGCATCAGGCACACCGCGCCGTGGTTGAGGACCTCGATCAGGTGCTCGCCGAAGGCCTCGGCAGTCCGTGGCGTTGCTCTGGTTTGCGAGACAGAAGACATGGGCCGGCCTCGGGGGTGGCGGATGGCTTTGTCTCGAGCCTAGGGGGCGGGGGCGCCCTGCGCTGTCAGAAACTTGCGCCGGGCGGCGCTTTCTTGCGGCAAATGTCCCGCCGGGGGCGTCCGCCGCTGGCCGGCCACCCCGAGGCGGGTGCGGGTCGAGCGAGGAAGGCTCGAAAAAACCGTGTGGCCCTATGCGGCGCTGCCCGCGTGGATGCGCCGGTAGGCCGCCGGGGCAACACCGAAGGCGCGGCGGAAGTGTCGGGCCAGCTGCTGCGACGAGTACCCGGTGGCGCTGGCGATCTCGGTAACGCTCAGGGGGGTGCGGACCAGCAGGTCGCGGGCCCGCTCCAGGCGCAGGCGCGTGAGGTACCGATGTGGTGGCAGGCCATGCGTCTCGCGAAAGGCGCGCGCGAAGTGCCAGGGTGACAGACCGGTCAGGGCGGCCAGGTCGCCCAGTGTGACACGGTGATCCAGATGGCCGCGCATGTATTCGATGACCCGTGCCGACTGGTGCGGCGCGAGACCCGCTCGGCGCGACGCCAGTTCCTGGTGCTGATCCGCGAGGCGGGCGAGGCGCACGACCAGCACCGCGATCATGCTTTCCACGAACAGACGTGCGGCCGGATCCTGCCGCCCCATCTCCTGCCAAAGGCACGCCAGGGCCTGACTCACCAGTGGGTCGGCCTGTGTGCGGGTATGAAGGGGACCAAAGTCCAGTGGGTCATCGGGGTCGCGTTCCAGGCAGGCGCGGGCGAGTCCCGCTGGTATACCGACAAAACGCATCCTGGCAGGGTCGTGCATCTGGCAGTAAGTAGGAACGTTCGGTGGGATCACCACGAACTCCTTCGGGTCTGCCCAGCCGGAAAAAGCCCCGGCACCGATGTCGCAACGAAAGCGAAAGGGCGCCCCGCAGGTGTCGCTGATCATCAGCTCGCGCACCGGCGGGGTGCTCATGCGCCCCGGCGGGTGGGCGTTCTCGAGCATCGGGATCGGCGGGTTTCCCCGCGCGCGGACCTCCTGCAGGAACGGCGCGTCGCGCCCCCGCGCAAAGAAGTCGAGCATACTGGTCGATCGTTGTGGCATCGTCTGCACCCCGCAACCTGGCTTATAGGCCATGGCGAGCCGTCGATCCACTTGTGACGGGATTCCCGCGACAGGGGTGTCAGCGATAGACCCGGACTTCCTGTTCCCGGCCCTCCACGCCGCGGTTGGCGCAGAACTCCTGTTCATGGCCGTCGGCGTAGCGGATCTCCACGTTGAAACCGGCCCCGGGTGGGTGGTTCAGTGCCACACGGCGGCGTTCTCCGGGGCCGATCTCGCCCTCGCGCAGCGACGACTCGGACAGGTCGTGCCCGAAGTCGAAGTGAACCGCGCGGATGGGGACCTCGCTGTCGTTGTGCAGGGTGACCATCAGGACCCCCTCGGGCGGCCCCGGCTCGACGCCCCAGTGCACCAGTGCCGCCCCCGCGGCCAGCCCGAGCAGGAACAGCCAGGCGGCGGGCGTGCGCAGGGCATCCACCACGATCTCGTCCCAGCTGCGGCGTTGTCTTTCCTGGTCCACTGGCGCCCCGATTACGAAAAATAAGAAAAGACTAATATACAGCGCGGGCGCAGGCAAAGGCGCGTATGAACGGTCAGGTCAGTGTTCGGCCTCGTCCAGGTCCTCGGATGTGTCCCGCGACAGGTCCGCGGTCAGGTAGTCCAGCGTCATGGGCAGGCCCAGATCCACGCGCGGGAGGTGCTGCAGGGTGATCCGGATGGATCGCGGGCGGGCCTCGAGCAGGTGACCGCCGCAGCGGCGGTCGGCATCGATAAAGTGCAGGTGGTAGCCGGGCACCGCGACCGACTGCATGAACGCGGGGGTCCAGAAGCCGGCCATCGAACCCTCGATGCCCTCGAATTCGTATTCCGGCTGCTCGCGGGCGACCTCCACCAGCGGCCGGTAGGCATCCTGGCGCGGGACCGAGCGGGTGCGCACGTAGTCGAAAACGCCGTCCAGCCGAATCGCGTAGACCATGTTGTGTGACGGGATCAGACGGTCGAACAGGGCGAGCAGCCCGTCGTAGTCCATCGGGGTATTGATGGTTTCCTCGCTCCACGGGCGAAAGCGCGTGACGCAGGCGAAGGGCGTGCGCGTCTCCGGCACGACCGCGTAGGCGCGGCCGTCCGAGCGCAGCTGGAAGACCTCGCCATCCAGGACCACCATCTCGCCGTCGAGGTCGTTGAAGGTACCCAGCCCGAAATCGCCGCGATCAAGGATGTCGGCGATCGTCGTGTCCTCGCGATAAAGTCCTTCGACCAGGGCGTTCACCGGTGCCGAGACGTACAGGCTGGCGGGGGCCGCCGGCGTCTCCAGCCAGCGCTCGAGCAGGGCCTGCGGGTCCAGGTCCTCGCGGCGGGCGCGCGCATTCAGGCGTTCCATTAATTCAGGGGGCAGCTTGTTACTGGGCATCTCGGCGGTTTCCGGTCAGCGCAATCGGTTGCCGGGAAGGTTGCGCGGGCGCAGAGCTTCCCGCAACCCCGTGCCGGTTGCATGTGACCCCGGGGGCGCATTCCGGTATGTTCGCCGGGTTTGCAGACAGGCAGGAAACGCAGCCCAGTGGGAACCGACGAACGCAATCTGCAGGGACTGGTCGCGCAGCTGGCGGAGCGCCTGGCGGGCACCGGCCTGCACGGGCGCATTGGCCTGGAGAAGGAGACCCTGCGCGTTGGCCCGCAAGGGTCGCCGGCCCTGACCCCGCACCCGACGGCGCTGGGCTCGGCCCTGACCCATCCGAATATCACGACCGACTACTCCGAGGCCCTGCTGGAGCTGGTCACCCCGCCGTTCGACGACGTGCGCGAGACGCTGGGTTTCCTGCACGACCTGCAGGCCTTCGCCGCCGCCAATGTCGGCGACGAGACCCTGTGGTCCACCTCCATGCCCTGCGTGACCGCCGATGACAGCGCCATCCCGGTCGCGGAGTACGGCACGTCCAACGCTGGACGCATGAAGACGGTCTACCGCATCGGGCTGGGGCATCGCTACGGGCGCAAGATGCAGGTGATCGCGGGTGTGCACTTCAACTATTCCCCGCGTCCCGAGTTCTGGCCGGCGCTCGCGCAGGTGCTGGGCGAACAAGACGACCGCGCGTTCCGCGACGAGCGCATGATGGGCATGATCCGCAACCTGCTGCGCTTCGGCTGGCTGGTGCCGTACCTGTTCGGGGCCTCGCCGGCCGTTTGCAATTCCTTTCTCGAGGGCCACGGGGCGGTGCTGGAGGACTTCGACGACGACACCTCCTACCTCCCGCATGCCACCAGCCTGCGCATGGGCGACATCGGCTACACCAACCGCAAGGAGGCGGACACCGGCATCAAGGCGGACTACAACTCGCTGGCCGGCTATGTCGACTCGCTGCGCTGCGCAATCAACACGCCCAGTCCGGAGTGGGAGCGCATCGGAGTGAAAGTCGATGGCGAATACCGCCAGCTCAACGCCAACATCCTGCAGATCGAGAACGAGTACTACTCCACCGTGCGCCCGAAGCAGCCGCTGGAGCGCTTCGAGAAGCCCACCGATGCGCTGGAGGCACGCGGGATCGAGTATGTCGAGCTGCGCTCGGTGGATATCAATGCCCAGCACCCGTTGGGGGTGGACGAGACCCAGCTGCGCTTTCTCGAGGTGTTCGCCCTGACCTGCCTGCTGCATCCGGGGCCGCAGCTGGAGCCGGGTGAGCTGGATGCGATCGACGCCAACCTGCTGGATGTGGCGCACTACGGCCGCCGGCCCGGGTTGAAACTGCGCCGCCCCGACGGCGAGATCGCGCTGCAGGACTGGGCCCGGAAGCTGCTGGCCGTGATGCGCCCGGTCGCCGCGATCCTTGACCAGGAGCTGCCGGGCGACCCGTACCGCCGCGCCCTCAGCGAGCAGTGGGGCAAGGTCGAACAGGCCGACCTGACCCCCTCGGCACGCATGCTTGAAGACATGATGGCGCGGGAGGAAGGCTTCTACCGCTATGCGCGCCGTCTGTCCGCGCAGCACCGCGAGGCGTTTCGCTTTAACGGCCCATTGCCGCGCGCGGAGACCCTGGAGGCCCTGGCGCGCCAGAGCCTGGCGGAGCAGGCGGCGATCGAGACGGCCGATACCCTGGATTTCGACACCTTCCTGCAGCGCTACTTCGACGGGACCCTGCGCGCCTCCTGAGTTTGAGTTCGATATTTTCGAATTATCAAGCGCAAATTACGCAATTTATTTTCGGATTTATCGACAGGATAATCGGGGCTCATCATCCGTAACCGTGGCGGCCGGACCGTCTCCGAGGGAATCCCATGAGTCTTCTGATCAACGGCGAACTGCGCGAGGGCTGGCTGGAAGAGGAGTCCGACGAGAACGGCGAGTTCGTGCGCCAGGACCAGCAGTACCGCAACTACGTGACTGCCGACGGCTCCGCGGGCCCGCTGGGCGAGGGCGGCTACCCGGCCGAGTCCGGGCGCTATCACCTGTACGTCTCCTATGCCTGCCCCTGGGCACACCGCGCGTTGATCCTGCGCAGGCTCAAGGGTCTGGAGCCGCACATCGGGCTGTCGGTCGTGCATCACTACATGGGCGATGCCGGCTGGTCCTTCGATGACTGTGACGGCTGCACCGGCGACCGGGTGCACGGCTCACGCTACATGCACGAGCTCTACACCCGCACCGATCCGAAGTACACGGGCATCGTGACCGTCCCGGTGCTGTTCGACACCCAGACCGACCGGATCGTGAACAACGAGTCGGAAGACCTGGTGCGCATGTTCAACAGCGCCTTCGACGGCATCACCGGCAACACCCTGGATTTCTACCCGGAGGACCTGCGCGAGGAGATCCACGCGGTCAACGAGCGTGTCTACGAGAACGTGAACAACGGGGTCTACCGCTCCGGCTTCGCGACCTCCCAGAAGGCCTACGATGCCGCCTGGGACCGCCTGTTCGAGACCCTGGACTGGCTGGAAGAGCGCCTGGCGCGCCAGCCGTTCCTGGTGGGTGACCGGATCACCGAGGCCGACTGGCGGCTGTTCACCACGCTGGTGCGCTTCGACCCGGTCTACTACAGCCACTTCAAGTGCAACCGCCAGCGCATTATCGACTTCCCGGCGCTGTCGGCCTACCTGCGCATGCTCTACCAGCGCCCCGGCGTGGCCGAGACCGTGCGCATGGATCACATCAAGTCGCACTACTACGGCAGCCACCCGATGCTGAATCCCAGTGGCATCGTGCCGAAGGGCCCGGTGATCGATTACAGTGCGCCGCACGGTCGGCCGCTGGGGGATCTCCCGGCCGAGCTTCGGAACGCCGCGGAGATGTGACGGTCGTTACACTATTGGCGGGGACTACGCTGGCCCGGGTTTGCCCGGGCCATCCTTGTATCGAGGGGTTGGCTGGGTGAAGGCGATTGGCTGGTTGCTGGGGTTGTTGGCCGTGGTGGCGCTTGGCGTGGCCGTCTGGTACGGGTTCGAGGGTGAACGTCCGGAGGCCAACGGAGAGGGCCAGGCCACTGATGAAGCCCCCGAGGAGACGGATCGTCGCACCCCGGTACGGACCTCCATCGTGCAGCCGCGCACCTTCGAAACCATCGTCGAGTCCCTGGGCACGGTCCGCGCCAACGAGTCGGTACTGGTCACGGCAAACGTGACCGAGCGCGTGGTCGAGGTCCTGTTCGACGACGGCGACGAGGTCGAGGCCGGGCAGGTCCTGGTGCGCCTGGATGCGGACGAGGCCGAGGCGGCTCTGCGCGAGGCCCGGGTCCAGGTGGAGGAGGCCCGGCGCGAACTGGAACGTGTGCGCGATCGCGTGGCCGATGGCGTCGTGACACAGCAGCAGGTAGACCAGCAGCGCTCGCGCCTGAGCGAGGCCGAGGCCCGGCTGGCGGCCGCCCAGGCGCGTGTGGCCAATCGCACCATCCGTGCCCCGTTCTCCGGCCGGCTGGGTCTGCGTCAGGTCAGTCCCGGTTCGCTGGTAAGCCCCGGCACCCCGATCGCGGAGCTGGACGATATCGAACGGGTGAGGGTCGATTTCGCGGTGCCCGAGCGGCACGCGGCCGCGATTCCACTGGGCAGCACGGTAATGGGCCGCAGCGCGATCGGCGCGTTCGAGGGGCAGGTCTCTGCGGTGAGCAACCGCCTCGATGTGTCGACCCGGACGCTGACGGTGCGCGCGACGGTGGACAACCCCGACTTCATCCTGCGCCCGGGGATGCTGGTCAATATTCGCCTGGCGCTGGATCCGGTCGAACGGGTCGCGATTCCCGAGGGCGCGATCCAGCAGGTGGCGGATGAGCACTTCACCTTCCGCCATCTGGATGACGGCACGGTAGAGCGCGTACGGATCCGCATCGGGCGGCGCATGCCGGGCTTTGCCGAGATCCTCTCCGGGCTGGAAACCGGGGATGTGGTCGTCTCCGAGGGCGTGTCCCGGGTGCGTGACGGGCAGTCCGTGCGCGTACTGCCGCCGCGCGTGCCCGAGTTCCTGGAAACCGGCGAGGCCGGTGACGCGCAATGATTATCTCGGATGTCGCCAATCGCCGTCCGGTCCTGGCGATTGTCTTCAACCTGCTGCTGATTACCTTCGGCCTGATCGCCTACGACAACCTGCCGCTACGTGAATACCCCGACGTGGACCCGCCCGTGGTCACGATCGACACCGTCTACCCTGGCGCCAGCGGCGACATCATCGAGCGCGAGGTGACCCAGCGGCTGGAAGACCGGGTCGCGGGGATCGAGGGCATCCGCTATGTGGAGTCCACCAGCGAGGACGGCCAGTCCCGCATTACCATCGAATTCAACCTGAATCGCGACCTGGACGCGGCGGCCAACGACGTGCGCGAGGCCGTCAGCCGCGCGATGCGCGACCTGCCCGAGGATATTGACCCGCCGGAGGTCACCAAGGCGGATGCCGACGCCAACCCGATCCTCTGGCTGAACCTGTCCAGTACCACGATGGATCAGCTGGAGCTGGCGGACTACGCGGAGCGTCACCTGATCGACCGCATCTCGGTGGTGGATGGTGTCGCGCTGGTGCGCCGCGGCGGTGCGCGCAGCTATGCGATGCGGATCTGGGTGGACCGCGAGGCCCTGGCTGCGCGCGAGCTGACCGTAACGGACATCGCCGATGCCCTGGAACAGGAGAACGTCGAGCTCCCGGCCGGGCGTCTGGAGTCGGTCGAGCGCGAGTTCACGGTGCGGGTCGATCGCCAGTACCGCACCCCGGAGGACTTCTCCAACCTCGTGCTCAAGCGTGGCGAGGAAGGGCAGCTGGTGCGGCTGAGCGACGTCGCCGAGGTCAATATCGGCGCGGACACCGAACGCAGCGAGTTCCGGGGCAACCGCGAGGACATGATCGGGCTGGGGATCATCCGCCAGTCGAACGCAAACGTGCTGGATGTCGCCAACGGGGTGAAGGCCCTGGCGGCCGATCTGCAGGACAGCCTGCCGGAGGGCACCTCGCTGGTGACCACCTACGACGAGTCGGTGTTCATCGAGGGGGCGATCCGCGAGGTCTACATCACACTGGCCGTGGCAACCGCGGCGGTGGTGTTCGTGATCTGGCTGTTCCTGGGCAGCTGGCGGGCGACCATCATCCCGGCGGTCACGGTACCCGTGGCGATCACGGCGGCCTTTATCGGCATCAACCTGTTCGGTTTCTCGGTCAACCTGCTGACCCTGCTGGCGCTGGTGCTTGCGGTCGGGTTGGTGGTGGATGATTCCATCGTGATGCTGGAGAACATCCATCGCCGCATCGAGCGTGGCGAGCCCGGCCTGCTGGCCGCTTATCGCGGCGCCGGGCAGGTGGGCTTCGCGATCGTGGCAACCACCTCGGTACTGATCGCGGTATTCGTGCCGCTGGCCTTCCTCGAGGGTACGGTCGGACGCCTGTTTACGGAGTTCGCGATCGCGATGGCGATCGCCGTGTTCTTCTCCAGTATTGTCGCGCTCACCCTCGCGCCGGTGCTGTCCGGGCGCTTGATGCACAAGGGCGACGACGACACCGGTGCGGCGCGCTTCATCAGCCGTGGCTTTTCCTACCTGGAACGCGGTTACGGGCGGGCGCTGCAGACCGGCCTGAAGGGCGCCTGGCTGATCGTGCCGATCCTTGCCCTGGTGCTCGCGGCGGCCTGGTATCTGTTCGACACCCTGCCCGAGGAGTTCGCACCGCACGAGGATCGTGGTGCCTTCTTCGTAATGGTGGACGGCCCGGAGGGGGCCAATTTCGACTACATGAGCCGCCAGATGGCCGAGATCGAGACGCGCATCCAGCCCTTGATCGAGGATGGTCCCATTCGCCGGGCCCTGGTGCGTACGCCGCGCGGCTTCGGTGGCTCGGAGCTGATGAACAACGGCTTTGTGATCGCGATCCTCGAGCACTGGGATGACCGCGACATGTCGGGGCAGGAGGTGATCGACGAGGTGAGGGAAATCGTCGAAGAGATGCCGGGGGTCGAGGCGCGCGTGGTCATGCGCCAGGGCCTCTCGCGCGGACGTATCGGTCCGCCCGTACAGTTCGTGATCTCCGGGCCGGACTACGACACCCTCGAGGAGTGGGGCGAGATCATGCGCGAGGCGGCCGAGGGCATTGACGGCCTCACACGCGTGGATCTCGACTACGAGCCCACGCAGCCGCAGATCAATGTACGCCTGGACCGCGATCGCGCAGGCGACCTCGGCGTATCCATGCGCGATGTCGGGCGCACGCTGGACATCGTGCTCGGCGGCCGCGATGTGACCACCTTTGTCGATCGTGGCGAGGAGTACGACGTGATCATCGAGGGGCTGACGGACCAACGCCGCACCCCGGGGGATATCGACAACCTCTACGTGCGTTCGGCGGCCGGCTCCATGGTGCCGCTGTCGAGTCTGGTCACCTACGAGGAGTTCGCCGGTCCCTCGTCGCTGGAGCGCTACAACCGCTCCCGCTCGGTCACCCTGACCGCCGGCCTGCAGGACGGGATGACGCTCGGTCAGGCGCTGGATGCCCTGGATGCCAAGGCGGCGGAGTTGCTGCCCGACGAGGCCGGGATCGACTACAAGGGCGAGTCGCTGGACCTGCGCACGGGATCCGAGGCGATCCTGTTCGTCTTTGCGCTGGCGTTGCTGGTTGTGTTCCTGGTGCTGGCCGCACAGTTCGAGAGCTTCGTGCACCCGTTCGTGATCATGCTGACCGTACCGCTCGCGGTGGTCGGGGCATTGCTCGGGCTGCACCTGACCGGCCAGACCCTGAATATCTACAGCCAGATCGGAATGGTCATGCTGATCGGGCTGGCGGCGAAGAACGGCATCCTGATTGTCGAGTTCGCCAACCAGTTGCGTGACCGCGGGCGCGATTTCGACACCGCCGTGGTCGAGGCGGCGCGTATGCGCCTGCGGCCGGTGCTGATGACCGCGCTGACCACCGTAGCCGGGTCGATCCCGCTGATCCTGGCCTCCGGGCCGGGCGAGGAGACGCGCTTCGTGATCGGGGTGGCGGTGTTCTCCGGCGTGCTGTTCGCCACGCTGTTCACGCTGTTCGTGATCCCGGCGGCCTACAGCCTGGTCGCGCGCGGCACCACCTCGCCGCTGGCGACTACCCGCCGCCTGCACGACCTCGACGCCGAAGTCACCGACGTCGACGGCGAACGCCGCGGCGCCCGCGCCTCATCCGCCCCACGCGCCGAACCCTGATTTCCCGTTGCCGGGCCGCCTGCCCTGCTGGGGCGGGGCCTGGTTCGTCCTCTGGAGTTTACGGTGGCTTCGTCCGGCCGCCTGCCGTGCGCTCACTCGCGAGCGCGCCGCGAGGCACTTTCTTGCTTGCCCAAGAAAGTACCCAAAGAAGGGCACCCGGATTCCGCCCGGGGACCTTGCTCCAGGGCCCTCGGGCCGGCGGCGCTGAAACTCGCTACGCTACGCTCCGCTCAGACAGTCAGCGCCTCTCTTCCGTCCCGAGGGCCCTTCCGCAAGGGGCTTCATACGGGGGGATAAGGTCAAGACAACGGCTGTCCTGACGTTCGTGCCAATGGATGGAAACTAGGTATTCGGACATCTTGGCACGCGCGGCCTGCGGCCCTGGCGTGCCGCGCCCGCAAGCGGGCGCCGGACCCCATCGTAGGATGTGATGAGCGCAGCGAATCGCATCAGGGTTGCCCCGACGTTGGCATGGTGCGTTTCGCTGCGCTCAACGGCACCCTACAGTTCGGGGCTTACGGCAGGTGCTGGAACACCCCCTGTCTTGACCTACCCTCCCGATATGAGCCCCTTGTGGAGGGCGTGACAGGCCGGGAGAAGGCGCTGACTGTCTGAGCGAAGCGACAGCGCAGCGAGTTTCAGCGCCGCCGGCCTGGCGCGTCCGGAGCAAGGTTCCCGGGCGAATCCCGGGCGTGTTTCTTGGCTACTTCTTTGCACGAGCAAAGAAGTAGCTCGGGGTGCGCTGCCGAGACAGCGCACGGCAGTATGCGGACCGAAGGCACGTAAACACCGGATGCCGAACCAGGGCCAGCCTCAACTAGGCAGGCGGCCCGGCAACGGTAGATCAGGGTTCGGCGTGTGTCAGGCGCGCGCCGGGGCGCGGGTGTCGTCGAACCAGAGCCAGGCGATGGCGATGGTCAGTAGCGCGATCACCGACAGCATGGCCAGGTTCAGGCCGTCCCAGCCCAGTGGCCGCAGCAGCGCCCCGGCCAGCAGCGAGCCGGCCGTGACCAGCGTGAAGATGGTCAGGTCGTTCACGCCCTGGACCTTGCCCTTCTCGGTGGCGGTATGCGTGGTCGTCAGTAGCGTACTGCCGCCAATGAACAGGAAGTTCCAGCCGACCCCCAGCAGGAACAGCGCCAGCCAGAAATGCCCCAGCGTCTCCCCGTGCGCGGCAGTCGCCACGCTGAACAGCACCAGTGCATTGCCGAGTGCCAGGATGCGCGTGATCCCGAGGCGGGTGATCAGGTGGCCGGTTACGAACGAGGGCGCGAACATCCCCAGCACGTGCCACTGCATCACCAGTGCGATCTGGCCCATGTCGAACCCCGCCTGGCGCATGGCCAGTGGCGTCGCCGTCATCAGCAGCACCATGACCGCATAGCCCAGCGCGGCCGCGGTCAGTGCCACGAGGAAGCGCCCTTGCGGCAGGATCTCGCGCATCGGCCGGGCCGGGCCGCGTTCCTCCGGCGGTGGCGCCGGCACGCGCAGCCAGGCCAGCAGTGCCATCGCCAGCAGGGCCAGGGCGCCGAGGACCAGGTAGGGGCCAGCCTCCGGCGTGCCCGGCAGCAGGGCCTGGGCATGGTGGGCGTTCCAGGGGCCGAGGAAGGCGGCCACGACGCCACCGGCCATGACCAGCGAGATCGCGCGCGGGCGAAAGGCGGGGCTGGCCACGTCGGCGGCGGCAAAGCGGTAGTACATCGCGAAGGCCTGGTAGGCTCCCAGGAGCAGATTGCCCAGCACGAACAGCCAGAAGGCCTCGGCGAAGACCCCGGCCGCAGCCAGCGCGGCGCCACCGGCCCCGCCCACGCTGGTGCCCAGCAGGAAGCCGGTGCGCCGTCCGAAGCGCTTCATGAACAGGGAGGCCGGCAGGGTAGTAACCAGGGTGCCGACCATCATCGCGGCGACCGGCAGGGTGGCCAGGGCGGGATCGGCCGCGAGGCGTTCGCCGACCACGCCGCTCAGCGTCATCACGGTGACTGCGGCGATCAGGAACAGCGCCTGTGCCGTGGCCAGCAGCAGGACGTTCACGCGTTCGCGCGGCGTGGTCGAAGAGGGCACGGGATTCCTTTCCAGTCGGTTGGCAACCTGTTCAGTCGCGCGGGCGAAAATCGAGCACGGCGGAGTTGATGCAGTAGCGCAGACCAGTCGGGGCCGGGCCGTCGGGAAAGACATGCCCCAGATGCGAGTCGCAATCCGCGCAGCGGACCTCGGTGCGCTCCATGCCTAGCGAACGGTCACGATGCTCGGTGACCGCGTCGGGTGCCGCCGGTGCCGTGTAGCTGGGCCAGCCCGAGCCGGAATCGAACTTTGTCGCGGAGTCGAACAGGGCGGCCCCGCAGACCGCGCAGTGGTAGATGCCATCGTCCTTGTGGTTGTTGTAGGCGCCGGTAAATGGCGGCTCGGTGGCGCCTTCGCGGGCGATGCGGTACTGCTCGGGGGTCAGTCGGCGGCGCAGGTCGTCGTCGGAAAATCCGGAATCTTTCATGCAGCCTCCGCAGGGGTGATATGGTCATGACACATGCGTGCTGTCACGTTGTGCCGCCCGCCTGATCCTACCACTGGCAGCCCGGACATGGCGTGGCCAGGCGAGACCGCTGGAGGTGGTCGTGAGTTGCCCGGATTGTGAACGGATCCACCTGTTGCCGGCGGAGGCCGGCACCCTTTTTCTGGCGCCGGTGCTGGCGCACACCCGCAGCGCTCTGCGGCGCCGGATGGTCGAGGAACAGATCCCCTGCAGCGAGCCGACCTCCGGTATCCTGGCGATGCCGGTGTCCGGCGCGGGCGGGCTGGGGGATGCGCTGGCTCGGCTGGATCAGGTGCTGAGCGGATCCGAGCAGGCTGGCTGCCGCGCGACCTTTGTGCCGGAGGGCGAGCAGTTCGGTCTCGGACATCTGCAGGACACCCATCTGCTGTCCACGCTGATCGCGCGTCACAATGCCCGTGATCTGTCGGTCATCCTGGCGAACGACGCGCTGGACTTTCACTTTCAGCCGATCGTGCATGCGGCACGTCCCACCGAGGTCTTCGCCTACGAGGCCCTGGTTCGGGCCAGTGCGCCGGACGGTGGAATCATCCCCCCGAACGAGCTGTTTCGCACCGCGCGCAACGCCGAACTGCTGTTCCATCTGGACCGCTCGGCGCGTATCAATGCCATTCGGCGGGCGTCCGAGCGGGGTATCGGTAGCCACCTGTTCATCAATTTCAATCCGACCGCGATCTACGACCCAGCCTTCTGTCTGGAAACGACCGTGCGCGAGATCCTGTCACGCCCGGAGGGGGATGGTCCGAGCGGTTTTGTGTTCGAAGTGATCGAGAGTGATCAGGTCAAGGAGCTGGATCATCTGGCCGGGATCGTCGACCGGTATCGCCGGGCCGGGTTCCAGGTTGCCCTGGATGATCTCGGCGCAGGCTATGCCTCGCTGAACATGCTGTCTCAGTTGCGCCCGGATTTCGTGAAGATCGACCGCGAACTGGTCAGCGGTATCGACGGCGATCCCTATCAGCAGAAGATCCTCGACAAGGTCGTCGAGCTCGCGCGTGAACTCGACGTACAGATCATCGCCGAGGGCATCGAGACCCCGGGGGAGTGGCAGTGGCTGAAGGACCGGGTCGACTACTGCCAGGGCTACCTGTTCGCCCGCCCGGCCGCCGAGCCACCCCTGCCGGTACACCCGGGGGCATGACCGCGCGGGTCTTGCCCGGGCGTGCACAAGCGCACGCGTTTACATAGACTCGAGGGCATGAACCAGCTTCCACCTGATGCCCGCAACCCGACGCTGGAGGCGGCGTTCCAGTTGCTGCGCGATGCCGAGGTCCGCTACCAGGGGCGGACGGTCGGCACGGTCGCCAGCCTGGATGCCCGCGCCCCGGCCGAGAACTATGCCGACTGCTTCATCCGCGATTTTGTGCCTTCCGGGCTTGTCTATCTGCTGAACGACGAACCGGAGGCCGTGCGCGATTTTCTGTCGCTGATCCTGCAGATCCGCGATACCCAGGAGGAGATCGAGGGTCACCGCCGGCTGCCGCGGGTGATGCCGGCGAGCTTTCGCGTGTTTACCGACGAGAACGGTCGCGAGGCCCTGGCCGCGGACTTCGGTGACCGGGCGATCGGGCGCGTGGCACCGGTGGATTCGATGATGTGGTGGGTGCTCCTGCTGCGTGCCTACCAGAACCAGACCGGGGATCACGACTTCATCAAGTCGCCGGATGTGCAGCGCGGTATCCGGCTGATCCTCAGTATCTGTCTGCAGGACCGCTTCGAGGTCTTCCCGACCCTGCTGGTGCCGGACGGCAGCTTCATGATCGACCGGCGCATGGGCGTGTTCGGCCATCCGCTGGAGATCCAGGCACTGTTCTACGGCATGCTGAAGGCCTCGCTGGCGATGCTCGAACCCTGTGATACCGACTCCGAGCAGCTCTGCGAGCAGTCCGCGATCCGTACCCGGCAGTTGTCCGACTACATCCGCCACTACTACTGGCTGGATCTGGAGCGGCTGAACGACATCCATCGCTATCGCACCGAGCACTTCGGCCACGAGTCGGAGAACGCGCTGAACATCTACCCCGAGAGCATCCCTGACTGGCTGGTGGACTGGCTGCCGTCGGAGAGCGGGTACCTGGTCGGCAACCTCGGCCCTGGGCGGATGGACTTTCGCTTCTTCAGCTTCGGCAATCTGCTGGCGGTCCTGTTCGGCCTGGCCGACGAGCGCGAGTCGCGCTCCATCATGCAGACCTTCGAGCAGCGCTTCGAGGACCTGATCGGGACCATGCCGGTCAAGATCTGCTACCCGGCCATGAGCGGCGAGGAATGGCGCCTACTAACCGGCTCCGATCCCAAGAATACCCCGTGGTCGTACCACAACGGCGGCAACTGGCCGGCGCTGCTGTGGGCGTTTACCGGTGCCGCGCTGCGGGTCGGGCGTCCGGATCTCGCGCGCAGCGTGCATGCGGTGGCGGCGGAACGCCTGCACCGCGACGACTGGCCGGAGTACTACGACGGCCGTCACGGCCGGCTGATCGGTCGGCGCGCCAACTACCAGCAGACCTGGTCGGCCACCGCCGTGCTGGTGTCGCAGGCGCTGCTCGACAACCCCGAGACCATGAGCCTGTTCGACAGCCCGGAACCGGAATTGCCATGAGGATGTGCGTCGATGAAAAAGACCCAGAGCAAGGCCCGTGACGGCGAGGGTCTGTATCTCGTCCTGATCAGTGTCCACGGGTTGATCCGGGGGCAGGATCTGGAGCTGGGGCGCGACGCCGATACCGGCGGACAGACGCTCTATGTGGTGGAGCTGGCACGGGCGCTGGCGCGACACCCGCAGGTGGGGCGGGTCGACCTGCTGACACGGCGCATTGTCGATAACCGCGTCTCGGACGACTATGCCCAGCGCGAGGAGTCGCTCGGCGACGGCGCCTTCATCGTGCGCCTGGACTGCGGGCCCAGGCGCTACCTGCGCAAGGAAAAGCTCTGGCCGTATCTCGACTGCTTCGCCGACAACGCCCTCGGGCATATCCGAGAGGTCGGGCTGCGCCCGGACGTGATTCACGGGCACTATGCCGATGCCGGACATGTGGCGGTGCGCCTGTCCAACCTGCTGGGCGCGCCGATGCTCCAGACCGGGCATTCCCTGGGTCGGGTCAAGCGCGAGCGCCTGCGCGAGGGCGGGATGTCCGACGACGACATCGAGTCGCGCTACAACATCGCCACCCGCATCCACGCCGAGGAAGAGGCCCTGGCCCATGCCCACCGGGTGATCGCCAGCACGCGCCAGGAGATTGGCGAGCAGTATGCGGCGTACGACAACTACCAGCCCGAGCGCATGGAGGTGATCCCGCCGGGGACTGACCTCGAACGCTTCCATCCACCCAAGCGCGGCCAGCGCAGGCCGCCCATCTGGCCCGAGATCCGGCGGTTCCTGCAAAAGCCCGACCGCCCGCTGATCATGGCGCTTTCCCGGGCCGACGAGCGCAAGAACATCCGTGCCCTGGTCGAGGCCTATGCCGGCAACGAGTGGCTGCAGGAGAACGCCAACCTGGTGATCGTGGCCGGTAATCGCGACGACATCCGCGACCTCGACAAGGGCGCGCGCGACGTACTGACGGACCTCTTGCTGCGCATCGACCGCCACGACCTCTACGGCCGCGTGGCCTATCCGAAGCACCACAGCTCGGAGGACGTGCCCGATCTCTACCGCCTGGTCGCATCCAGCAAGGGGGTGTTCGTCAACCCCGCGCTGACCGAGCCGTTCGGCCTTACGCTGATCGAGGCCGCCGCCAGCGGCGCCCCGATCGTCGCCACCAACGACGGGGGTCCCGAGGAGATCATCTCGCGCTGCCACAACGGGTTGCTGGTCGATCCGCTGGACCCGGAAGGGATCGCCGATGCGATCCAGGGCATCCTCGCGGACCGCCCGCGCTGGCAGCGCTATTCGCGCGCGGGCCTGAAGGGCGTGCGCCAGCACTACTCCTGGGACGGGCATGCCGAGAAGTACGTGAAGCTGGTCAAGGAGCTCAGCAAGGAGGTGCGCCAGACGCGGCGCGAGCAGCGCTCGACCTCCGGTCGGCTGGCCAAGGCCGATCGCGCCGTGATCACGGACATCGACAACACACTGCTGGGTGATGCCAGGGCCACGCGGGCCTTTGTGGCCTGGCTCAAGCGTCACCGCAAGCAGGTGGTGTTCGGCGTCGCCACGGGTCGCCGGGTGGACTCCGCCGCGGCCGTGCTGGAAGAACACGGAGTGCCCGCCCCGGATGTCTGGATTACCTCGGTGGGCAGTGAGATCCATTACGGGGTGGACCGGACCGAGGATCGTGGCTGGGCGCGGCATATCAGTCATCGCTGGGAGCCCGATCGCCTGCGCGAGTGTCTGCTGAAGGTGCCCGGGCTGGAGCTGCAGCCACAGGAGGACCAGCGGGCATTCAAGGTGAGCTTCTTCGTCGATCCTCCGGGGGAGCTGGATGCCGAGAGCGTCGAGACCCGCCTGTACCGCGAGGATCTGCACGCGCGCGTGATCTACTCGCACAAGCGCTATCTGGATCTGCTCCCGGTGCGCGCCTCCAAGGGGCTCGCGGTGCGCTACCTGTCCGACAAGTGGGGCATCCCGCTCGAACATGTGCTGGTCGCCGGGGACTCCGGTAACGACGAGGACATGCTGCGCGGGCGGCTGCTCGGGGTCGTGGTCGGGAATCACCAGCCGGAGTTGGAAGGGCTGCGCGGGTTCCAGCGCATCTTCTTCGCCGACGCGACCTATGCGCGCGGCATCCTGGAGGGCATCGAGCACTTCGATCTGCCCAACCGCTGCGACATCCCGGCCGACGAATAACGCCGGTGGTGCCGGCGAGCCGAGTCAGATCCAGTAGGCGGTGCGCGTCATCACGCCGGAGGTGAGCGGCATCAGCACGTTGCGTACCGGCCAGGGGGGCGGCCGGCCGCCCAGCGCCATGGCATGCGCCCCGTGTTCCACCTCGTCCTGCTTCATCTGCTCGAGGATACGGGCGGAGGTCTCGTCGCTCTTCGGCAGGCGCTCCAGGTGGCGGTCCAGGTGGCGCTCGACCTGACGCTCGGTCTCGTCGATAAAGCCCAGACTCCACGCATCCCCTGCCAGTCCCGCCACGGCGCCGAGCCCGAACGAACCGATGTACCAGAACGGCCCCAGCAGGCTCGTGTGGCCGCCCAGCTCGTGCACACGCTGCGCGCACCAGTGCAGGTGGTCGCCTTCCTCGCGCGAGGCCTGGTCCAGGTGCTCGCGGATCTGCGGGTTGCGCGCGGTCAGCATCTGACCCTGGTACAGCCCCTGCGCGGCGACCTCGCCGGCATGGTTGACCCGCATCAGGCGGGTCGACAGCTTGCGGTCGTCCTCTTCCAGGTGCGGCCAGTCGTCGCCCCCGGGCGACGGGCGGCCGGTGGAGCGGGCTTGGCCGGCCACGACCTTGACGAACGCATCGGCCTGGCCGATCAGGTGATCCAGGGGGCTGAGTTTGCGCATGGTGATGCCCGTTTCGCAGGGAATGGCTCTAGGGAAACACTGATTAATGTACACGCTCGCGTTGGTAGCCTAGCGTAACGCAAGCGATTGCGGCCGTCAGGTCGGAGAGGGGCCGGAGCCGAGCCGACTGGCGAGAAAGCGGGCTGGCGAAAGGATTGGCGGTCCCCCGCGGTCGTCTGCCAGCGCACGCAGGTGGACGCTGCAACCGACATTCGGGCTCACGATCAGATCCGGCGCAGCGGCGGTCAGCGCATCCAGGGTGGCCGTGCCCAGCCCGTCGGACATCTCCGGCAGCGCAAGCATCACGGTGCCACCCGCACCGCAGCAGTTCGGGGCGCCGGATACGTCAGTCAGGGTGACGCCTGGCAGTTGTTGCAACAGCCCGGTCAGGTCGCGCGTCTCGCGTGTCACGTTGCGCAGAGTGCAAGGAAGGTGCAGCGCGACGCGTACCGCGCTGTCGCGCCAGGTCGGAGGCGCGGGCTCGGCCTTCAGGTGTTCGCTCAGGAAACGGGTCAGGCTCATGCTGCGCCCCCCCAGGCTGCCCTCGGGGACCTCGCGCAGCGTGGCTTCGCACCCACTGTCCAGGGTGATCACCGGGGCCTCGCCGTCCAGGATCTCCAGATTGCGCTGCTGCAGGGTGCGTGCCGCCTGTGGCCGCCCGCCATGCTGCTCCAGTGCCCCGCAGCAGACCTGTCCGCGCGGCACCGCGATCCGGAATCCGAGCTGTTGCAGTACGGCGAGCGCGGCCTCCAGGTCCGGTCCGGTAAAGAAGCGATCCATGCACCCGCTAAACAGGAGGGCATCCGCGTGCTCCGGGGCGACGGTGCCCGCCAGCTGCGGCGCCGGTGCCAGCGAGGCACGGGTATGGTCCAGGGTGCGCCACAGCGGCTGGCCGGGGCGCAGCCAGCGTTGCACCCCGGTCTTGCGGGCGACGCGGGCGGTCACGCCCCCGAGGGCACGCAGCGACCCATGGCGCAGGGCGGCGGTCTGCAGGGACTGTCGCAATCTGAGACTGCCGGGGCGGGGCTCCGGTGGGTGGTCCTCGAGGATCTCGCGTGCGCGATCCATCAATGCGCCGAACGGGACACGCGCCGGACAGACGACCTCGCAGCTGCGGCAGCCGAGGCAGCCCTCCAGGTGCTCGCGCAGGCGGGATGATTGCGGCTCCAGCCGGCCCTGGGCCAGCCCCTGCATCAGGGTCAGACGCCCGCGCGGCGAGTCCCCTTCGACCTGATGCCAGCCGTACGTGGGACAGTGCGGCAGGCATAGCCCGCAGTGCACGCACTGATCGGCCGCGGAAAGACCCTGAAATCGGGGCGGTTGGTCCGAAGTACCCAAGGGCTTTGCTAGGGTTTCGCCCCCACTGTCTTGTTCCGGGAGATCTTCCATGCCGCGTTCGTCCCGACCCCTTCGCTCCTCGCTTGCACTGTTCATGCTGGTGAGCATACCAGCCCTGCCGGCCATCGCCTGGGATGCGGAGGGTTGGGAGACCAGTATCGAGCTGGGGGCCTCCAAGACCACCGGCAATACCGAGTCCACCACCGCCAAGACCCGGTTCCGTTCGGAACATACGGCGGAAGAATGGCGCAACCGCATACGCCTGGACGGGCACTACCATGAGGAAGATGACGACACGACCGGACAGCGCTATGTGGGCAGCTACCAGCTGGACCGCAAGCTGGCTGAACATGACTACCTGTTCGGTGCGGCGCGCTACGAGCGTGATCGCTTCAGCAGTTTTGTCTATCAGAGCTCGCTGACCGGTGGTTACGGCCGCCGCCTGGTCGATCGCGAGACGGTCAAGCTGGATGCCGAAGCGGGTGGCGGTATGCGTCAGTACAAGCAGCGCGCCGAGGGAACTACCGAACGCGAGCCCGTGGGCCGTCTGGCCGGCAATTTCCGCTGGGACTTCTCCGAGAATGCACGCCTGACTGACGAGCTGCTGATCCTGGCCGGTTCCGACAATACCGAGATCGAAAACATCCTGGCGCTTACCGCCGACATGACCAATCAGCTGTCGTTGCGTACGAGCTTCACGGTCAAGCACAACACCGATGTCGATCCGGGCACCGAGAAGACCGACACGATCACCGACGTGAGTCTGGTCTATCGCTTCCAGTAACCGGATCGGCCGCGTACCGCGCTATCATGCGCTGATCGAAAGACGGAGCACACGATGGGCTACTACGAACGCCACATCTTCTTCTGCACCAACTGCCGCGAAGACGACAACTGCTGCGAGGACCACGGAGCCACCGAAATGCGCGCCTACGCGAAGGATCGCGCCAAGGCGATGGGGATCCACGGCAAGGGGCAGGTACGGGTCAATACCGCCGGCTGCCTGGACCGCTGCAACGAGGGCCCGATCGCCGTCGTCTATCCAGAGGGTGTCTGGTACACCTACCACGACGAGCGCGACATCGACGAGATCCTCGAGGAACACCTGAAGAACGGGCGGGTCGTCGAGCGCCTGCAGATCTGACCCGCTTCGCGCATCGACTTGACTTTGTGCGGGCGGCTCCGGAGAATTCGCACCCCGCGTGGCTACGTAGCTCAGCTGGTTAGAGCACATCACTCATAATGATGGGGTCCCCTGTTCGAATCAGGGCGTAGCCACCACCGTCTTCCCGCAAGGGGCTGCTTCGGCAGCCCCTTGTTCGTTCCGAGGGCTGTCCCGGTTTGTTGCTGGCCTTTCGGGGCTCGGCTAGACTGCGCCCCGGCCGGCCCGGCTCATTGGGACCAACATCGGACGAACTCCATGAAACGTTACGGAATCCGCATCCGCCTGCCGGAAGGCAGCACCATGGCCATGCCGCACCTGCTGGGGCCCGATTGGGAGTCCTATCGCTGGTATGACAGCGAGCAGGCGCGCGAGAAGGCCCTGGCCGACATGCAGCGGGACCTCCCGAACTACCGCAAGGGTGACCACATCCAGCAGGTTCTCGAGCGCGTGGAGCGGGACGACTGAGTTTTCTACGACGACGTATTCCTTTCGTCGTCCGTCTCTTGTCTGATTGCGCCGTCTGCTGAGCGGACGCCTGCCTGCCTGTAATTTCTTGCGCCGAAGGCGTTCCTGCCCCGTCCTTCCTGTCTGCTTGAAACCCTTCGCCTGCCATGCTTTAGTGCGAGGCGCAAGGAACCAGCGCTCATTTTCGAGCGATTCATACAGGAGTACAGGCATGTCCACGTCCAAGCCCAGCGATCGCGCGCCGGAGAACCCTCCCGAGGATACGGGCAATGCCGTGCGTGGAACGCCCGTGGCAACGCCTGACCGGCCGCGTGCGGCCGTGCCGGCCGCCGGGGGCGGGCGTGCCTCGATGCGCACCACCCAGGATCGCGCAGAACCGCACTACTTTACCGAGCGCGACCTCGACCGGATCCTCGAAAATCTCGATCATCTGCGCAGCACGGTATTCCCGCGACTGACCAAGGGGAGCGCCGCCGACGAACACAAGCAGCAGTGCTTCCCGTCGGTGTGTCTGATCGGCGTCGGGCGCTGCGGCTCCAATGTGGCCCTCGATGTCGCGGCGCTGGTCCACAGCGCTCGCTCGGAATACATGCGCGAGCTGGACAACGAAGAAAATGGTGGTCGCGAGAAGGAGGTGCGGCCGCTGCGCTGGATTCGCAAGAGCCTGAACCTGCCGCCGTCCAATGCGGTGAAGCCGGTGTTCCTGATCGAGCCGATGGTGATGCTGGGCGATCTGGACAAGGACATCGAGGGGCGCATTCGCTTCTCCAGCCGTGCCGGGCAGGACAACTTCATCGACAACTACAACAAGATGAAGATCATGGATCTGTCCGAGGTGCATGCCGGCGGGGCCGGTAACGCGCCCATCCTGGGTCAGTACCTTGCGCGCATCATCCTGAACAAGGACACCGATCAGTTTTCCAACGAGGACTGGAAATTCATCCACTCCTATCTGATCGATTCCTGCGGCATCAAGGCCAACCAGTCGCGGCTGTACTTCTACATCTTCAGCGCGGGCGGGGGTACGGGCTCCGGCATGGCCTCCGAGTTCGGGCTTGCGCAGCAGTACTCCTACATGCGCAAGACCTTCGACCCGAAGCTGGAAAAGCGCGACAAGGCCAACCGCGACCACTCGTTCGTGTTCGAGCCGATCTTTGCCGCCGGTATCTGCATCCTGCCGAACATCCAGGACAACCGGGTGGAGATGTCCGAGGCGCTGCACATCAATGCCGGGCGCCTGCTGTGCAAGTATCTCGCGGAGGAATGGGACTTCTCCTACAACTTCGAGGCCGAGGAGACCCGCGACGAGGACATGATGCACCGCATCCGCCCCTGGAACGCGATGATGCTGATCTCCAACGACATCATGCGCTACGCGGAGGAGACCGACGACGGCAATATCCGCAATGTCGACGTGAACGCCATGGAGAAGTACGCGAACCAGTACATCTCCCAGCAGATCTTCAACATCCTGACCGCGCAGGCAGTAACCACCGACTACGACGAAGACTACTTCCGCCGCGCCGGGGTCGACATTGGCGAGACGATCCGCCTCGATGCGAACGACCTGTTCATGAGTCTGGCGGGGCCGGTCGCCGTGGCCTATGCGGAGTCCGAGGTGGCCACTGGCGAGCACGCCCCGGTCGGGCACGGCCCGCTGGATATCGACGATCTGTTTTATCGGTCCATCGACCTGCCGCACTTTAACAAGCAGACCGAGGCGATCGAGGGCATCAGCCTGCTGCCGATCGATGCCCCGCGCTACCGCGAGGCCTTGAAGAAGTACAAGGAGTCGAGCATGGACGCGGTCCACCTGCGCGACCTGCACTTCTTCAAGAACTGCTCGTCCATCGTCACGATCCTGTCGCTGCCCAAGGACTACAAGCTGTCCTACATGGACCTGAACCGGCTGAAGACGCACCTGAACGGGCTGTTTCCGAACACCACGCTCAAGCGTTATGCCCTGGTCATCGGGGCCTCGGCCAACCTGTCGCTGACCACCCTGGTGGTGAAGAGTCCCTGCCTGTCGGACGACTTCCTGACCCTGTTCGTTGCCTACATCAAGCGCTGCTTCGCCAATGACAAGACCCGCTTCGATGACACCCTCGACCATGCGGTGCTGGACCTGATCCGGGCCGAGGAATTCGACGAGCAGCGCGTGGACGAGATGCTCAACGAATTCGAGAACCCGACGCGCATCCTCGATACCAACTGGTACGCGATCAAGCCGATGTACGAGAAGAAGTATCGCGAGATGTGCAGCGACGAGAAAAGCTTCGTCTCGATCAACGACATCCGCCTGAGTCGCGAGAACGTCAAGCAGGCGATTCGCTACCTGCGCGAGATCTACCGCCACCGCACCAGCAAGACGCAGATCATCAGCCTGAACGACGGCAAGACCGGTACCACCGCAACCAAGCGTCGGGCCAGCAGCAAGAAGTAGGTAGGGTGGGGCTGCCCCTGAGCTCTCAGGGGTGGACCTCTCGCCTCAGGGCAGGGCCAGCGGCTCCATCAGGTAGCACAGGCAATCCTGCGCGATCACCCTCGAATCCAGCGTCAGCATCGACGGCATCGCCGCGCGCTTGAGCCGGATCTCGTCGCCACGCGTCTCCAGATACTCACCGGTCACTTCGCGCCCGTCCTCGGCGATCGCGACCAGTGGGCTGTCCACCTCGGGGCGGATACGTACCAGTGTCGAGCGGGCCGGGAGCAGCTGGAAGTTCAGGCGGTCCAGGTCGGGTTCGAGCCGGACATCGTGCTGTGCGTCCAGCCCGGCCTGCAGCCCGGGTCGCACGCGTACCTGGGCCACGGTGTGGAAGATCTCGATGTCGCCCGGCCGCGGCGGGTGTTCCGGAAAGTGGTCCAGGTGCAGCACTGCGTCCAGCATCTCGAAGGCGTGCTGGATGCCCGATTCGTCATTCGGCGGGCCACATTCCAGCGTGACGGACGGGGCGATCCGCGCCAGCGCCATCGAGGCGACGCCGCGTGGGCGCGTGAAGTAGACCACGGTGCGGCTGAACAGCGCGGCCAGGTTCATGAACGCCGGGTCCAGGCTGTTGATGCAGGCGTAATGCGGGTTGCGCCCGGTGTTGTTGTGCAGGTCGACCGCGGCGAACAGCCCGCGTTGTTCGAGGCGACGGCAGACGTCGGCGAAGCGCTCGGCCTCCGGAGATCCAGCCTGTTCGGTGCCGGGCCAGATGCGATTGAAGTCCGGCTGCTCGTCGAGATGGCGCTGGCTGACGGCTGCGGCCCGAGGGTTGCCGATGACCAGCGTCAGTGTGCGCGGCAGGGGTTTCCCCGTGTAGTGCCGCAGCAGCCGCTGGACCGCCTGCAGGCCCACGGGCTCGTTGCCATGCAGCAGCAGGACGACCGCGACCGCCGGGCTGCGCTGCCCCTCCAGGTGGATCAGGGTGGGCTCGGGTACGCATTCGTGCAGGCTCTGCGGGGTGGCGTCGAGAAAGCCATCGGGCAGTTCGTGCAGTTCGGGCAGGTTCTTGGTCATGGGTCGAATCAGAGCCCCCAGGTGTGGACCGGCGAGCCGGTGTTCTGCCAGCCGCGATAGGCGCGCACGAGACCGGACCAGTCGCGCCCGTGACGCGCGACCCAGTCGCGCTGCCACCGAGCCCCGGTCTGCCGCGTGGCGGTGCGTGCCGCGATGATCCCGAGCAGGCTGTTGGCCTCGGCTGGATCGACGCCCAGGCGTTCGAGTCCCGCGGCGGCCCGGGGCAGCAGGTGTCGCCGGATCAGGCGGGGCGCCGGCTCCGGTGATGCGTGTCCCCAGCGCAGCCGGGCATCCAGCCCGTGGCGCGCGGCATTGTAGAAGTTGTCGCGTGCCTCCGAGAAGGGCGTACCCAGGGTGCCGTCGGGTGACTCGTGAATCAGGTGTTCGGTCAGCCCCATCGAGAACGCTGTGTTCGCCAGCATGTCGATCAGCGTCGGCCCGGCCGGGAGGCAGCGGAACTCCAGTCGGAGGTTGCGTCGACCGCGTTCGTCGATGCCCACGATCGGCCGATTCCAGCGCCAGATCGTCCCGTTGTGCAGGGCCAGGTGACGCAGCTCCTGTGGCGGGGCATCGAACCTTGCCGGCAGCAGGACCGGAAAGTGCTCCAGGTTCTCGGTGAACAGCTCGCCAATCGACTGATGCAGGTATCCCGTGCCGAAGGTCACGCGCCGGATCGGGCCGCGTGCGCTGCCGGCGAAGCCGCCCACCTCGACCGATTGCTCGAACACCGGGATACGGCTCTCGCACCACAGGTCATGACCAAACACGAACGGGGTATTGCCGGCCGCGGCCAGTACCGGGGCGCTGGCCACCAAGCTGGCGTTGTAGACGCGGTGGGCAATCGCGGGGCGGGTTTCCGTGTGGACCTGGAACGAGGTGGCCAGGGCCTCCAGCATCACGTCGCGGTGGGTGTGCTGCAGGTGCTCGCGCCCGACGATGTCGAGCTGGAGCGGGCGCTGTGCGCGCTGTTCCAGCACCGCCGTGTTCAGCGCGCGATAACGCGCCTGGGGGGACATGTGGCGCAGGCCGAGGTCCTCCGGCTGGAGGGTCGGGAGCGTGCCCGCCATCAGCAGTTCGGCCTGGTGGTGGCGTGCGGCGCGGCGCGCCTGGCGCAGGGTCTCCTTCAACTCCGCGAGGATCGCCGCGAAGCATCCGGGCCCCACCTGAAAGACCGAGGAGTTGAGTTCGAGGTTGAACTGGGCGAGTTCCAGCGTGGCCAGCGGGCTGTCCATGGACTCGAGGACCGCCTGGTTGATCGGCAGGGGACGCCCGGCCGTATCGCAAAGCCAGGCCTCGATCTCGAATCCGAGTCGTGGCGGGACCACCGGGCCATCCGCCTGCTGTTCCAGCCATTCGTGCAGCAGTTCCGTCTCGCGGCTCAGGGCGGCGCGAAAGCGCTCGTAATCCTGGGCGCCGAAGTGCTCGTCGGCGATCTCCTGACCCAAGGTCAGTCCTCGTCCGACGCGTCGTCGTAGAGGCTCTCGAGGAGGTCGCCCCAGACCTGTTCGTGCTGTTCGACGAAGGTGAGCAGCGCCTTGCGAAAGGCCAGGTAGTCGGCCTCGAAGGCTGCGAAATCCTCGCCGCCGTTCAGCAGTTTCGCCGCACGATCGGTCTGCTGCAGGCTGTCGCGCAGGTTGAGCGCGGCCGCCATTGCCCCCTTCACGCGTTCGCGCTCGTGCGGAATCCAGGCGCGGTCGGACAGCAGCGACCGCAGGTTCTCGCCCAGCTCCAGCAGGCGCTTGCGCAGGCGGGGCACTGCCCCGATGGTCCCGGTCTTCAGGTCGCCCCAGACGGCATCCGTGATCAGGCGCGACCAGCGCTCGCGCAGGTCACGGGTGGTCTCCGGGTCGAATGCAAAGGAGGCTTCCAGTTGTTGCGGATCGAAGGGCATTGGGTATCCTGAGGCTGGGGATTCGGGACGCGGGCCACAAAGAGAAGGGCCTGGACCGGAATAGCGCTGCGTGGGGTAGCGTCCTACAAGGTACAAGAACAAGCAAGGCCGCACGTACGGCCCTGCGGATGGAGGAAATACAACATGGCGACCTGGTTCGCGCAGAGGCGGTTGCGCCAGAAGGTCTGTGACCTTCGGCCGCAGATGTACCGCATGGCCTTTGCCTGGTGTCACGATGCCGCCCTGGCCGACGACCTGGTGCAGGAAGCGATGATGAAGGCCCTGACCCGGCTGAAATCGTTGCAGGACGAGAGCGCCCTGAAGGCCTGGGTGTTCCGCATCATGACCAACTGCTACCGGGACTGGGGGCGGCGGCAA
Source organism: Thioalkalivibrio sp. ARh3 (assembly GCF_000377265.1). NCBI lineage: Bacteria > Pseudomonadati > Pseudomonadota > Gammaproteobacteria > Chromatiales > Ectothiorhodospiraceae > Thioalkalivibrio > Thioalkalivibrio sp. ARh3. The sequence continues at coordinate 65,715 of NZ_KB897950.1, forward strand.
AAGGATACGGTGGACGTGGACAGCATGGAGCTGCCTTGCGAGGACTGTCCGGAGATGCAGACCGAACGCAACCGGATGGTCGCAGATGTCCACCGCGCGATGGCGCAGTTGAGCGCGGATCACCGACAGGTGGTGTCGCTCGTGGACCTCGAGGGGTTCGCGTACTCGGAGGTCTCGGAGGTGCTGGATGTGCCGATCGGGACCGTGATGAGTCGCCTGAGCCGGGCTCGGGCGCAACTGAAAAAGGTGCTTTTGGATCAGCGGGCCGACCAGGGGCAAGCGGCCGATGGACCCCATCTCCAGGTAGTGAGGAATCGGCATGGCTGAACACCGTCTCAATGCGCAGGATCGCCCCAGCGAGGAGATCCTCAATGCGTTCGTCGATGGCGAATTCTCGCCCGAGGACCGCCTCAATACACTGAAGCTAATCTCCTCCAGCGAGCGGCTGAGCCGCGAGGTCTGCGATATGCACCAGCTCAAGGAGCTGGTGGGCATGGCCTACGAGGATCTGCCCACGGCCCAGTCCGGTGGCGGACGCTGTCGCATCTCCCGGTCCTCCCGCAGTCACTGGTTCCCGTCGATGGCGGCCGGGGTCGTGGCGCTGGTGCTGGGGTCCCTGGCGGGCTACGAGATCACGCGCGATGCCGGCTTCCTGGCGAGCGGTGAGCCCACCGCCCAGATCGGTGGCGATGCCGGGGAGACGGCGCTGATGGTCCGTGGCGATCAGGCTGGCGATGCTGCCCCGCAGGTCGTCGCGGCGACCGAGACCGACCAGATCCTGCTGCATGTCAACGAGGCTGATCCGAAATCCATGTCCGAGCTGCTGGACGACATCGAAGCGATGTACCGCGATGCGGCGGCCGATGGTCGCGAACTGAACGTGCAGGTCGTGGTGCACAACAATGCGATGGACTTCCTGCGCACGGACCGGGCCCCCTATCCCGAACGTATCGCGGCACTGAGCGAGGAGTATTCGAGCCTGCGTTTCACGGCCTGTGCCCAGACCCTCGAACGTCTCGCGCGCGAGGAGGGTGGCGCGGTGGACATTCTCCCGCAGGCGGAACGAATCGATTCCGGCGTGGCCGAGGCCGCCCGCCGCCAGGCCGAGGGCTGGATCTACATCAAGGTATGATCGCACCCGTCGCGGGGCGTCCCGTGGGCCCAGGGTGGCGATGAACCCCCTCCCTTTTCCTGCGCGCTTTGCGCGCCCGGGCTGGCTCTTGGCCGGGGCCCTTTTTCTCCTGTCGCTGGGGGGCAGCTGGGCCTTGTTCGGGCCCGAGCGAAACGGCGCTGCCGCTGATGCCGACGACACGCTGCAGGTGGTCTACCACATCAACGCCGATGATCCGGCCCTGCACCTGAACGCCCTGCGCAACCTGCAGAACCATATCGACGGGAGTGGGATGGATCGCCTCGAGATCAAGGTCGTGATGCACGGTGGCGGAGTCAGCCTGTTGCAGTACGCGAACGAGGAACCGGACCTTCGCGCCACGGTGGACACCCTGAAGATGCAGGATGTGCGGTTTCTGGTCTGTGGCAACACGCTGGACAAGCGGGGGATCGGGCTGGACGATCTGTACGATGCCCAGCCCGAGGACCGAGTACCTTCGGGTATTGGCGAGCTGACCCGGTTGCAGCGCGCGGGGTATACCTACATCAAGCCGTGATCCCGGCGCTGGTCGATGTCCACCTCCAGCGCCGCGAGGCGCTCGGGCGTGCCGATGTCGCGCCAGTCCCCCTGGTAGTGCTCTCCGCTCACGCGACCACCGTCGATGACCTCGCGCAATAAGGGGCCCAGTGGGCGGCGACCCTCGGGCAGGTCCGCGAACAGCGCGGGGTGATACCAGCCGATGCCGCTGAAGGTCAGCGGTGTGCCCTGACCCAGCGATACCCGTCCGTCCGAGAGCCGAAAGTCGCCCTGCGGGTGGTGCGCCGGGTTGTCCACCAGCACCAGGTGCGCGAGCCGGCCACTCTCCGTGAGCAGTCGTTTCGCAGGCGGGTGAAGCGGGTGCTCGCACCAGACGTCGCCATTGACCACCAGAAACGGCTCGTCGCCCAGCAGGGGCAGGGCCTGACGGATACCTCCCGCGGTTTCCAGGGCACCCTCCGGCTCCTCGGAGTACAACAGCCGCATGCCTGCATATTTGCGCCCCAGGGTCTCGCGGATCTGTTCGCCCAGGTGTGCGGTATTGATCACCACCGTGCGGTAGCCGGCCCGAGCCAGGCGCTCCAGGGTGTAGGCGATCAGCGGGCGCCCGGCGACCGGCAGCAGTGGCTTTGGGCAATGGTCGGTGAGCGGGCGCATGCGCTCGCCGCGTCCGGCGGCCAGGATCATCGCGCGCATCAGGCGTGCTCCCTGGCCGCGTGGGCGGAAAACCAGCGAGCGACCGGCTCCAGCTCCGGGTGACGCAGTCCCTGTTCCAGTAGCCGGTGCAGGCGCGGCAGGTGCTCCAGATAGCGGGGCTTGCCGTCGCGTTCCGCGAGGCGCACGAAGATGCCCAGGATCTTCACCGTGCGCTGAACGCCCAGCACGTGATAGTGCGCCATGAACGACGCGCGGGGGAGGTCCGCGTTCGCCAGATAGTGTTCGAGCCCGTGGGCGACCGTGTCGGCCGAGACCTCGCGACGGGCATCTTCCAGCAGCGAGACCACGTCGTAGGCGGGGCTGCCAATCACCGCATCCTGAAAGTCCAGCAGCGCGCAGGCCTGCTCGTCGCCGGGAGGCAGCATCAGGTTGTCGACATGGAAATCGCGCAGCACCAGGGTGTCCGGGAGGCCCGGCAGGGCATCCAGCACCTGGTGCCAGGCAGTGTCGAACTCTGAGCGCATGGCATCCGGCATGGTGTGACCCCACAGCCGCGGCCAGTACCAGTCCGCATAGAGGGTCGTCTCTGCCAGTAGGCGCTCGCGGTCGTAGGGAGGGATGCCATCGGCGCGCCCTTGTTCCGGCCAGCGCCGATGGAGCGTGGCCAGTGTATCCAGTCCGCGCTGGTACAGAGGCCATTCGTCCGCCCCCTCGGCCAGGGCCTGGGTGAAGGTGCGGTCCCCCAGATCCTCCAGAAGAACAAAGCCCGAGTCGGCGTCGTGTTCGAGCACTCGGGGCGGTCGCAGCCCCAGACCCTCCAGGAGCCGAGCAATCCGTACGAAGGGCCAGGTCGCCTCGCGTTCGGGCGGGGCGTCCATGATTACCACCGATACCCCGTTCCGGCGGGCCCGGAAATAGCGGCGAAAGCTCGCATCCGCACGCAGCAGGCGCAGATCCCCGAACGTCCCGGGCAGGGTATCCAGCCAGTGCTGCAGGGCCTGGGTGCGGGCGTCTGGCGTATTCATGCCGAAGGCTCCGCGGCTGTGTGGGTCCCGGGTACACGGACCACCTGCGTCTCGAATCGCCCATCCGGGTACAGATCCAGGATGCGGTAGCCGGCGTCCAGGGCCGCATCCACGGCGAACTTTTCGGAGCCTGGCGTGAACTGCACGCAGGTCGATGGGCTCCCGAGGAGCTCGATCGAACCCCGCCGATCCCGGAAGTCCTGGTGGATGTGTCCGAACAGGCAGGCGCGCACCTGCGAATGGCGGTCGAGCACCGCAAACAGCGCGTCCGGATCGAGCAGCCCCAGCCGATCCATCCAGGCGCTGCCGATGGCCACTGGCGGATGATGCAGGGCGACGATCGTGGGGTGATCCGGATGGGCCGACAGGCTTTGTTCCAGGCGCTCGCACTGTGCCGTGTCCAGACGGCCCGCCGCCTCGCCGGGGGTGCTGGAATCGAGGCCGATCAGCTTCCAGGGGCCTAGTATCATCTCGCCATGGACCTGACAGGTTTCGCGCTCCAGGGCCGCGCGCAGGGTCCGGGAATCGTCATGGTTGCCGGCGAGTGCGAGCATCGGTTCGCGCCGGCTGCGTAGCAGTCGCGCCAGCCGTGCATACGTCGCCGGATCCGGATCCTCGGCCAGATCGCCGCTCAGCAGCAGGGCATCCGCCGCCGGCTCCCGGGGCAGGGCGCCCAGGATTCGCTCCAGCTGGGTATCGCTGTCCGGATAGCCGGGCCGGATTGGCCCAGGCTCGCGGCCCAGGTGGGTGTCACTGATCTGTATCAGGCGCTGCGTGGTTCTCATGGTGTGCATGGGTTCCCGTGAAGTGCGGCGATTGTTGCGCGCCGTTTGCCGTCCGCGCGGGGAAGTGCCCTATACTGGATCGGGTGTACCTGTCGTCGTGCCGGGTCCGTTCCGACATGGGGTCGGAAGACGGTCCGGCGAGGGGCCGATATGAGCCAAGAAGCCGAAACCATCCTGGAGTCCGGGTATCGTCCGTCCGAGGACGAACCCTACATGAATCCGCGTCAGCTGGACTACTTTCGCGCCAAGCTCGAGGCCTGGCGTGCGGAGCTGATCGAGGAGTCCGAGCAGACGCTCGAACACCTGCGCACCGAGAGCTGGCAGGAACCGGACCCCAACGACCGCGCGACCCACGAGGCCGACGCCGGGCTGGAGCTGCGCACGCGGGATCGCTACCGCAAGCTGCTGAACAAGATCGATGCGGCGCTGGCGCGGATCGACCTGGGCGAGTACGGCTACTGCGAGGAGACCGGCGAGCCGATCGGTATCGCTCGCCTGGAGGCTCGTCCGATCGCGACTCTGAGCGTGGCGGCCCAGGAGGCCCATGAACGCAACGAGGCGCGCTTCGGTCAGTAGGTAGGGGCGCGACCGCGCCTGCAACTACACGCAGGGCACACGCATGGCGGACTGGTTTCTGGCGCAGGAGCCGATTATTCGAATCGGCATCCTGCTGTCCGTTCTGGCGATCATGGCGACCTGGGAGATCCTGGGGCCACGGCGCCCCCTGTCGGTGGGCAAGGCCTATCGCTGGTCGAACAACTGGGGCGTGGTGATTACCGGCACGCTGCTGACCCGCCTCCTGTTCCCGGCGGGGCTGGTGGGCCTGGGTCTGTTCGTCGAGACCCAGGGCTGGGGACTGTTGCAGGTGCTGGACCTGCCCTTCTGGCTGGTCGTGCTGATTGCGGTCGTGGTCCTCGATTTCGCGATCTGGGCCCAGCACGTGATGTTTCATGCCATCCCGTCGCTGTGGCGGCTGCACCGCATGCACCATGCGGATCTCGACTTCGACCTGACCACCGGCCTGCGCTTCCACCCGCTGGAAATCCTGCTGTCGTTCGGTATCAAGGCCATGGTGGTGGTGGCGATTGGAGCCCCGGCACTGGCGGTGCTGATCTTCGAGGTCATCCTCAGCTCACTGGCCCTGTTCAACCACTCCAACGTGCGCATGCCGGCCCCGGTGGACCGGGTGCTGCGCTGGTTCGTCGTCACGCCCGACTTCCATCGGGTTCACCACTCCTGGTATCCGCACGAGACCAACTCGAATTTCGGCTTCAACCTGTCGCTTTGGGACCGGATCATGGGGACCTACCGTGCGCAGCCACAGGACGGGCACGAGGGGATGACCATCGGGTTGAACCAGTTCCGCGATCCCGCCTGGGAGCGGCTCGATCGCATGCTGATCCAGCCCTTCGTCGGACCCGCCGACAGCTATCCGATCAATCGCCGGCCCGAGACCCAGGGGGAATCGAAGGAGGAGGTCACTCGCCGCCGACCCTGAGGGCGAGTACTCCGTCGGACGGCAGAGGAAGGGTCAGGGCCGGAGTGATTTCGTGTAGACCCGGGAATTCCGCGCCTGGTTGTAGTGCGCTTGCCGCTCCGACGGGAGGTCATTGACCTGGCCGGGCGTGTAGCCGCGTTCCTGGAACCACTGTGCGGTGCGGGTCGTCAGCACGAACAGTTGCCGCGCGCCCTGTTCGCGCGCCAGCGACTCCATGGCCGCCAGCAGGCGGTCACCACGGCCACTTCCGCGATAGTCGCTGTGCAGGGCCAGGCAGGCGATCTCGGCCGCCTGTTCGCCAAACGGATACAACGCGGCCGTGCCGATGATCAGGCCATCGGCATCCAGCACCTGGAAGCGCTCGATCTCCAGTTCCAGGTGCTCGCGCGCGCGATGAACCAGGATGCCCTCGGCCTCCAGCGGCTGCAGCAGGGCATGGATGCCGCCGACATCGTCGATCGTCGCCTGGCGCAGCCGCTCCAGCGGTTCGCGCGAGACCAGCGTGCCGATTCCCTGGCGGGTGAACAGCTCGATCAGCAGGCCGCCATCGTCATGGCGATCCACCAGGTGGACGCGCATCTCGCGCTGGTGACAGGCATCGATCGCGCTCTGGAGGTGATTGGCCAGTTCCTCCGGCAGATCCTCCGACTCCGCCAGGAGCCGTTCTGCGGCGGGCACGGTTAGCTGGTCCAGGACCCCGCTCTGAGGATCGCGCAGGACCCCCGCCTCGGTCAGGAAGATCAGCTTGTCCGCGTTCAGGGCGATCGCGACCTGGGTCGCCACGTCCTCGCCCGAGAGGTTGAACACCTCGCCGGTGGGCGAGTACCCCAGCGGCGAGACCAGCGCCACCTGTTCCCGGTCCAGCAGGTGGCGGAGGGCCTCGGTGTCGACCCCGCGCACCTCGCCGGTGTAGTGGAAGTCCACGCCGCCGCGCACGCCGAGGGGGCGCGCGGTGACGAAATTGCCGCTGGCCACGCGCAGCCGTGCATTGCCGGTGCCCGGCTGGCCAAGACTGCGCGAGAGCAGGCCCTCGATCTGCAGACGCAGCCGGCCGACCGCATCGAGCACGGCCTCCAGCGCCGGCGCGTCGGTGACCCGCAGGCCCTCCGCGTACTGCGGAGTCAGGCCGCGCTCGGCCAGTCGGGCCTCGATCTGGGGGCGCACGCCATAGACCAGCACCACCCGCACACCGAGCGCGTGCAGTTTGGCGATATCGCGCATCAGCTCCGGGAATTCCGGTGCCAGCGCGGCCTCGCCGGCCAGCGCGATGACCATCGTCCGGCCCCGGTGCGCGGCGATATACGGCACCGCCCCGCGGAACCAGTCGAGTTCCGAGGGGTGCGGGGCGGCCCGGGTTTCGCTGGGCGCGCCGGGCGTGGCACTGGCGGTGGCGGGAGGGTTCACGGGCGTGTCCGCGCGCGGATGGGCTTGTCGGACAGTGTAGGGAAAGCGCGCAGCGGGCGCATCAGTGCGAGATCTGGGCTATTTCTTGCCCAGCGCGTGCGGGAGGTCGTCGATCCGGTCGCCGGCGCTGATGTCGTTTTCCTCGAACCAGCCTGCGTTGACCTCCAGCGCATAGAGCACGTCGCGTTTGGCTTCGTGCAGGGTGGTGGTCTGTGGCTCCATGGTCTCGATGTTGGTGATTCGGTAATCGGTGTCGATAAACGCGACGTCCAGCGGGATGTAGGTGTTGCGCATCCACATCGCGTAGCGCGCCGGGTGCTCCCAGACGAACAGCATCCCCTGGTCGTCGGCCAGTTCCTCGCGGTGCATCAGGCCCTTCCGGCGGGCGGGCTCGTCGGCGGCGATCTCCACGCTAAGCGTGCGTTCGCCCACCTGGAGCTCGGTGACGGGCAGGCCGGACTCGGCCTGGGTCGCGCCCCACAGCAGCAGGACTCCCAGCAAAGCCGCGCCCGCCACGAGGGCGGGCGCGATACGCGAGACTGCACGCATGTCGTCCGTTGCCGGCTAGTCGCCGCTCATGCGCCCCACGGCGCAGCTGGCGAAGGACTTGGCCTTGGCGCTGGCGGAACGCAGGCCGGAGACCGAGCCCACCTCGGGGTAGCCCATGCTGGCCAGCTTCGCCGCGACCGCTTCGCGGGCGCTATCCGGGGCCTGGACTTCCACGGCGCCGCCTTCCACGTCGACCTCGGCTTCAGTGACGCCTTCGACCTGCATCAGGCCCTTGCGGATGGAGCTGGCGCAGCCACCGCACTTGATGTTCTCGACCTCGATTTTCATTAACGGTTCCTCCGGAAACTGGGGTTTGCACGACTCATTATGTACGATTCCGCATCTGCATAAACGTTCACGAGATCCGACCATGCCCGCCTATCGTTCCCGCACCACCACCCACGGCCGCAACATGGCCGGCGCCCGCGCCCTGTGGCGCGCCACCGGCATGAAGGATGGCGACTTCGGCAAGCCGATCATCGCCATTGCCAACTCCTTCACCCAGTTCGTGCCCGGGCACGTGCACCTGAAGGATCTGGGCCAGCTGGTCGCCGGCGAGGTGGAGAAGGCCGGTGGTGTCGCCAAGGAGTTCAACACCATCGCGGTGGATGACGGTATCGCGATGGGCCACGGCGGGATGCTCTATTCGCTGCCCTCGCGCGAGATCATCGCTGACTCCGTCGAGTACATGGTCAATGCCCACTGTGCGGATGCGCTGGTGTGTATCTCCAACTGCGACAAGATCACCCCGGGGATGCTGATGGCCGCGATGCGCCTGAACATCCCGGTGGTGTTCGTCTCTGGCGGCCCGATGGAGGCCGGCAAGGTGCAGGCGCCGGGCAGCGACAACGTGATCCACCTGGATCTGGTGGACGCGATGGTCAAGGCCGCGGACTCGAGCGCCAGCGACGAGGAAGTGGAGGCCATTGAGCGCTCCGCCTGCCCGACCTGCGGCTCCTGCTCCGGCATGTTCACCGCCAATTCGATGAACTGCCTGACCGAGGCCCTGGGCCTGTCGCTGCCGGGCAACGGCTCGCTGCTGGCCACCCATGCCGGGCGCAAGTCGCTGTTCGAACAGGCCGGTCGGCGCGTGGTCGAGCTCGCGAAGCGCTACTACGAGCAGGACGACGAATCCGTGCTGCCGCGTTCGATCGCTACCTTCGAGGCCTTCGAGAACGCGATGAGTCTGGATATCGCGATGGGCGGCTCCACCAACACCGTGCTGCATCTGCTGGCGGCCGCGCGCGAGGGCGAGGTGGACTTCACCATGGCGGACATCGACCGTCTGTCGCGCAAGGTCCCGAACCTGTGCAAGGTGGCCCCGGCCACCCAGCTCTATCACATGGAAGACGTGCACCGCGCCGGTGGCGTGGTCGGCATCCTCGCCGAGCTGGACCGTGGTGGGCTGATCCATCGTGATATCCCGACGGTCCACGCCGACACCATGGGCCAGGCGCTGGAGCAGTGGGACGTGATGCGCCACGCCGCCGCCTCCGAGACCCTGTACAAGGCCGCGCCGGGCGGCGTGCCCACCCAGGTCGCGTTCAGCCAGGACAAGACCTGGGACAGCCTGGACATCGACCGCGAGAACGGCTGCATCCGCGACATCGAACATGCCTACTCGCAGGACGGCGGCCTGGCCGTGCTCTACGGCAACATGGCCCCGGACGGCTGCATCGTGAAGACCGCGGGCGTCGACGAGAGCATCCTGAAGTTCTCCGGCCCCGCGCGGGTGTTCGAGAGCCAGGACGCGGCCGTCGAGGCGATCCTCGGTGACCGCATCCAGGCGGGTGACGTCGTGATCATCCGCTACGAGGGTCCGAAGGGCGGCCCCGGCATGCAGGAGATGCTCTACCCGACCTCGTATCTGAAGTCCAAGGGGCTGGGCAAGGAATGCGCGCTGATCACCGACGGGCGCTTCTCCGGGGGTACCTCCGGGCTGTCCATCGGCCATGTCTCGCCGGAGGCCGCGCAGGGCGGTGCGATTGGTCTGATCGAGGAGGGTGACACCATCGTGATCGATATCCCCGGGCGCGAGATCCGCATCGACGTCGACGACGCCACCCTGGCGGCCCGTCGCGAGGCGATGGAGGCCCGCGGCGCGAAGGCCTGGAAGCCCGAGTCGCGCGAACGCCCGGTCACCCAGGCCCTGCGCGCCTACGCCCTGATGACGACCTCCGCCGCCTTCGGTGCGGTGCGCGACATCTCCCGCTTCGAGGAGGGGTAGTCACACGGCGCGAGGCATCCCGGGCACCGTCCGGCGGTGACTCGGGTTGGACCTCGTCTGTGCATGGGGCGCCACCTGACGATCCAGGCCTGCCCAAGCGTCGGGGGTGTTATCCGCGTTGCGAGATGGTGAACGAGCTGGTCTGGGCCTGAAGGTCTGCGGCCAGCCGTGCCAGTTCGTCGCTGGCCGAGGTCGTCTGTTCAGAACCGCTGGCCGTCTGCTCCGCGATTTCGCGGATGCTGACGATGCTCCGGTTCATCTCCTCGGTCGTGGCGCTTTGTTGTTCAGCGGCCGAGGCGATCTGGGTGTTCATCTCGCTGATGTTGCCTACCGCTTGTGTGATCGCCTGCAGTGCCTTCGCGGCCTGGTCGGCCTGGTCGACACCGGTCTGGGCCTGTTCGCGACTGTGATCCATCACCTTGACCGCCTCGCGGGCGCCGCTTTGCAGGCGCTCGATCATCTCTTCGATCTCCTGGGTCGAGTCCTGGGTGCGCGAGGCCAGGGTGCGAACTTCGTCTGCGACCACCGCGAAGCCGCGCCCGCTCTCTCCAGCCCGCGCTGCCTCGATGGCGGCATTCAGGGCCAGCAGGTTGGTCTGCTCCGCGATGCCCTTGATCACGTCGAGCACGCTGCCGATCGTCTCGCTGTCCGATGAAACCCGCTTGATTACCTCGGCGGCGTTTTCGAGCTCGCGGGCCAGTTGGGCGATGGATTTCGAGTTTGCAGCGACCACCTCCAGGCCGTTGTTCGCCTCGCGGTCGGTGTTGCGGGTGGTGTCGGCGGCACTGGCCGCATTGCCGGCGACATCCTGCACGGTGGCCGTCATCTCGTTCATCGCGGTGGCGACCTGATCGGTTTCCTGACGTTGGCGTTCCACGCTGGAGGCGCTGTCCCGCGACACGGTAGCCAGCTCTTCGGAGGCCGAGGCGAGCTGCGCGGTGGCGCCGATGATCTGCTGGATCAGACCCTCGAACTGCGTCGCCATGCTGTTAAAGCGTTCCCCGACATCGTGCATCTCGTCCTGGGTCTGGATGGCGACCCGGGTCGTGAGATCCCCGCCCGCCATGCGCTGGGTTGCGTCATTGAACTGTTCTACGCTGTCCTTGATCGAGCGATACAGCCCGACGAAGAGATACGCGAGCAGCAGGAGTACGCCCACAACAACGGCGATCGCCAGGTTGCGCACAAGCGTGTCGCTGCGAATCCGGTCGGCGAAAATGGCGTCCAGTTCAGGGACGGTCGCGTCGTAAAGCGCAAAGGTAGTGTCAATGGAGCGCGTGGCGGCGTCGAACACCTCGCTGGCGGCAATTTCGATCGTGTCGGTGTTCAGCAGTTCCTCCTGCACGATGAGGGAGAATTCTTCAACCGCAGCTTCGTTGCGCTCGACATGCTCGCGGAGTCGGTCTGCAAGTTCCGGGTTGGCCGAGAACGCGGCCTCCAGGCCCGACTCGAGGTCTCCAGTGATGGAATCCATGTTGGCGGACAGCACCGCAAGCCGGACGCGGGTATCCCCATCCAGTTCGCCTGCCGCTGCGGCGCCGGAGCCTACCGCCCGGGCCTGTCCCATGGTCTCGGTCAGGTTCGGCAGGCGGTTCACAAGGGCATCGCCGAGGTAATAGCTGTCGAGGTATGGATCCAGGGTGATCTCGGAGGCATCGGCGACATTGCCGATCAGGTCGAGCAGGTCGGCGATCAGATCGGTATGGCGTTGCAGGCTCTCCGAGGGTGTCATCGAGTCTCCGTCCGCCTGGAGACCTTCCCAGGTCTGGCCAATGCGATCGAACTGGCTCCGAGTTCCCAGGGTAGCGCCAAGGTCCCGGTCGACGGCTGCAAGATCCTCCAGCGCCTGGTCGACCTGGTGACCGATCTCGCGTAGCCGGGCACGCGCGCCGTCATCACCGCCCAGCAGGGCCGCCATCATGCCGCGGTGCTGCTGAATATATTCCACTGGTTCGCGCGCGGCCTCGATATAAGCCAACCCCTGGCGTTCGTTGCTTACGAATCGGATGTTGTCGTTCAGGTTGACCAGGGTGATGCCGCTGAGCATCAGCAGTGGCAACAAGACGACGACGAAGATCAGCCCGAACTTGATCGGATACCGGAAGCGATTCATCAGCCAGGTGGCTGGGTGGAAGAGGGCGTCCATGGAATTCTCCTCAGTCGTGCACGTCCAGCCCTTGGATGTCTGGAGCGCGAGATCCGTCCCTGCCCCAGCCTTAACGGTCGCCAACAGCGGTTCTTTAGGCCTGTGTCAGGCCTGATGGGGATATGAGGGGTCGCCGCAGCGTAGTTTTGGGGCGGTGCGAGGCGATGGAGGCCCGCGGCGCGAAGGCCTGGAAGCCCGATTCGCGGACCCGCCCGGTCACCCAGGCCCTGCGCGCCTACGCCCTGATGACGACCTCCGCCGCGTTCGGCGCGGTGCGCGACATCTCCCGCTTCGAGGACTGACCGAGGGCTACCAGCAGGGTCGTAGGATGCGTTGAGCGGCAGCGAAACGCATCATGCTTGCCATTGGTGTCCGAATCGATGCGTTTCGCTTTGCTCAGCGCATCCTACGGTTCTTCGCTAAAGTCGGGATGACCGAGGCGGCTAGAACCAAACGACCGAACCACAGGGAGGTGGCTATGGCGATTACCGACTGGCCCGCGGCCGAGCGCCCGCGGGAGAAGCTGATCGAGCGGGGCGCGGCCGCGCTTTCGGATGCGGAGCTGCTGGCGATCTTTCTGCGCACCGGCGTGGCCGGCAAGAGTGCGGTCGATGTCGCGCGCGATCTGCTCAGCCGCTTCGGCGGACTGCGGCCGCTACTGCAGGCCGATCAGTCGGGGTTCTGCGCGGCGCCGGGGCTGGGCGATGCGAAGTACGCCCAGCTCCAGGCGGTGCTCGAGATGGGGCGGCGGCACCTGGCCGCCGATCTGGAGCGTGGCGATGCGCTGACCTCGCCGACCGCCACCCGCCAGTTCCTCGCGGCGCGTCTGCGCGACTATCCATTCGAGGTCTTCGCGGTCCTGTTCCTGGACAACCGTCACCGGGTGATCGCCTTCGAGGAATTGTTCCGCGGCAAGATTGACGGCGCCGCCGTGCACCCGCGCGAGGTCGTGCGCCGCGTGCTGCACCACAACGCGGCCGCGGTGATCCTGGCCCACAACCACCCGTCCGGGGTGGCGGAGCCCTCACGCTCGGATATCGCGATCACCCGGCGCTTGAGCGAGGCCCTGGGGCTGGTGGATGTGCGGATACTCGATCACGTGGTGATCGCCGATAGTCCGATATCCATGGCCGAACGAGGGCTCCTGTAGCGTTCGGGAGACTCGGGTGAATTAGTGCGCCAGGCGCCGCCACAGGGTCTCGATCGGGCCCGCGCCGACGTAGCGCTGCCACACCAGGGAGAAGGCGACCTGCACGGCCCAGATCGCCAGCACGATGCCGAGCAGTTCGAGGTGGCCGAATTGCGAGAACAGGCCCAGCCCGATCCCGTAGAAGATCATCGCGGCGAGGATCGACTGGCCGATGTAGTTGGTCAGCGCGAGGCGGCCGACCGCCTCCAGCGCGCGGATGACGCCCGGCAGGATCCGCCGGCGCCCGTCGGGGTGGGCCAGCAGGATCACCAGGGCCACCCAGGCCAGGGCGATCGCGACACTGCCCCACAGATTCGCGATGCGGCCCAGGAACATCGAGTAGCGCAGATCCCATTCCACGGCTGTGTTGAACCACAACCCCGCCAGCACCAGCGGGATGCCGATGCCCAGTCCGGCCAGCACGACGCGCCGGTAGCCGGCCAGTGACCAGCTCCCGTGGAGGAAGCCGAGCCGCATCAGGGCCATGCCGATGAACATCATCGCGAGCATCTGCCACAGGCGCTCGGAGAAGAACATCCACAGTTGCGCGGTCAGGGCGCCGGTCGCCCGCTCGCCGGTCGCCGCCAACCAGTGCAGGGACATCCGATTGAGCTCGTCGCTGACGACATCGGCGCCGGGCTGCCAGTAGCGATCGTTGAGCGTCTGTAGCCAGTGTTCAGGGACGAGGAAGATCAGGACCGCGCTCAGCACGAGCCAGAGCGCGGTCAGTCCTCCGATCAGCGCGACCCCGAGGCCCAGCAGCGTCATCGGCGGGTGGTCGCGAAAATGCATGGCCACCAGCCCGCACACCGCGTACGCCGCGAGGATGTCGCCGGGCCACAGGATCAGCCCGTGGGCCAGCCCGATCAGGAACAACCATCCCATGCGGCGGCGAAAGCGCTGTTCGAAGGTGTCCGACGGCTGACGTGAACCCGAGGCCATCAGTACGATCCCGGCACCGAACAGCAGGGTCAGCATGCTGATGAACTTCTCGTCGGCCAGTACATGGACCACGATCCAGGCGATCCAGTCCGCCAGCGGGAGGGGGCCCAGGGCCATCGGATTCAGGTATTCGCTGGAGATGCGGCCGAACGACTGGATGTTCATCACCAGGATGCCGAGGATCGCGACCCCGCGCAGCACATCCAGAACGATCACGCGTTCCGGTGCGGACGGGGGCGTATTGGCGGGCAGGATCCGGGGCATGGAGTGAGCCATTCCGTGCTGTGCGGCCCTTCGGTAGCCGGACGGAAGACATGGCCGGCCGGGTCAGGGCAGGTTGGCCCTGCAGGATAGGCGATTGTGCCCGGGGCCGTTCAAGGCCCCGGGCCATTTGTCGTTTATCCGCGGATCTCCCAGTGCCCGGGATCGTCCGGGCAGGCCGTTCCGGTGTGGCGCGCGCCGTCGATCATCATCTCGAACTCTCGGCAGCCGCTGTCGCGCACGCGCCCCGGGGTCATGCGCACCGGCTGGCCATGGGCGTTGTCCCAGTACACGGGCTGTCCGGGCTCGGCCAGTTCCAGGGCATGGCCCATGCAGGCCTGATCGGAGCGATCCATCTGGCGCCCGATCATGCCGCCCAGGGCCGCCCCACCGGCCGCGCCGATCAGGACGGCCACCGGATCGCCGTCGCCGACCTGGTGGCCGATGACCGCGCCGGCACCGCCGCCAATCGCTGCGCCGATCGCGTCGCGGTTGCAGCGGCCGTCCATCACGCCGTAGTCGTGTTCCCAGTGGTCGTAACTGTAGCCGTGATAGCCGGCATACCCCGGGTCGTTTTGCGCGCGCCAGCCGTGGGCCGGTGCCCAGGGCGGCGGGGAGGCCAGGGTGTCGGCAGCGAACCCGAACAGCACGACGGCCGCCAGTGCCTTCAGATGAGCGGGTACACCGCGTCGGGAGTGGTTGCGTTTCCGTGCCATGCTCCGTCTCCTGTCGACCGTGTTCGGCTCCAGCCTCGCGCGGGGCCGCTGAACGGTTCTTTAACGGGGAATGGCGGTTTTTGGAAACGTGAAGGGCGTCAATGCCGGGCTGTGCACGGGTTCACGGAGTCGCCTGTTCGAGGGCCTGCTCCAGCGCCTGGAGCAGGGCATCCACCTGGGCATCGGTGTGGGCGGCGGACAGGGTGATGCGCAGCCGTGCCTGGCCGTCGGGGACCGTGGGGGGGCGGATGGCCGGGACCAGGAAGCCGGCGGCCAGCAGCCTCTCGGCCACGGCGCTGGCGCAGCGGGCGTCACCGATGTGGACCGGCTGGATCGGGGTCAACGGGGGCGGGTGTTCCAGGCCGAGGCGGTCCAGGCCCGCCCCCAGGCGCTGCAGCAGGCCCTGCAGGTGTGCACGCCGATCCGTGGCGGCCTCGGCGATGTGCACGGAGGCCAGTGTTGCGGCGGCGAGGGCGGCCGGCATCGCGGTGGTGTAGATGTAGGGGCGCGCGGTCTGGATCAGGGTCTCGATCAGGGCCTCGGAGCCGGCGACGAAGGCCCCGGCGGTGCCGAAGCCCTTGCCCAGCGTGCCCATCAGGATCGGCACCTCGTCCGCGCCGAGGCCGTGGTGCTGGCAGCTGCCGCCGCCGGTCGCGCCCAGCACCGACAGGCCGTGGGCGTCATCCACCATCAGCCAGGCATCGAACTCGCGCGCCAGCGCGGCCAGCTCCGGCAGCGGGGCGATGTCGCCATCCATGGAGAACACCCCGTCGGTCACGATCAGGCGGTGACCGCTATCGGGCGCCTGCTCCAGGCGTTCGCGCAGGTGCCCGGGATCGGCATGGCGATAGCGCTGGCTGCGCGCGCCCGCCAGGCGTACCGCATCGATCAGCGAGGCATGGTTCCAGCGGTCCTCGAATACCGTGTCGTGACGGCCGGCCAGCGTCTGTACCAGCGCCAGGTTGGCCATGTAGCCGGTGGATAACAGCAGCGCGCGCTCGCGCCCGGTGAAGCGCGCCAGCGCCTGTTCCAGCTCCACATGGGCGCGGGTGTGGCCGTTGATCAGATGGGCGGCCCCGGCCCCGACCCCGTAGCGGTCGAGGGCCTCGCGGGCGGCGGCGGTAACGGCCGGATCGGCCGCCAGGCCCAGGTAGTCGTTGGAGCAGAAGGCGACAACCGGCTGGCCGTCGATGACCTGCTCCGGCTGCTGTGGTCCGTTCAGGGTGCGCAGACGGCGCCAGCGTTCGTGCGTGCGCACGCGGTCGAGGCGGGCCTGCAGAAAGGCCTGCAGCGACTTGCTCACGGTGAATGGCTCATGCTGGATCGCTCACGGCCGCAGCCCGGCGCGCAGGAAGATCGGCCAGTGCACGCGGGCGGTGATGTCCGCGTTCGGCCACAGCGCGAGCAGGGCGGGCTCCAGTGCGGCCAGCGGATCCTGCCCGGCGGCCTGCGCGCGGCGGATGGCGGACCAGGTGCCGAGATAGCCGAGCAGGGTGTCGCGGTCCCATGCGCGGTCGATACGAAACTCGGGCGTCTCGATCTCCGGCCAGGGGAACGGCAGGTCGCGGTAGTGGCTGCGGATATGGTTTCGCTCTTCCGGCCACCAGGGCGCCAGGGTGGTGTCGTGGAAGTCGGCCAGCAGGCGGTCCAGCGCCGGGTCCTCGGCGCGCAGGATGCCGTAGCCCCAGATCGCCAGCAGGCCGCCCGGGCGCAGGACGCGTGCGACCTCGTGATGGAATTCGGCGTGGCGAAACCAGTGCGCGGCCTGGGCGACGCAGGCGAGATCCACTGAGGTATCGGCCAGTGCGCAGGCCTCGGCGACGCAGGCCACGCGGTCGATCCCGGTGGCCACCGGCAGGGTGGCCAGCAGGGCCGGGGCGGCATCGGTCGCCACGACGTGCTGGAAGTGAGGCTTCAGGCCCTGCGCGGCCTGACCATTGCCGCTGGCGCAGTCCCAGGCGCGCGCGTGGCGCGGGGTGTGCGCGGCCAGCCAGTCAAACAGCTCGGCGGGGTAGTCCGGGCGGTGGCGGGCATACGCCGTCGCCACTGCCGAGAAATGATCGGGAAAGTCGCCCGCCACCGGCCGGTTGGCTCAGGCCGATGCGGAGGCGGGCCGGTCCGATTCCGCGGGGGCTTCCGGCCCGGTCTCCGGGCGCAGGCCGAGGCGCTCGAACAGCGCGAGGTCGTGGTTCTCGCCGGGGTTCGGGGTGGTCAGCAGGGTGTCGCCGTAGAACAGCGAGTTGGCGCCGGCCAGGAAGCACAGGGCCTGCATCTCGTCGGACATCTCGGTGCGCCCGGCGGACAGGCGCACGTAGGAGGTCGGCATCAGGATGCGGGTCACGGCGATGGTGCGCACGAACTCCAGCGGGTCGAGGTCCTCGATCCCGTGCAGTGGGGTGCCCTCGACCTGGATCAGCTGGTTGATCGGGACCGACTCCGGGTGCTTCGGCAGGTTGGACATCTGCTGCAGCAGGCGCGCGCGGTCGCGGCGCGACTCGCCCATGCCGAGGATGCCGCCGCAGCAGACGTTCATGCCGGCTTCGCGCACGTGCTCCAGGGTCTCCAGACGGTCCTCATAGGTGCGCGTGGAGATGATGTGGCCGTAAAACTCCGGCGAGGTGTCGAGGTTGTGGTTGTAGTAGTCCAGCCCCGCCTCGGACAGGCGTTTCGCCTGCTCGGCCTTCAGCATGCCGAGGGTCATGCAGGTCTCCAGCCCCTCGTCCTTGACCGCGCGCACCATCTCGATCACGCGTTCCAGGTTCTTGTCGGTCGGATTGCGCCAGGCCGCGCCCATGCAGAAGCGGGTCGCGCCCTGGGCGCGGGCGTTGCGCGCGGCCTCGAGCACTTCCTCCAGCGGCAGCAGGCGTTCGCGTTCCAGCTCCACGTCGTGGTGCGCGCTCTGCGGGCAGTAGGCGCAGTCCTCCGGGCAGGCCCCGGTCTTGATCGACAGCAGCGTGCTCACCTGCACCGCGTTCGGGTCGAAGTGCTCGCGGTGCACCGTCTGCGCGCGAAAGATCAGGTCGTTCAGCGGCAGGTCGAGCAGGGCCTCGACCTCGTCGATGTTCCAGTCGTGGCGGGGCGTGCTCATCGGTGATGTTCCTCGTCGAAGTCGTCCGGGATCTCGACGTCCATCCACGGCTCGCGGTAGATGGTGTACAGCGCGTAGATCGTCCAGGGCAGCAGGATCGCCGCGGCGATCGCCCAGTAGGCACGGTAGTAGTCGAGATCCGGCGGGAAGAAGGTGGCGACCACGATCAGCGCGCCCATCAGGGCGTAATAGCGGTAGGCGGCCCACTGGGTGTGGTACCCGACCCGCGGATCCGGGTGGTGCCTGTTCAGGGCATAGACCAGCATGGAGCCACCGAACCACAGCACAAGCGGCACGATGCCCATGATCGCGGCAATGATGAACCCGACCCCGACCTCGTCGCTGCTGACCACGAACAGCGGGATGCCGGCAATGGAGACACTGATCAGGTTGCCGATATCGAACAGTGAGGCGGCGCGCCGGGACTTGCGGCCGGAGACGGTCTTGGTCGCCATGGACTACCCTGAGTGCAAAAGCGGAAGCATACCATCATGGCTCATACCCCTTCAGCCACTCCGCGGCGAACTGGCCGGCGATCGGGAGCGCTGTACGCGCTGGGCGCCTGGGCGGCCCGGGCGCTGTACCCCGATCACTGCGGATTGTGTCTGGCCCCGTTGCCGGCGGGCGGGGCCATCTGTCCCGGCTGCCGCGAGGACCTGGTGCGGGTGGAGGCGCCGTGCCCGGGTTGCGCGGCACCCCTGCCGGCGACAGTGGCCTGCCCCGTCTGTCAGCGGCGCCCTCCGGCAGTAGACGCCCTGCGGGCGCCATGGGCCTATGCCTGGCCACTGGACCGGGTGCTGCTGGCCTACAAACGCAGTGGCCACGCCCGCGCCGAACGTATCCTCGTGGACCTGGCTGCACAGACGGCCCGCGAACGCAGGGATGCTTCGGCGTTGTTACCCACCCGAGTGGTGCCGGTTCCCCTTCACCCCTCGCGTCTGCGCGAGCGCGGGTTCAATCAGTGCGAGCCGCTGGCGCGGTGCGTCGCCGAGGTCCTGGGGGTCCCGCTGGATACCGCATGCGTACGCCGCGTACGGGCTACTCCTTCGCAACAGACGCTGAGCGGCCCGCAGCGCCGCCGGAACCTGCGCGATGCGTTCGCCGTGAATGCGGCGCTGGCGGGTGAACGGGTACTGGTGGTGGATGACGTGGTCACGACCGGGGCGACCCTGGATGCGCTGGCCCGTGCGCTGCTCAAGGCCGGGGCCGCGTCGGTCGAGGGTCTGGCGCTCGCCCGCGCGTAACCGAGTCAGCCCCCCAGATGATGGTCTGCGATCATCGCGAGCATCACCACGGCGCCGAGGTAGTGGTTGTTCTTGAATGCCCGCAGGCAGTCGGCCGGCTCGCGTTCGGCGATCAGGAACTGCTGGTAGAACATCAGCATCGCCACGATCACCAGCCCCGCCGTGTAGTAGCCGCCGAACCCGGCATGCTGGCCAATCAGGTAGAGCCCCAGCCAGACGAGCACCTGGAGTCCCGCGGTAATCAGCCGGTCCATTTCGCCGAACGCGATGGCGGTGGACTTCACCCCGATTTTCAGGTCGTCCTCGCGGTCGATCATGCCGTAGAAGGTGTCATACACCACGGTCCAGGCCAGCACGGTCACGTACAGTAGCCAGGCGAGCGGGGGCGGGTGGTCCCCGGTGACCGCAGTAAAGGCCATAGGCACCGCCCAGGCGAAGGCCGCGCCCAGGTGCACCTGCGGAAAGTGGTGGAAGCGCTTGGCGAAGGGATAGGTGGCGGCCAGCACCACCGCGACCAGGGAATAGAGAATGGTCAGCAGGTTGGTGAACAGCACCAGCACGAAGGCGGTCAGAGCGAGAACCGCGAAGGTCACGAGCGCCTCGTTCGGGGTGATCGTGCCGAGCGCCAGCGGGCGGTCGCGCGTGCGGGCGACATGGACGTCGAAGTCGCGATCCGCGTAGTCGTTGATCGCGCAGCCGGCCGAGCGCATCAGCACGACGCCGGCAGCGAAGATGAAGATCAGCGAACCCGGCGGCCAGCCCTCGGCCGCGACCCACAGCGCCCACAGGGTCGGCCACAGCAGCAGATAGATGCCGACAGGGCGGTCCAGGCGGACCAGTCGGGCCAGTTCCCACAGGCGTGCACGTGCGTCCATGGCGGCCAAGCTTACCAGCCCGGCGCGCCGGATGAAGGCAGGCTGGGTCGGCCGGGCATCTCCGGCCGGATATTGCTGCCGCGGTAAGCAGGACCCGCATCAGCCGATGGGGGTGCCACACGCACTGCGGGAATGCCCGCCGGATCAGGCCGGGTCGGTTTCGTGACGCAGTTGGTGCAATACGGGGGTGGTGTCGGGGTGGACGCCGCGCCAGATCGCGAAGGCCTCGGCGGCCTGCTCGACCAGCATGCCCAGGCCGTCCGCCGTCTGCCGACAGCCGGCATCCCGGGCCCAGTCGAGGAACCGGGCCGCACCCGGGCCGTAGACCAGGTCGTAGGCCAGGCTGTCCGGGTGCACCAGCGTCGCGGGCAGGCTCAGGCCCTCGTCGGACAGACCCGCGGCGGTGGCGTTGACGACCAGGTCGAACGGGCCAGTAGGCAGGGCCTCGAGGCCGCAGGCGGAGAGTTCGGTCTCAATCGCCAGGTCGGCGAAGTCCTCGGCCAGCGCCTCGGCCCGCGCCGCAGTGCGGTTGGCGATCACCAGCTGTGCGGGGTGGCGCTCCAGCAGGGGCTGTAGCAGCCCGCGGGTCGCGCCGCCGGCCCCGAGGATCAGGATGCGCCGGCCGGGCACTTCGCCACCCAGGCGGTCGAGGTCGCGGCAGAAGCCGATGCCGTCGGTGTTGTCGCCGTGGAGCTGGCGCTCCTCGTCGCGCCAGAGGGTGTTCACGGCGCCGGCGCGCCGGGCACGGTCGGTCAGCACCCGGGCCAGGGCGAAGGCCTCTTCCTTGAACGGGACGGTCACGTTCAGGCCGCGGAACCCGGAGGAGAACCACGCCCAGACCTCCTCGGCGAACTGCCCCGGGGTGCCCAGCAGGGCCTCGTAGGTCAGGTGCTGGCCGGTCTGTTCGGCGAACAGGGCATGGATGCGCGGCGACAGCGAATGGCGGATCGGGTTGCCGACCACGCCATAACGATCCGGGCGCGGCTCGCTCATCGGGCCGCGTCCTCCGCCAGCCATTCGGCCACGGTGCGGGCGTAGTAGGTCAGGATGCCGTCGGCCCCCGCGCGCTTCATGCCGGTCAGGGCCTCCAGCACGCAGGCGCGTTCGTCGAGCCAGCCGCGTTCGGCGGCGGCCTTGAGCATCGCGTACTCGCCGGAGACGTGATAGACGAAGGTCGGGCGCTGGAACTCGTCGCGAATCCGGCGGACCACGTCCAGATACGGCATCCCCGGCTTGACCATCACCATGTCCGCGCCCTCGGCCAGGTCGAGCGCGACCTCGTGCAAGGCCTCGTCGCCGTTGGCCGGGTCCATCTGGTAGGTCTCCTTGCCGCCCTTGCCCAGATTGCCGGCCGAGCCCACCGCGTCGCGGAACGGGCCGTAGAAGGCCGAGGCGTACTTGGCGGAGTAGGCGAGGATGCGCGTGTGCACATGCCCGCCGTCCTCCAGTGCGGTGCGGATCGCGCCGATGCGCCCGTCCATCATGTCGGAGGGGGCGACCACGTCGGCCCCGGCCGCGGCATGCGACAGCGCCTGCTTCACCAGGGCCTCGACGGTGATGTCGTTCACCACGTAGCCGTCGTCGTCGATGATGCCGTCCTGGCCGTGGGTGGTGAACGGGTCCAGGGCGACGTCAGTGATTACGCCCAGCTCGGGGTGGGCCTGCTTCAGTGCGCGAACCGCGCGCTGGGCCAGGCCCTCGGGGTTCCAGGCCTCGGCGGCATCCAGGCCCTTCTTCTCGCTCGGGACCACCGGGAACAGGGCCAGCGCCGGGATGCCGAGGCGCACGGCCGCAGCTGCCTCCTCCAGCAGCAGGTCGATGGTGACGCGTTCCACGCCGGGCATCGACGGCACCGCCTCGCGCACCCCCTCGCCCTCGGTGACGAACACCGGCAGGATCAGGTCGTCCGCGCACAGGTGATGCTCGCGCATCAGGCGGCGGGAGAAGGCGTCGCGGCGCATGCGGCGCGGACGGCCGGCGGGATAGGGGGCGATCGGTGCGGTCATGCGGGTCGTCCTTGTTGGTGGGTCAGCCGGCGGACTCGGCCAGCCAGTCGCGCGGCTTCAGATAGCGCTCGTAGAGTTCGGCCTCGGGCGTGCCGGCCTCCGGCTGGTAGTTGTATTCCCAGCGCACCAGCGGCGGCAGCGACATCAGGATCGACTCGGTGCGCCCGCCCGACTGCAGGCCGAACAGGGTACCGCGGTCGTAGACCAGGTTGAACTCGACATAGCGCCCGCGCCGGTAGAGCTGGAACTGGCGCTCGCGCTCGCCGTATTCGGTCGCGTGGCGACGCTCGACGATCGGGCCATAGGCATCCAGATAGGCATTGCCGACGCTCTGCATGTAGCCGAAGGCGTGCTCGAAGCCACCCTCGCTGAAGTCGTCGAAGAACAGCCCGCCGACGCCGCGCGGCTCGTCGCGGTGCTTGAGGTGGAAGTACTCGTCGCACCACTGCTTGTGCGCCGGGTAGAGGTGCTCGCCGAACGGGCGGCAGGCGGCCTCGGCGGTGCGGTGCCAGTGGATGCAGTCCTCGTCGAAACCGTAGTACGGGGTCAGGTCGAAGCCGCCGCCGAACCACCAGATCGGCTCCTCGCCGGGCTTCTCCGCGATGAAGAAGCGCACGTTCGCGTGCGAGGTTGGCACATACGGGTTGTGCGGGTGGATCACCAGCGACACGCCGGTGGCCTGGAACGAGCGCCCGGCCATCTCCGGGCGGTGCGCGGTGGCCGAGGCCGGGAGGTTGTCGCCCATCACATGGGAGAAGTTGACCCCGGCCTGCTCGAACACCGCGCCCTCGCGCAGTACGCGGGTGCGGCCGCCGCCCCCGGCCGGGCGTTCCCAGGCATCCTCCTGGAAGCGAGCCTGGCCGTCCAGGCCCTCGAGGCCCTGGCAGATGCGGTCCTGCAGGCCCTGCAGGTATTCGATCACGCGGTCGATGGAGACGTTGTCCTGGCTCATGCTGCGTCCCGGTTGATCAGTTGTCGGTATTGGTGTCGGGTTCCGGCGCTCCCCGGACCCAGGCCCCGGTGCGGGCATCGCGGATCGCGCTGGGTGCGGTGCGCCCGCCACATTCTGCCTGCAGGATCGCGTCGATGCCTGTCCCGAGCTGCGTGGCCACGCAGTCCCAGCTGCGACAGGGCTTCGCGCCCGCGCGGTTGGCGCTGGTGGAGACCAGGGCGCTGGCGGAGGCCGCGCACAGCGCGCGCGTCTCCGGGTGGGCGGTGACGCGTACCGCGAGGCTGTTGTGTTCGCCGCGCAGCAGCGGCGGGCAGGCATCGGTGACGGGTAGCAGCCAGGTGGTCGGCCCAGGCCAGCTGGCGTCGATCTCGGCCCGGCGTTCGGCCGGTAGCGGCGCCAGCCAGGGCGCAAGGCGATCCAGCCGGTCGGTGACCACGATCAGGCCCTTGGCGGCCGGGCGGCCCTTGACCTCGAGGATGCGATCGATCGCCTGAAGGTCATCCGGGCGGCAGCCAAGGCCGAAGACCGCCTCGGTGGGGTAGGCGATCACGCCGCCGTCGCGCACGCACTGCGCGACGGGCTCGATCTCGGGGGTTAGCAGCGGTTGGCTATTCGGGTCCACGGTCGCCGGAGGGCTGGGCACTCAGGCGGCTGTCGCCGCTGCCGGATTTCGCGCTACCAGACTTGGCGGTCGAAGCCTTCTTGGCCGGGGCCTTCTTCGGCGTGCTCGTCTTCTTTGCGGTGGCCTTTTTCGTGCCCGTCTTGCTGGCGGCCTTCTTGGTGGTGGCTGCCTTTTTCGTGGTCGTCTTCTTTGCGGTCGACGACTTGGAGGCGGTCTTCCCGGAGGACTTGCCGGTCGACTTGGCCGCCCCCTTGCGGCCGCGGCCCTTGCGTTCCGGGGCGGCGGCGATCAGTTCCTGGCACTGCTCCAGCGTCAGGGACTTGGGATCGGTCTCCTTGGGGATCTTGGCGTTCTTCTTGCCGTCGGTCACATACGGTCCGTAGCGGCCGTTGAGGACCTGGATGCCCTCTTCGTCGAAGCTCTTGATGAAGCGTTCGGCGTCCTTCTTCTTCTTCTCGGCGACAATCTCCAGCGCGCGTGGCAGCTCGATGGTCCAGACGTCGTCGTCCGGGCCGAGGGAGGCGTACTTCGAGCCGTACTTCACGTACGGGCCGAAGCGGCCGATGTTGACCATCACCGGTTCGCCCTCGGGCGTCTCGCCGAGGTCACGCGGCAGCTTGAACAGCTCCAGCGCCTCGTCGAGGGTGATCTTGTCCATCTTCTGCCCGGGCAGCAGGCCGGCGAAGCGCGGCTTCTCCTCGTCGTCCTTGGTGCCGATCTGCACGATCGGGCCGAAACGGCCCAGGCGCACGCTGACCGGGCGCCCGCTCTTCGGGTCGGTGCCGAGCTCGCGCGACTGCACGGCCTCGGCGCGGGTGACGTTTTCTTCCTTCTCCTTCACCCGGTCGCGGAAGTCGCCCCAGAAATCCTCCAGCACCGGGACCCAGTCCTTCTCGCCGCGCGAGATCGCGTCCAGCTCGTCCTCGAGCTTTGCGGTGAAGTCGTAGTCCACGTAGCGGTCGAAGTGCTGGGTCAGGAAGCTGTTCACGATCCGGCCGGTATCGGTCGGGATGAAGCGCTTGCCGTCCATCTCCACGTACTCGCGCGACTGCAGCGTGGAGATGATGCTGGCGTAGGTGGACGGACGGCCGATGCCGTATTCCTCCAGGGTCTTCACCAGGCTGGCCTCGGTGTAGCGCGGCGGCGGCTCGGTGAAGTGCTGGTCGGCGGTGACCTCTTCGAGTTTGACCGTGTCGCCCTCGGCCATTTCCGGCAGGCGCTTGTCCTCGTCGTCATCCTGCGCGTCGTCGCGGCCCTCCTGGTAGACCGCGATGAAACCGGGGTCGACCAGGGTGGAGCCGGTGGCGCGGAACTGGTGCCGGCTGTCGCCCGGGACCAGATCGGCGGCGACGGTGTCGAAGGTCGCGTGGATCATCTGGCAGGCAACGGTGCGCTTCCAGATCAGGTCGTACAGGCGTGCCTGGTCGCTGGTCAGGCGAGCCCGGACCTCGTTCGGCAGGCGGCGCACGGAGGTCGGGCGGATGGCCTCGTGGGCCTCCTGCGCGTTCTTCGATTTCGTCTTGTACTGGCGCGGGCTGTCGGGGACGTTGTTGTCGCCGTAACGCTCCTCGATCAGGCCGCGGATCTCGCCAATCGCCTCGCCGGCCAGGGCCACCGAGTCGGTACGCATGTAGGTGATCAGGCCGATCGCGCCGGAGCCCAGATCGATCCCCTCGTACAGCTGCTGCGCGGTGCGCATGGTGCGCGACGCGGTAAAGCCCAGCTTGCGTGAGGCCTCCTGCTGCAGGGTCGAGGTGGTGAACGGCGCGGCCGGGTTGCGGCGGCGCTGCTTCTTCTCGACCTTCGCGACGCGCAGCTCGCCGTTCGCGGCCTCGGTCAGGCGCTTCTGGGCGTCATGTGCGAGTTCGGCGCTGTTCAGGTCGAACTGGTCCAGCTTGTTGCCGTCCAGGTAGGTCAGGCGCGCGGTGAACGGCTGCTCCTGGCGCTCGACCTTCGCATCCAGGGTCCAGTATTCGCGCGGGACGAAGGCCTCGATCTCGTCCTCGCGCTCGCAGATCATACGCAGTGCCGGGCTCTGCACGCGCCCGGCGGACAGGCCGCGCTTGATCTTGCGCCACAGCAGCGGGGAGAGGTTGAAGCCGACCAGATAGTCCAGCGCGCGGCGCGCCTGCTGGGCGTCGATCAGCGGCTGGGCCAGGTCGCGCGGCTCCTCGATCGCCTGCTGGATCGCCTTCTTGGTGATCTCGTGGAACACGACCCGATGCACGCCGCGATCGTCCAGCAGGCCGCGGTCGCGCAGCACCTCGTAGAGATGCCAGGAGATCGCCTCGCCTTCGCGGTCGGGGTCAGTCGCGAGGATCAGGTCGTCGGATTTCTTCAGCGCCTTCGCGATCGCCTCGATCTGCTTTTCGCTGCGTTCGATGATGTCGTACTTCATGCGGAACCCGTTTTCCGGGTCCACCGCGCCCTCCTTGGGCACCAGGTCGCGCACATGGCCATAGGAAGCCATGACCTGGTAGTCCGGGCCGAGGTACTTTTCGATGGTCTTGCCCTTGGCGGGCGACTCTACGATGACGAGGTGCTTGCTCATGTCGCTCGGGACCGTCTCCGTGGCAGCGGGTTCCGTATCGGGGCGATCGCGGTCGCGTGGCAGCGACCGGGTTCACGGGCGCTAAAGACTAGAGGAGGAAATGCCGGTTGGCTACCGCTTCGTTGCCGAAGGACGGGGGATTCAGTGCAGATAATCCACGGCCGAAGGGCCGGCATCGTCGCGCATCACCTCTTCCAGGCGGGAATAGGCGATCGCGTCGTCGGGCTGGTTGAACAGCACCATCAGCACCACCCAGCGCAGCTGGTCGAGATCGATCTCCTCGGCGTCCAGCTCCATCACGCGGTCCAGCACCAGCTCGCGGGTGCCGGCGGTTAGCAGCCCGTTTTGCTCCAGGTGCAGCAGGAAGCCGTGCGCCTCGGTGTCCAGGCGCTTGCGCTCCTCCGGGGCATAGATGCGCTGGGCCGCGCTGTCGCCGCCGCGGCCGGTGAGGGGGGCCTCGCTCATCAGGCGATCCAGCCAGCCCATGGCGCGGTCAATCTCCGGGCGGGCGAAACCGGCCTCCACCAGGTGGCGTTCCAGTTCCGCGCGATCCGGCTCCTCGTCGGATTCCTCGTCCATGGTGTGCTCGAACAGGTACATGAGCACATCCAGCACGCTTTCGTTCATGATTCAGGGGATCCTGCGTCGAGGCGCTGGTAGCGCCCGTGGTCGAGGGCGGCCACACGGCCGTTGAGTTCCAGCAAAACCAGCATGGATGAAAGCCGTTCGATGGTCAATTTGGTGCGATCCCGCAGGGTTTCCAGCGGAATCGGGTCAAAACCCATCGCGTTCAGCACGCGTTCCTGCTCGGGGTCCAGGGGCTCCCGGGCCGGTTCCGGCGATGTGCCGGGCGTCTCCCCGGGGGCGACACCGAGCCAGTCCGCGAGGTCCTCCAGCACTTCGTCGGCCGATTCCACGAGTTGAGCGCCGTCACGGATCAGGCGATGGCAGCCGCGGCTAACCGGGCTCAGGACCGAGCCGGGCACTGCGTAGACCTGCCGGCCCTGTTCCGCCGCCAGGCGGGCGGTGATCAGCGAGCCGCTCTTCAGCGCGGCCTCGACGACGACCGTCCCCAGGGCCATGCCGCTGATCACCCGGTTGCGCTGCGGGAAGTTGCGCGCCAGCGGGCGTGTGCCGGTTGGCCACAGCGAGACGACCAGGCCGTGATCCGCGATGCGGTGGGTGAGGCGGCGATGCTGGGCGGGGTAGATGCGGTCCGGGCCGGTCGCGACGACCGCGATCGTGCGGCCACCGGCGGCGGCCAGGGCTCCCTCGTGCGCGGCCCCGTCGATGCCGCGCGCCAGACCGCTGGTCACGACCACGCCGGCACAGGCAAGCTCGCGCGCGAACTCGCCGGCCAGGCGTTCGCCCTGCGGCGTGCACTCGCGCGCGCCGATGATCGCGATCTGCGGGCGATGCAACAGCGCTGGATCACCGTTGAGATACAGGACGGGCGGCGGATCGGGGAGTTCGGCCAGCAGCGGCGGGTAGTCCGGGTCGTCGCGGCACAGCAGGTGATGTCGCTCGTCCTGCTCCAGCCAGGCCTGGTCGGCATCGGCGCCTGCCGTGCGGGCCGCCGGGTCGATGTCCAGGTCGACGCCGTGGCGCCGCCATTCGCCTGGGGGAGCGGCCAGGGCGGCGCCGGGCCCGCCAAAGGCGCTGACCAGGTGCAGCAGGCGCTGGTGGCCGAGCCCCGGGGTGTTGATCAGTTCCAGCCAGTCGCGGTGATGTCCCGCCCGGTCCCGGTCGTCGGCCATCGGTGGTCCTGATGCCCGTGCGAGCGGATCAGTGCGACGGATGGCGGACCTTGTCGCCCTCGCGCAGGGTGCGCTCGGCTTCCGTGACCAGGATGTAGGAGACCTTCTCGAAGGTCTGGAACACCATCACGGTGCCGATCGATTCCTCGGGCAGCGTGACGACCTCGTTCGGCTGGTCGCTGACCGGATCGCGAACCTGACGGCCGGCGGTGTAGGCCGTCATGACCTGGCCGTTCTCGATACCGTCGCGCGCGCCGCGGTTGATGATCGCGGCCTGCAGCTGGCCGATCTGACTGATCGCGTCGAACAGGGAGATGATCGTCCCCTCCATGTCCTCCGGCGGGCGCCCGATCTCGAACAGCATGTCCTGCTCGTCGGCAAAGGGGACCAGACGGTCGCCGCGGATGGCCTCGCGCTCGCCCTTGCGGATGTTCGCGCGGGCCACATTGCCGGGCTCGACGATCTCCGCCTCGCCAATCGGCAGGGTCGCGATGCCCAGCTTCTCGCCCGTGTCCGGGTCTACCAGCTCGCCGTCGCGACGCACGATGTGATAGAGGTCGTATTGCTGCGTGTCTTCGGCGTTGCGCACGTAGACACGGTCGCCCGGGCCGAAGATCACGCGCTCGTCCTGCGAGGCGAGGATGTAGGGGGCGTTGTCCAGCGTTTCGTCGTCCAGCACCTGCGGGCGGAACATGAACGACTGCAGGGTGGAGATCGGGGTCACGTCCTCTTCGCGCTCCACCACCCGGATCTCGGGCGACAGGCGCTTGGTCGGGCGCACGCGCGGGCCGCCGTCCACGGTGATGCGCGGCTCGCCATCCACGTAATAGATGCTGAGGACGTCGCCCGGGTAGATCAGATGGGGGTTCTCGACCTCCGGGTTCACCAGCCAGATCTCCGGCCAGTACCAGGGGTCGCGCAGGAACATCGCGGCGATGTCCCACAGGGTGTCGCCCTCGCGGACCACATAGCGTTCGGGCGCCGATTCCCGCAGTTCGGGTTCGGGCTCCGGGGTTTCGGAAACGTCGGAGGCCCGGCCGTTTTCGCGGGAGCTGTCCTCGTCGCGGGCCGTTTGCGTGGCTTCTGTGTCCGAAGAGGTGGTCGCCCCCTCTTCGGTCTGGGTGGCTGCGCAGGCGCCGAGCAACAGCGTTACACTGAGTAAAATGCCCGGCAGAACGAAGGTCGTGGTCGCCCTGGTCTTGTACATTACTGTCCCCTGTCAGGTCCGCGCGCTCCCCGAGCCTTCCCTTGCTTTAGCCCGGCCCCATGCGGATGACGCAATTCCGCGGATATTGCGGTCCAACGTTAGCAGAATTGCGTCATCTGTACAGTACAAAGTTTGAGGTTTTTCATGGCCAAGCGCGAAATACTGCATTTTCCGGATCCCCGTCTGCGGCTGAAGGCGGAGCCGGTGGAGACGGTGGACGACGAGATCCGCACTCTGGTCGACGACATGCTGGAAACGATGTACGACGCCCCGGGCATTGGTCTGGCGGCCACCCAGATCAACGTGCAAAAGCGGGTGCTGGTGGCGGATGTCTCCGATGACCAGAGCGCGCCGCACGTGCTGATCAACCCCGAGATCCTCGAGACCTCCGGCGAGGAGGAGATGGACGAGGGCTGCCTGTCGGTGCCCGGATTCTACGAACGGGTGCAGCGCGCCGACCATATCCGCGTGCGCGCCCTCGGCCGTGATGGCCAGCCCTTCGAACTGGACATCAATGGTCTTCTGGCCGTCTGCATCCAGCACGAGATTGACCACCTCGACGGCAAGCTGTTCGTGGACTACCTCTCCAGCCTGAAGCGCAATCGCATCCGCAAGAAGCTGGAGAAGCAGGGCGCGCGGGCCGGCGCGGGAGACAAGGCCGCGGCGCCTGCCGTCTGATGGGAGTGGCGGACACGGACGTCGAGTCCCTGCGCATTGTCTATGCCGGCACGCCCGACTTCGCGGTCCCCGCGCTGGAGGCCCTGATCGAGCGTGGCCCGCGGCCCGTGGCCGTGTATACCCAGCCGGATCGCCCGGCGGGGCGCGGACGTCAGCTGCGCCCGAGTCCGGTCAAGGTCGCCGCCGAGGCAGCCGGCATCCCGGTGCTGCAGCCGGAATCCCTGAAATCGCCCGAGGCGCAGGCCGAACTGGCCGCCTGGCGCCCGGATATCCTGGTCGTGGCGGCCTACGGGCTGATTCTGCCGCGCGCCGTGCTGGACATTCCCCCTCGGGGCGGACTGAACATCCATGCCTCGCTGCTGCCTCGCTGGCGCGGCGCCGCGCCGATCCACCGCGCGATCCTGGCCGGTGACACCGAGACCGGGGTCTGCCTGATGCAGATGGCGCCCGGCCTGGACACGGGGCCGGTGCACGCCTGTCGCGCGACCCCGATCACGGAAACGACCACCACCGGCGAACTCCACGACACGCTGGCCGCGATGGGCGCCGAACTGCTGCTGGAGCAGCTGCCCGGGATCCTCGCGGGCCGCTCGCAGCCGGAACCGCAGGACGATGCCCACGCGACCTACGCGCACAAGCTGGAGAAAGACGAGGCCTGGCTCGACTTTGCCCGCCCGGCGGTGGAGCTGGATCGCCAGGTGCGGGCCTTCAACCCCTGGCCGGTCGCCCAGGCGCGCTGGGGCGAGCAGGTGATCCGCGTGCATGCCTCGAGCCCGCTGCCCGGGCCGGCGGATCCGGAGCCGGGCACCATCCGTGCCGCGGGCCGCGACGGGGTGGAGATCGGCACCGGGGAGGGCCGGCTGCGTCTGGAAACCGTGCAGCTGCCGGGCAAGCGTCCGGTCGCGGCCGCGGACTGGGCCAACACCACGGCGCTGGTCGGGCAGCGCCTCTTGGGCGGCTGAGCGATGGCGGGCAAGCGCTCCGGACGGATCGTGCCCTCGCGGGTGGACTCGCGCTCCCCGCGGCAGCGAGCACTGGAGGCGGCCGAGGGGGTCGTTCTGCAGGGGCATTCCCTGACGCGCGCGGTCGAGCACGCGACCGACGGACTGAATGCCCGCGACGCGGCCTGGGTGCAGGCGCTGGCCTACACCACGCTGCGCTGGTATCCGCAGCTGTCGGCGCTGGTGAACGGGTTCCTGGAGCGCCCGCTGCGCAAGAAAGACGCGGTGATCGGTGTGCTGTTGGCGCAGGGGCTGGCCGAACTGATGCATTTCTCCACCCGGGACCACGCGGCGGTGCGCGAGACCGCGGAACTCGCGCGGGCGATCCATCGCCCCGGTGCCGTGGGGCTGATCAATGCGGTACTGCGGCGCGCGCAGCGCGAGCAGGATGCGCTGGAGGCCGCGGTCCGGGAAGACCCGGCGCTGCGTTATGCCGTTCCGGAATGGCTGCTGGAGGCGATCCGCGCCTCCTGGCCCGACGACTGGGAGGCGCTGCTGGAGGCGGCCACCCGGCCCGCGCCCATGACCCTGCGCGTGAACCTGTCCCGCATCTCGCGCGAGGACGCCCTCCAGGCACTGGTCGTGGCGGGCCACCCCGCGCAGCCGCATCCGCAACTGGAGGCGGCCCTGACCCTGGAGGAGCCCGCCGACGTGGCCCGGCTGCCCGGTTTTGCCGAGGGTCGGCTCTCGGTGCAGGACGCGTCCGCGCAGTGGGCAGCGGTGCTGCTCGATCCGCAGCCGGGCGAGCGTGTGCTGGATGCCTGCGCGGCCCCGGGCGGCAAGACCGGGCACTTGCTGGAGCGGGCCCGTGGCGAACTCCGGTTGACCGCGCTGGACAGCGACGCCGAGCGCCTGGTGCAGGTGCGCGAGAACCTGGACCGGCTGGGTTTTGCCGCGCAGCTGACCGCGGCCGACGTGGGCGACCCCGATGCCTGGTGGGACGGCCAGCCCTTCGATGCGATCCTGCTGGATGTCCCCTGCTCGGCGACCGGAGTGATCCGGCGCCACCCGGACATCAAGACCCTGCGCCGCGCCGACGACATCCCGCGCCTGGCGGCGGAGCAGGCGCGTATCCTGGAGGCGGCCTGGGGGTTGCTGCGCCCCGGAGGGCGTCTGCTGTACGCGACCTGCTCGCTGTTGGCCGAGGAGAATGACGCGGTGGTTTCGGGCTTTCTCCAGCGTACGCCGGATGCGCGGGCGCTGGCGCCCGAGGGTGGTCCGCCGATCGCCGGCGCCCGCGCGCGGTCGGCGGGCTGGGCGCTGCCACTGGGCCTGGAAGGCGGTGATGGCTTCTACTACGCGTTGTTGACGAAGGATTGAGCCATGCGCGCGGGGCGGTCGGTGATCGGATTTCTGATGGCATGGTTGCTCGTCCTGGCGCTTTTCCCGGTCACGGCACAGGCGCTGGAGATCCGTGACGCCCGCCACCTTTGGATGGACGATGACACCCTGCTGGTGCGCCTGCTGCTCGATATGCGGCTGCCTCAGGTGCTGGAGGAGGCGCTGGCCAATGGTGTCACGCTGGAGTTCGAGGCCGAGGCGCGTATCGAACAAGATCGCTGGCTGGGGCGGGAGTCCGTGCAGAGCGAGACACGCCGCGTCAAGCTGCAATACTTTGCGCTGAACCGCTACTTCCTGGTAACCGACGTGAACGACGACCGGATGGAGCTCAAACCGACCCTGGGCGATGCCCTGGAGCATGTGGCCCGGCGACTCGGGCGCCTGCCGATGCATGGCGTGCCGGGTGCGGTGCGCGAGCGTCCGGAAGACTACAACATGGCGGCGCGCCTGCTCCTGGTGTATTCGGCGCTGCCCTTGCCGTTGCAGCTGGATGCCGGACTGCGCGGCGACCTCACCACCCGGCGGGAGTGGCACCGATGGTCCCTGGATTAGGGAAACGCTGGTCAATGTACACGCTTGCTGCTTCGTCGCTCTTGCGTGCGAACAAGGCGCGGCGACGGCCGTGCAGTCATTCTGCACAAGGGCGCCGAAACGCCGTTCCCGCGCCCGTTATTGATAACAACGGGCGGCCGAGCCCCTTGGGGTTGGTACCCCAGGTTCCCCGATCCTGCGTTGCGCCCCGAATCAATCAAGAACGGGCGGGTAGAACCACTACCCGCTGCGCGACGCACCTGGTCTCGGAAAACCTGGGTTGCCAACGCGAGGGTGTACATTGATCAGCGTTTCCCTAAGGCGCTTCCCGTGGGGCCTGCTGGGCATGGGCCTGCTGTTCCTGCTGCTGCTGACCTCGCTGGTGGTCATGGGCGGGGCGGCGCAGGACCAGGCCCGCTTCGAGCAGCTGTTCCTGTGGCTGCTGGTATTCCACGCCGCAATCCTACTGGTGCTGGGTGGCCTGATCATCCATCAGTTCGTGCGCATGGTCGCCCAGTATCGCAAGGGCGTGCCCGGCAGTCGCCTGACGCTGAGGCTGGTCGGGGGGTTCATGCTGGTCGCGGTGCTGCCGGTCTCGGTCGTCTATTACTTCTCCTTCGAGTTCCTGAACGAGGGCGTGGATTCGTGGTTCGACGTGCGCGTGGATTCCGCCCTGGAGGACGCCCTGGAGCTGTCGCGTTCGTCGCTGGATCTGCGTGTGCGCCAGCTGGCGACCGAGACGCAGGAGATGATGAGCGAGCTGGAAGGCGTGTCCGAGGGCCTGGTCCCGCTGGCCCTGAATGACTATCGCCGCCAGGTCGAGGCCCAGGAACTGACCCTGGTCGGTTCCAACAACCGCATCATCGCCTCCTCCACCGACAGCCCGATCCGCCGCCTGCCGAGCCCGCCGGGGGCCGATATCCTGATGCGGGTCCGCCCGGAGCAGCCCTACTCTCGACTGGAGCCGCAGCCCGATGGCTCGCTGGTCATCCGTGTGGTGGCCACCACCAGCAGTCGCCGACCGGGGGCGGAGAACCGCATCCTGCAGGGGATCTACCCGGTGGACCCGCGCATGTCGGCACTGTCGCAGCGCGTGGAGGATGCCTTCGCCGGCTACCGCGAGTTCGCCTACCTGCGCGGCCCCATTATCCAGGGCTTTATCTTCACCCTGTCGCTGGCCCTGGCGATCTCCCTGATGGCGGCGTTGTGGGCCGGACTGCTGGTCGCGCGACGTATGGTGCGCCCGATCTCCGACCTGGTGCAGGGGACACGCTCGGTCGCGGCCGGGGACTATTCCACCCGGCTCGCGGTGCAACGGGCCGACGAGCTGGGTTTTCTGGTGCAGTCGTTCAACGCCATGACGCGCACGCTGAACGAGGCCCGTGACGAGGCCGAGCGCAACCGCCGCCTGCTGGATGCCGAGCGTGCCTATCTGGAGAGTGTCCTCCAGCATCTCCGTTCCGGCGTGCTGGCGCTGGACGGCAGTCTGCGCCTGCGCACCGCCAACGAGGCCGCCGGCCAGATCCTGGAGTGCGAGCTGCAGGGCGCCCGCACCCGTCCGATCTCCGAGTTGGGTGTCGAGTGCCCGCTGGTCGGGCAGTTCTTCGAGGCGATCAGCGATGCCCTGGTGCGGCAGGAGGACGAATGGTCACGGCAGGTGGTCGTATTCACCCGCAGCGGGCGCAAGGTACTGATGACGCGCGCCGTCTGGCTGCCGACCTCGGGCTCCAGCCGCGGCCTGCATGCGATCGTGTTCGATGACATGACCGAGTTCCTGAAGGCGCAGCGCGACGCCGCCTGGGGCGAGGTAGCACGCCGCCTGGCGCACGAGATCAAGAACCCGTTGACTCCGATCCAGCTCTCTGCCGAGCGTCTGTCGCGCCGTCTGGGCAAGGTCCTGGACGGGGCCGACCGTGATGTTCTGGATCGTGCGACCGGCACGATCATCCAGCAGGTGGAGGCCATGAAGACGCTGGTCAACGCCTTCCGCGACTACGCCCAGGCCCCGCGCCTGGAGCTTGGTTCGGTGGACCTGAACCAGCTGATCCAGGATGTATGCGAGCTGTATGTCGATTCCGACGGGCATTCCCGTGTGCAGACCGATCTGGAGCCGGAGCTCCCCGGGATACGTGGCGATGCCGGACGCCTGCGCCAGCTGTTGCACAACCTCATCAAGAATGCGCTGGAGGCCGGCAAGGAGCAGGACGGGTTCACGGTCCATATCGCGACAGCCTATCTCGACGATCCGGCCGGGCCGCACATCGAGCTGCGCGTAACCGACACCGGCCCTGGGATCAAGCCCGACCTCCTGGAGCGCATCTTTGAGCCCTACACGACGGACAAGCCACGTGGAACCGGTCTCGGTTTGGCGGTCGCACAGAAGATCGTCGAGGAACATGGGGGCATGATTGAGTGCCATAATGCACCGGCGGGCGAAGGCGGGGCCGTCTTCCGCATCCGCATCCCGGTGGAGCATACCCCGCAGGCCCTGGCCCACGAGGAACGGGAATGAGCGAACCCTACGTACTGGTCGTCGACGACGAACCGGATATCCGGATGCTGTTGCAGGATGTCCTCGAGGACGAGGGCTACCAGGTGGCGCTGGCCGGCTCGGTGACCGAGGCCAAGGCCCAGCGCCGCAGCCGGCGACCCGATCTGATCCTGCTCGACGTCTGGATGCCGGACGGTGACGGGATATCCCTGCTCAAGGAATGGGGCGACGACGAGGGCCTGCCGTGCCCGGTGGTGATGATCTCCGGGCACGGCAACGTGGAGACTGCCGTCGATGCCACGCGGCTGGGCGCCTATGACTTCATCGAAAAGCCGCTGTCGATCGACAAGCTGCTGATCACGCTGAACAACGCCCTGGAGGCTGCCCGCCTGCAGCGCGAGAATGTGGGTCTGAAACGCCATGCCGGCACGGTCGCCGATCCGGTGGGCGGCAGTGCCGTGATGGTGAATCTGCGCGACCAGGTGCAGCGCATGGCGCAGCACGACACCTGGGTGCTGATCACCGGCGAACCCGGGGTGGGCAAGCAGACCTTCGCCCGCCTTCTGCATGCGCGCAGCGCGCGCCGGGACAGTCCGTTCATCGTGGTCTCGGTCGGTTCGCTGTCGGGCGAGGAGGCGATTGGCGAGCTGTTCGGCAGCGAGCAGGGCGACCGCGTGCGCTATGGCTTGCTGGAGCAGGCGGGCGGTGGCGTGCTGTTTCTCGACGAGGTCGCGGAGATGGACATGCAGACGCAGGGCCGGCTGCTGCATGCCCTGGACACCCAGCGCATCACCCGGATCGGGGGCGACCAGCCGATCAGCGTCAATGTACGGGTGATCGCCGCCACTCAGCACGATCTCGGCGAGGCCGTGGAGCAGGGCCGGTTTCGCGAGGACCTGTATTACCGGCTGAACGTACTGCCACTGGCGATCCCACCGCTGCGCGAGCACGCGGAGGACATCCCGGAGCTGCTGGACTACCATATGCGTCATCTGCACCAGCAGGAAGGCCTGCCGATGCGGGTGTTCCAGCGTCCGGCGCTGGAGCGGCTGCAGCAGTATCAGTGGCCCGGCAATGTGCGCGAGCTGCGCAACCTCGTGCAGCGGATGATGATCCTCGGCTCCGGCGACGAGATCACCCGCGACGAGGTCGAGCGCACCCTGACCGGCCAGCCGCAGCGCGGCGATGAGTTCGAGGAGGGGGCGCTGGCGATCCCCGACCTGCCGCTGCGCGAGGCGCGCGAGCAGTTCGAGCGCGAGTATCTGATCCAGCAACTGGAGCGTTCGGAAGGCAACATGACACGGCTGGCCGAGCGGGTGGGGCTGGAGCGCACCCATCTCTATCGCAAGTTCAAGGCACTGGGCATCGATCCAAAACGGGTGAAGGCCGACGGCTGAGGCGCCAGGGAGACATTCGTTTACCTGGCACGGCGCCCTGACATCTCCGGGACGGGAGACGCATGAAGCACATCATCATCCTCGGCGCCGGGCAGGTGGGCCAGTCACTGGCCGAGGCCCTGAGCGCCGACGGCATCGACATCACCATCGTCGACTCCCGCGCCGAGCGCCTGGCCGAGCTGGAGGATCAGTTCGACATCAAGACGGTGAATGGCTTCGCCTCGCACCCGAGCGTGCTGGAGGTCGCCGGGGCTCAGGACGCCTCGATGGTCATTGCGGTGACCGACTCCGACGAAGTGAACATGATCGCCTGTCAGGTCGCCTCCACCCTGTTCAACGTCGAAACCAAGATCGCCCGCGTGCGCTCGCGGGACTACCACGAGACTCCGGCACTGTTCGCCCAGGATGCGATGCCGGTGGACATGCTGATCTCGCCGGAGGCGATCGTCACCCGCCATATCCACCGCCTGATCGAGCATCCGGGCTCG
This sequence comes from Thioalkalivibrio sp. ARh3, assembly GCF_000377265.1. Taxonomy (NCBI): domain Bacteria; kingdom Pseudomonadati; phylum Pseudomonadota; class Gammaproteobacteria; order Chromatiales; family Ectothiorhodospiraceae; genus Thioalkalivibrio; species Thioalkalivibrio sp. ARh3. The sequence goes on from NZ_KB897950.1 coordinate 102,991, forward strand.
CTGCAGGTGCTGGAGTTCGCCGAGGGGCTGGTGTCGCTGGTTGGCGTGCGCGCCTACTACGGTGGGCCGCTGGTCGGGCACGAGCTGAAAAACCTCAAAAGCGACATGCCCGGCATCCACACCCGGGTCGCCGCCATCTTTCGCAAGAACCGCTCCATCCAGCCGGATGGCGATACCGTGATCGAGGCCGACGACGAGGTCTTCTTCGTCGCGGCGAAGAAGAACATCCGCGCGGTGACCTCGGAGCTGCGCAAGATGGAAAAGCCGTACAAGCGCATCATGATCGCCGGGGGTGGCAATATCGGCGAGCGCCTGGCGGAGACGCTCAGCAAGCGTTATCGGGTCAAGGTGATCGAGCGTGATCCCGACCGTGCGGACTACCTCGCGCGCTTGCTGCCCAGCAATGTGCTCGTGCTGCATGGCGACAGCGCGGACGACCGCTTCCTCGAATCGATCGGCATCGAGCACAATGATGTCTTCTGCGCGGTGACCAACGACGACCAGGCGAACATCTTTGCCGGCATGCTGGCCAAGCGCTGGGGCGTGCGCAAGGTAATGTCGCTGATCAACCGCCCGAGCTATGTGGACCTGCTGCAAAGCGGCACGATCGATGTCGCGATTTCGCCGCAGCAGGCGACCATCAGCGCGCTGCTGGCACGCGTGCGCGAGGGCGGGACGGCCACCGTGCACACCCTGCGTCGCGGCGCGGCCGAGGCGATCGAGACGGTGGTGAACGGCGATGCCCGCACCTCGCAGGTGGTCGGCCGGCAGATCGAGGAGATCGACTTCCCCGAGGGCACGAGCGTGGGCGCGGTGGTGCGCGGCGAGGACGTGATCATCCCGCACCACGACACGGTGATCGAGGCCGGCGACCACGTGATCCTGTTCCTGACCGACCGGCGCAAGGTCAAGCAGGTGCAGCGCCTGTTCCAGCCCTCCGCGCTGTTCTTCTAGGTCGTACTGGCCGATGCTGCATTTCGCATCCACCGCCCGCCTGCTTGGGGTCCTGCTGACGCTGTTCAGCCTGACCATGCTGCCGCCGGCGCTGATCGGCTTTCTCTATGGCGAATCCACGGCCTGGGTGTTTCTGCAGGCGTTCGCGCTGTTGCTGCTGATCGGCGGGATCCTGTGGGGCTCGCTGTACAAGGCGCGCTGCGAGCTGCAGGTGCGTGACGGTTTCATCCTGGTGGTGCTGTTCTGGCTGGGGCTGGGGATCGCCGGGGCGGCACCGCTGGTGCTGGACCCGAACCTGCCGGTCTCGTTTACCGATGCGGTGTTCGAGTCGATGTCAGGACTCACCACCACCGGGGCGACGGTGCTTACCGGGCTGGACGACCTGCCGCGCGCGATCCTGTGGTATCGCCAGCAGCTGCAGTGGCTGGGGGGCATGGGGATCATCGTGCTGGCGGTGGCGATCCTGCCGCTGCTGGGCGTGGGCGGCATGCAGCTGTTCAAGGCCGAAACCCCCGGCCCGATCCGCGACAACAAGCTGACCCCGCGCATTGCCGAGACCGCGCGCAACCTCTGGTACATCTACCTGGGTCTGACCGTGGCCTGTGCGCTGGCCTACTGGGCCGCCGGGATGGAGGCCTTCGACGCGGTTGCGCACTCGTTTACCACGGTGGCTATCGGCGGCTTCTCGACCTATGACGCCAGCATCGGCCACTTCGATTCGGTGGCGATCGAGACGGTCGCGATCGCGTTCATGATCCTCGGCGGGATGAACTTTGCGCTGCACTTCCTGGTGCTGCACCGCGCGACCTGGAAGCCCTACCAGCGGGATGAGGAACTGCGCACCTACCTGCTGGTGCTCGGTTCCGCCGTGATTGTGGTGGTCGGTTTCATGCTCTGGAGCGGTTTCACCGACCAGGTCGGTGATGCCCTGCGTCGGGGGGTGTTCCATGTCGTCTCTATCGCGACTACCACGGGTTATGCGACCGATGCCTTCTATCTCTGGCCGGGGTTCCTGCCGGTTCTGCTGATCTTCCTGTCCTTTATTGGAGGTTGCACGGGCTCCACCGGCGGCGGGATGAAGGTGGTGCGCGTGCTGCTGCTGGCCAAGCAGGGCCTGCGCGAGATCAAGCGCCTGATCCATCCCCATGCCCGAATCGCGGTGAAGGTGAACGGCAAGGAGGCGCCCGACCGCGTGGTCCAGGCGGTCTGGGGCTTCCTCGCCGCCTACGTAATGGTCTTCGTGGTGATGATGCTGGCGCTGATGGCCTCGGGACTCGATCAGGTCACGTCGTTTTCTGCGGTAGCCGCGACCCTGAACAACCTTGGCCCGGGGCTGGGCGAAGTCGGGCCCAACTTTCAGTCGATCAACGACTTCAGCAAGTGGGTGCTGGTGCTGGCCATGCTGATGGGCCGGCTGGAAATCTTTACCGTGCTGGTGCTTCTGTCGCCCGCCTTCTGGCGGCGTTAGCCTGAAGATATCCAGAAGGAGGAGCCCTATGAGTGACATGATCGAACGCTTCCAGAACATGCTGGATGGCGGACAGGACTCCGCGATGCTGCGTTTTTCGCTGGGCAATGCCCTGGCAACCGACGGCCAGAAGGAGGCCGCGATCCCGCACCTGGAACGCGCGCTGGAACTGGATGGCGGCTATTCCGCCGCCTGGAAGCTGCTGGCCAAGACCCTCGTCGACCTGGAGCGGCCGCAGGCCGCGCTCTCCACCTGCGAGCGCGGCATGGCCATCGCTACCGAGAAGGGCGACCTGCAGGCGGTGAAAGAGATGGAGGTCTATGCGAAGCGCGCACGCAAGCAGCTCGACGCGGGCGGGGGCGCATGAGCGAACAGGTCGGGGAGGGCCGTTCGAGTCCTGAGGCGGGCGCCTATCAGGCCCCGCTGACCGCCCGTCATTTCGCCCCGCGCTACTGGGGCAGCTGGCTGTTGCTGGGCGTGGCCTGGGTGCTGCAGGAGATGCCGCGCCCGGCCGTGCATGCGCTGGCCCGGGGACTCGGGCGGCTGATCCGCAAGGGCGCCGGGCGCAGCCGCGCGGTGGTGGAGCGCAACCTCGAGCTGTGTTTCCCCGAGATGACCCCGGCTGAGCGCGAGAAGCGCATGGAGGCCTATTACCGCTACCAGGCGCAGACCGTGCTGGACTACGGCCTGCTCTGGTTCGGCAAGCCCGGCCAGCACGCCGCGCGCATCCGCGTGGAGGGGCTGGAGCACTACGAGCGCCTGCAGGTGGCCGGCACGCCGGTGATCATCCTTGCCCCGCACTCCTTGGCACTGGACTACGGCGGCGTGCGCATGAGCCAGATGTACGACGGCGTGTCGTTCGCCAAGCCGATGAAGAACCCGGTGCTGGAGTGGATCAACCATCGCAGCCGCACACGCTACTCGGGCGACATCTTCGCCCGCGAGCAGGGCCTGCGCCCGGCCATTCGCCAGCTCCGCCGCGGCCGTTTCTTCTATTACCTGCCGGACGAGGACCTCGGTGCCGAGGGGGCGGTGTTCGTCGACTTCTTCGGGGTCCCCAAGGCGACGCTCACCGCGCTGGGCCGCCTGGCGCGTATGTCGAAGGCGGCCGTGCTGCCCAGCTTCGCCTGGTACGACTCGGTGGCGGACCAGTACGTGATGCGCCTTTGGCCGCCGCTCGTGGGCTTCCCCGGCGGCGACGATCATGCCGATGCCCGGCAGATGAATCAGGCCATCGAACGCGGGATTACGCAGGCCCCGGCCCAGTACCTGTGGTCCATGCGCCTGTTCCGCACCCGCCCCGAGGGCGAGCCGCAGCTCTATCCCAGCCGCAAGCGCTGATCGTCCTGCGGCAATGCCCGAGGGCGATACCATCCACAAGCTCGCCCGGGCGCTGGATCCGGTGCTGGCCGGTGCCGCGCTGGAGGTTGTGGCGACCCGGTCCCGGCGTGGTGCGGCACTGGTGGAGCATGGGGCCATGGCTGCGCGTGGCGTGAGTGCGCGCGGCAAGCATCTGCTGATCGAGCTGGATGACGCCGCGGGCCGCGCCTGGCAGCTGCGTACGCACCTGGGGATGTACGGGACCTGGCACCAGTATGCGCCCGGGGCCGCCTGGCACAAGCCGGAGCATCAGGCCTGGGCCGTGCTGCGGCTGGCGGACCGGGTGCTGGTCTGTTTTCATCCGCGCGAACTCGCCTGGCAGCCCCGGCCGGAGGGGCGCGGCGACCCGGAGCGGCTGGATGCGCGCGTAGGACCGGATCTGCTGGACCCGGCGGTGGACCTGACCGCGGTCGTCCGACGCATCCGGGCCCACAGCGACCCGGTGCGCCCCATCCTGGACGTGCTGCTGGATCAGTCGCTGGCGTCCGGCATCGGGAACATCTACAAGTCGGAGGTGCTGTTCCTGCAGGGACGGCATCCGCTCGACCCGGTCGGTGCGATTGCGGATGACAAGCTCCTCGCGCTCTATCGCGAGGCGGCGCGCCTGCTGCGGCGCAACCTCAAGCCCGGTCCGCGCATCACGCGCGAGCGGGCCGAGACGGACGAGTACCTGAACGTGTACGGGCGCGGCGGGCAGGCCTGCCGGACGTGCGGGACACCGGTGGAGCGGGCGCTGGCGGGCGAACACCTGCGCTCCACCTACTGGTGCCCGTCCTGTCAGCCAGGGAAACACTGATCAATGTACACGCTCGCGTTGGTACCCCAGGGAACCCGGCGGCGGGTACGGGCCACCAACGGATACGGACCTAACGAGGGCAGGGACATGGACAAGCGATACCCGGGGCGGTTGCTGGCGGCCCCATTGCTGGGCGGGCTCCTGGTGGCCTGTGGGGGTTCGGCCGGGATCGCGGCCGAGGAGTTCTACGCGGCCGATGGCGACCTGCGGGGCGAGGTCCTGCACACGGAGCTGAATCATCCCTGGGCGATTGCCTTTCTGCCGGATGGCGGGGTGCTGATCAGCGAGCGGCCCGGACAGCTCCGCTATTTTGCCGACGCGGAAAACCTCGAGGGGCGCGGTGACCTGGTCTCCGGCTTGCCGGATGACCTGGTTTCGCAGAACCAGGGTGGCCTCCTGGATCTGGCCCTGCACCCGGATTTCGAGGAAACCGGCTGGCTGTACTTTACCTATTCCGCGCAGGTGGACGGTGGTCAGACGACCCGCCTGGCGCGCGGGCGGTTCGCCGATGGTGCCCTGCAGGATGTCGAGGTGCTGTTCTCGGCCGAGCCGGGAGTACGCGGCGGTCGCCACTTCGGGTCGCGCATCGTGTTCGATGCGGACCACTACGTCTTTATCAGCATCGGGGACCGTGGAGATCGCGATCATTCACAGGACACGTCCACTCACATCGGCAGTATTGTCCGTCTGCATGACGATGGTTCGGTACCCGATGACAACCCGCTGGTGGATGATGACGAGGCCAAACCGGAACTGTGGGCCTGGGGGGTGCGCAACCCGCAGGGCATGGTGATCGACCCCGAGACCGGCACCTTCTGGCAGAACGAGCATGGCCCGCGCGGTGGCGACGAGGTGAACATCATCGAGCGCGGCCTGAACTACGGCTGGCCGGTGATCAGCCAGGGGCGGGAATATACCGGCGGACCGGTTGGAGAGGGCCTGACCGAGAAGGAGGGAATGGAGTCGCCACTGCACTACTGGACGCCGGCGATCGCGCCCTCGGGTATGGCGATCCTGCGCGATCCGGCCTTTGCAGACTGGGATGGCGATCTGCTGGTCGGCGGGCTGCGCGGGGAGACCCTGCGCAGGCTGACCTTCGAGGATCGCGAACTGGTCAACGAGCAGGACCTGCTGCCGGATCTCGGCCGCCGCATCCGCGATGTGCGCGTGCATGATGGCGCGATCTGGATCCTGACCGACCACAACCCGGGCGAACTGATCCGGCTGACCCCGGCCGATCCCGGCTGACGAATCCACGTTTCTGCGACGGAGTCCCGTAATGTTTGCGTTTTCCGAGCCGCGCATGCCCGCGCCCGAGGAGGCTCTGCCCGGGCGCGACGAGCCGCTGCCGGTCCCGCCACGGCACATGGTGCTGGGCACGCCACTCGCGCCGCCCTATCCGGATGGCATGCAGGTGCTGCATGTGGGCATGGGCTGTTTCTGGGGTGCGGAGCGCCTGTTCTGGCAGATCGAGGGCGTGTACTCGACCAGTGTGGGCTATGGCGGTGGCTACACCCGCAACCCGACCTACCGGGAGGTCTGTTCCGGGCAGACCGGGCACACGGAGCTGGTGCGTGTCGTGTTCGACCCGGCCCGGGTATCGATCGATACGCTTTTGCGGGTGTTCTGGGAGGGGCACGACCCGACCCAGGGCATGCGCCAGGGCAATGATGTCGGCACGCAGTACCGCTCCGCGATATACGTGGGCTCGGCCGAGCAGCAGGCGGCGGCCGAGGTCAGCCGCGAGCGCTACCAGGCCGCGCTGGACGCTGCGGGGCGCGGCGCCATCACCACGGAGATCCAGCCCCTGGACGCCTGGTACTTCGCCGAGGACTACCACCAGCAGTACCTGGCCAAGGTGCCCAACGGCTATTGCGGTCTGGGCGGGCTGGGCGTTCCGTATCCTTCGGGCTGAGGGATCAACGAGTCGCGGTCATCCGCGGCCGGAGGAACCGAAGCCGCCGATCCCGCGCGTACTCTCCTCGAAGTCCTCGACCACGCGGAAGCGTGGCTGCACGACCGGGACGATCACCAGTTGCGCCAGGCGCTCGCCCACCTCCAGGGTGTACGCCTGCGCACCCCGGTTCCAGCAGGAGACCATCAGCGGCCCCTGGTAGTCGGCGTCGATCAGGCCGACCAGGTTGCCCAGCACCAGACCGTGCTTGTGGCCAAGCCCGGAGCGGGGGAGGATCATCCCGGCGTAGCCCGGGTCCTCGATATGGATCGAGAGCCCGGTCGGGATCAGTTCGGCGGTGCCCGGTTCAAGCGTCAGCGGTGCCTCGATCATCGCGCGCAGGTCGACGCCAGCCGAGCCGTCGGTGGCCGGGGCGGGCAGCGGGAAGTCCGCGCCCATGCGCGGGTCCAGGATCTTCAGGTCAATCTCGGGGACGGGCATTCGGCGTTCCTTGGTCCGTTTCGTATGCGATCAGTGTTGCCCCAGGCGCTCGACAATCAGGTCGATCAGCGCCCGCGCCAGCTGGGTCTTCGATTGGCGCGGGAACCGGCGCTCGCCACCTTCCCAGAGACACAGCAGTTCGTTGTCGGGCGTGCCGAAGGCGCGGCCCTCGTCGACCCGATTGGCGGCGATCAGGTCGATCCCCTTGGCGCGGCGCTTGGCCTCGGCATGTTCCTGCAGGTGGTCGGTTTCGGCTGCAAAGCCGACCAGGAACGGGCGCCGGGGGAGGGAGGCTGCCTGGGTCGCCGCCTCGGCCAGGATGTCGCGGGTGCGCTCCAGCGCCAGGTGCATCAACGGGTCGGACTTCTTGATCTTCTGCGCCTGCGGTTCCGCCGGGCGGTAGTCGGCCACCGCCGCGGCCGCGATCAGGATGTCGGTCTCGGGCAGGCGTTCCATCACTGCGGCGTGCATGGCGGCGGCCGTTTCCGTGGCAATACCCGAGACGCCCGCGGGCACGGCCTCGGCCGTCGGCCCATGCACCAGGGTCACGTGTGCGCCCGCGTCGCGCGCGGCCGCGGCCAGTGCAAAGCCCATGCGCCCGGAGCTGCGGTTGCCGATAAAGCGCACGGGGTCGATCGGCTCGAAGGTGGGGCCGGCGGTAATCAGTACGTGACGCCCGGCCAGCGGGGCATGTGCCGGCTGCAGCAGCTCCCGTGCGATCGCGGCGGGTTCGCGCATGCGTCCCTCGCCCTGCTCGCCACAGGCCTGGTCGCCCCTGTCCGGCCCGATCAGGGTCACGCCGCGCTCGATCAGGGTTGTGACATTGGCCTGGGTGGCCGGATGCGTCCACATGCGATGGTTCATCGCCGGTGCCAGCGCGACCGGGGCGGTGGTGGCCAGCAACAGGGTACTCAGCAGATCGTCCGCCAGGCCCTGGGCGTAGCGCGCCATCAGGCTGGCGCTGGCCGGGGCGACCACGACGCGGTCGGCCCAGCGCGCCAGGGCGATGTGATCCATGCCGGATTCCGCCTCGGCATCCAGCAGCTCGGTGCGCACCGGCGCCCCGGACAGGGCCTGGAAGGTCAGCGGGGTCACGAAGGCGCGGGCGCCGGCGGTCATGACCACGCGCACCTCGCAACCGGCGCGCTTCAGCTCGCGCACCAGCTCGCAGGCCTTGTAGGCGGCGATGCCGCCGCTGACGCCGATCAGGATCCTAGGTTGGCTTTCATGGTCCGTCATGCGGCGGATTCTACCCGTTCAGGTCTTTTCCTGGCGCGCGGAGACGCCGGCGGTCAGGGCATAGCGCATCGCGTCTTCCAGCGACATATCAAGCGGTTCCACGCGGCTGCGCGGCAGCATCAGTGTGTAGCCGCCGATCTGGTAGCTCATTGGCGTGTATACCGCGATGGTTTCCGCGCCACCCAGGTTGTCCGGCAGTCCCTCGAAGTCCTCGCGGGTGACAAAGCCGACCAGTTTGAAGTCGCTGCCCGGAAAGGTGACCAGCACGGCCTGCCCGAAGCGCTGGTGGATGTCGCCGGAAAGAAGATTCGTTACGTCGCGCACGGTCCCGTGGATGGTCTTGACCACCGGGATGCGCTGCATCAGCGATTCCATCCAGTCGAACAGGCCGCGCACCACATAGGCCTGGAGCAGGACGCCCAGCGCGAACACGAGCCCCAGCCCGGCGAGGATGCCCAGGCCCGGGAAATACAGGGCGTCGGGCAGGATCGCGCGCAGCAGCCCGCCCAGCACCGTCTCCGCGGTGGTGCCCAGCCACCAGAGCAGGGCCACGGTGATGACCAGGGGCAGGATGGCCGCCAGGCCGGTCAGGAAGGTCCGGGAAATCTTGCGCACCTGCAGTCTCCGTCCCAGGGGAGGCCCCGATGCTACCAGTTTCGGGCACGCGGGCGGCGCTGCGCACATTGCGATGGCCAGCGGGTCTACCATGGGGTATGCAGGATCATTCGGGAGTGACCGCGATGCGTACATGGAAACCGGTGGGTGTGGTGCTGGCGGGGTTGGCGATGGCATTGGTCTTCGTGACGTCGTCGCCGGCCGGAGGGCCGGCGGCGCCCGAGGACTACGAAATGCAGCCCGAGGTTGTGGCCCCGGGGGTCTATGCGGTGATGACCCCGGCGCGCGATTTCCCCAGTCGCGAGAATCTCGGCTGGAACGCGAACATGGCATTCGTGGTGACCGGCGAGGGCGTGCTCGTTTTCGATACGGGCTCATCCGAGACCATGGGCGTGGCCCTGCGCGCGGCGATTCGCGAGGTCACCGATCAGCCGGTGCGCTGGATCGTGAACAGCCACAGTCATGGGGACCACTGGCTGGGCAATCATGCCTTCGCCGAGGACGATCCGGAGATCATGGCCGGCCCCGAGGCCATCGAGCGCATGGAGGCAGAGGCCGAGACCTGGGTCGAGAACTTTCGCGAGATGACCGAGGGCGCGACCGGCGATACCACACCACTGCTGCCGAATACGCCCGTGGACGAGCGCGTCACGCGCGATCTGGGCGGCAAGGAGGTGGTGATCGTGCCCTCGGGCGGTGCCCACTCGCCGGGTGACCTGATCGTCTGGCTGCCGCAGACGAAGATCCTGCTGGCCGGGGATGTGGTGTACAGCGACCGTGCCCCCTCGGTCTGGGATGGCGACGTCGCGCGGTGGATCGAACTGCTGGACGAGCTGATCGCGCTGGAACCCGATGTGGTCGTCCCCGGCCATGGCCGGCTCGAAGGGGCGGAGACCCTGCCACGCCTGCAGAACTACCTGGCCACCCTCTGGGACGCGATCGAGGAGGGCGTGGACCAGGGGCTGCCCGACTACGAGACCGTGCCGCTCGTGCGCGAGCGCATGGCGGACATCATCGAGGACTACCCCGGGTTCGAGGACAAGATCGACCGCTCGGTCGCCACGACCTATCCCGATGTCGAGGCCGCGGTGTTCTGAGACGTGCGGCCGAAGTCAGAACTGCCAGGTGGCGTGCAGCGATCCAAACTCCGCCGCGCCCTTGGCCTGGCCGCTGAATTCGCGCGAACGCCAGACATGGGTGTAGCCCAGGCGCACCCCGCCCACGTGGAACACGAACCCGGCGGTCAACTCCCCAACCGCCGGATGCTTGTTCACCGAGGGCCCGTCGCGAAACAGCGGGCCGTCCAGGAACAGGTCATAGGCCATCAGCCGGGTATCCACCCCCGCGAACAGGTAGCCGCCTGCGGAGCCGACTGTCTCGAAGGTATGCGAACCCGATAGCGCCGGGTTGATCCGGGGCGGGCCGTAGTCGCGCGGCAGGTTGCGGCCGGCGCGCACGATCGCGCCGGCGTTGGCGAAGGTGAACGGGCTGCCCACGGTCGCGCCCCAGTGTGGCGTCAGGTCCCAGCCCCAGCCGCCCTCGGCGCGATGCGAGCGCCCGCGCAGCTGGCGCTCGTAGCCCACCATCAGGGTTGCCTCGTTGCCGATCTGATCGTCCCAGCCTTGTGGTTGCGGCGCGCTGGACCAGCTGTGGACTTCCTTCTGTGTGCGGTCGGCCAGCGAGGCGGGCCCGACGGTGCCCACGGTGACCTGCAGGCGGTCTAGCCGGTCGCCGTGATCCTCGGCCAGGCTGAAGTTCAGATAAAGCCAGCCGGCGTAGGGGCGGTCGTCCGGGTCCGCGGGCGAGCGCTCGATGTCCTCCGGGGTGTACATGTTCTGGCCCAGGTGGATGGCCGATTTCAGGCGCCCGCGCTCCTCGCGATCGACGAAGTAGGGCAGGGCGTCCGCGACCCGCTGCAGCCAGGGGGGTACGCGCTCCTCGCTGCGCGTCCAGCCGATGCGGAAGCCATTGGTGTAGTAGCGGTCCTCACCGGCGAACAGGTCGTTCTCGAACTCGAAGTGCAGCGCGTCGACGCCGCGCTCGGCGGCGGCCGGCGCTGCTGCGAAACCCAGCGGGACGGCCAGCGCGCCGGCCAGGGCAAGGGCCGCTCTCCCCGGGCGGGTTTTCGGGGGCTTCCGGTATGATCGACGCATGGACCTCTCCAACCAGATCATCTTCCTGGCGGCCATTGTGCTGTTGGGCAGCATCCTTTCGAGCGTGATCACCTCGCGGCTGGGTGTGCCCCTGCTGCTGGTGTTCCTGGTGATCGGCATGCTGCTCGGGCCAGAGGGCCCGGGCGGCCTCGAGGTGGAGAATATCACCCTGGCCTATCTGGTCGGCTCGGCCGCGCTCGCGATTATCCTGTTCGACGGCGGGATGCGCACTCCTGCTCGCAATTTCCGCATCGGGCTGAAACCAGCCCTGGGGCTGGCCACGTTCGGGGTGCTCGTTACCTCGGGCCTGACCGGGGTCTTTGCCGTCTGGTGGCTGGGGCTGTCCTGGCTGGAGGGGCTGCTGCTGGGGGCGATTGTGGGGTCCACCGACGCGGCGGCGGTGTTCTCGCTGTTGCGCTCGCGCGGGCTCGAGCTGAAAAGCCGAGTCGGTGCCACGCTCGAGATCGAGTCCGGCTCCAACGACCCGATGGCGATCTTCCTGACCATCGTGCTGATCGAGCTGCTGCTGATGCCCGATCAGCAGTTCGGTGTGGTTGTCGCCATCGAGTTTGTCCAGCAGATGGGGCTGGGGGCCTTGTTTGGTGTAGCGGGCGGTTTCGCCCTGCTGGCGCTGATCAACCGGGTGCCGATGGCGGGCGGGCTGTACCCGCTGTTCGCGATGGCCGGGGCACTGGCCATCTTCGGCCTGACCGGCCTGGTGGGCGGCTCGGGCTTTCTGGCCGTGTACCTGGCGGGACTGTTGATCGGCAACCGGCCGCTGGAGGCCTCGCAGAACATCAAGCGCTTCCACGACGGGATCGCCTCGCTCGCACAGATCGGGATGTTCCTGATGCTGGGCATGCTGGTGACGCCCTCGGGCCTGCCGCCGGTGGCCCTGGATGCGGGGCTCGTCGCCGCGGTCCTGATCCTGGTCGCGCGGCCCCTGGCCGTATGGCTGTGTCTGTTTCCGTTCCGCTTCCCCTGGCGCGAGCAGGTCTTCATCGCCTGGGTCGGCCTGCGCGGCGCGGTGCCGATCATCCTCGCCCTGTTCCCGCTGCTGGCGGGTCTGGAACTGGCCGGCTACTTCTTCCACGTGGTGTTCTTCGTGGTGCTGATCTCGCTGCTGGTGCAGGGCTGGACCGTGGCAACCTCGGCCCGCTGGCTGGGGCTGGAGCTGCCACCCACCACTGCCCGGGTGCAGCGCACCGAGCTGGACATCCCCGGACAGCAGGAGATGGAACTGGTCGGCTATCGCCTGGCCGAGACCACGCCGGTCGTGCGCGAGGCATGGTCGAACTTCCGTCTGCCGGGCAGTGCGCGGGTCGTGGCCCACCTGCGTGAGGGCAAACTGCTGGATACGCTCGAGCTGCTGGATCTGCACGCCGGCGACCATCTCTACATCATGGTCGCCCCGGCCGACCTGCATGACCTCGACCGCTTGTTCGTCCCGCAGGACCAGGTGCCGGAACGCCTGACCGAGCGCAGCGTGTTCGGGGAGTTCGCCCTCAATGGCGATGCCCAGCTCGGCGCGGTCGGTATGGCCTACGGTGCCCCGGTCCCGCCCGAGCGTCAGGGCGACACCCTGGAGGCCTATCTGCGCCGCGAACTCCAGGCCGAGCCGGTCGTCGGTGATGCCGTCGATCTTGGCCCGATGCGTCTGGTCATCCGCGAGATGGACGGCGCCCGCATCACCAGGGTCGGCCTGAAACTGCGGCATTGATGCCGCTGGCGCGTCTCCCGGGGTGCCACGGTGGCCCCTGGCCCGGGCACTCTCCTCCGTGGATCAGCACAGAAGGCATTCGTTGTTCCAATTGGTATGAGGGGTTTGGTATAAGAGAAGAAGCGAGTGTGATGAATTTCATACTTTGTGGATGAGGTGGGTCTGAGGCTTTGGGCGAGCGGGTCGCCCCTCGTTATTGATGCCCGCAGTGCCTTCGCCGCCGCCCGGTGACCGGCACGCATCGCTTCAGGCTGTAGAGGAAAAGGGGGGGCGGGCCGGGGTGCCCGGAATGGGCCGGGCACCCCAATGCGTGAGCGAATACTCCCCCGGCCGCCGATGGGGACTAGTTGCCGAGCATGGCCTTCAGGCCCGCCAGGTGGGCCTGGGCGGTGAGCTTCTGCGTCTCGGGATCCGGCGGCCTGGCGTCCGGCCATTCGAGGTGTTCTTCGGGCAGCTCGTCCAGAAAGCGCGAGGGCTCGCATTCGATGGTCTCGCCGTAGCGGGTCCGGTTCTGGGCGTAGGTGATCAGCAGGGTCTGCCGGGCGCGGGTCAGCCCGACATAGGCGAGCCGCCGCTCTTCCTCGATGGAATCGTCCTCCACGCTGACCCGGTGCGGCAGCAGTTCCTCCTCGAAACCCACCAGGCAGACATGCGGGAACTCCAGGCCCTTAGCCGTGTGCAGGGTCAGGAGCTGCACGGACTCGTCGCCGTCTTGGGACTCCCGGTTGCGGTCGAGGATGTCCATCAGGCTGATGCGGTTGACGATATCGGCCAGGTCCATGGTCTGCTCGTCGTCCGCCTCGTCGTCGCCGTACTCCGCGGTGGTGTTGCCGCCGCCCATGCGTCCAACCCAGTCGATGAACTCGCGCACGTTCTCCATGCGCCGGGTCGCGGCCCGCGGGTTGGAGCTGTTCTCCAGCAGCCAGGATTCGTAGTCGATGTCCTCGACCAGGGCGCGCAGCAGCGCGTCCGGGGCCTCCTCCTCGCTGCGACGCTGGAAGCCGTCGACCCAGTCGGTGAAGCGTTCCAGGCGCGCCTGCGCGCGGGCATCCATGTACTCGGAAAGGCCGGCCCCGCGCGCGGCCTGCAGCAGCGAGGTGCCACGCTGGTTGGCGTAGTGGCCCAGCTTCTCCAGCGTTGCCGGGCCGATCTCGCGGCGCGGCACGTTGACCACGCGCAGGAAGGCGGTGTTGTCGTCCGGGTTAGCGAGCAGGCGCAGGTAGGCGACCAGGTCCTTGATTTCGGCCTTCTCGAAGAACGACTGTCCGCCACTCAGGCGGTAGGGGATGCCCTGCTCGCGCAGGAGCTTCTCGAACAGCCTGGACTGGTGATTGCTGCGGTAGAGGATCGCGAAGTCGCCCCAGCCTGCATTCAGGCGGAAGCGCCGGCGCATCAGCTCGGAGACCACGCGCGCGGCCTCGGTGTCGGCGTCGGAGCAGCCGATGACCTCGATCTTCTCGCCCTCGCCGAGCGCACTCCACAGGCGTTTCTCGAATACATGCGGGTTGTTGGCGATCAGCGCATTCGCGGTATGCAGGATGCGGTTGGTGGAGCGGTAGTTCTGCTCCAGCTTGATCACCTCCAGACGCGGGAAGTCCTGCTGCAGACGCGCGAGGTTCTCCGGGCGGGCGCCGCGCCAGGCGTAGATCGACTGGTCGTCGTCGCCGACTACCGTCAGGCCATCGCTGACGCCGACCAGCAGGCGCACCAGCTGGTACTGCGCGGAATTGGTGTCCTGGTATTCGTCCACCAGCAGGTGGCGGATGCGGTCCTGCCAGCGGTTGCGCAGCTCCGCGTCCGCGCGCAGGCAGTCCACCGGGCGCTTGATCAGGTCGTCGAAGTCCACCGCGTTGTAGGCCCGCAGGGCATCCTCGTAGCGCGGGTAGAGGTTGGCCGCGGCGGTTGCCTCCGGGGCGTCGCTCATCTGGCTGGCCTCGTGCAGCGCCTCTTCCGGCGTCATCAGGTCGTTCTTCCAGCGGCTGATGTGGCCAATCAGGGCGTCGACCTCGGAGCCAGTATCGTCGCGGTAGGTGATCTCGCGCAGCAGCGAGCGGCAGTCGCCCGGGTCGAGGATGGAGAATCCCGCACGCAGTCCGGCCGCCGCCAGTTCGCGGCGCAGGAAGTGCAGCCCGAAGGTGTGGAAGGTGGAGACGCCGAGCCCGCGTGCCTGTTCCTTCGACAGGCGCCCCTGGACGCGCTCGCGCATTTCGCGCGCGGCCTTGTTGGTAAAGGTGATCGCGACAATCCGGCGCGCCTCCAGCCCGCGCTGCTCGATCAGGTGCGCGATCTTCTCGGTGATCACGCGGGTCTTGCCCGAACCGGCCCCGGCCAGCACCAGCAGGGGGCGGTCCGTGGTGGTCACGGCCGCCTGTTGTTGCGCATTCAGGTCGGACACGGGGTTGCGACTTCCTTCACGAAAAGAGGGCGGCGCGTAAACTACCCCAGTGCGTGCGCCTCATAAAGTGTGACCGTCCCGGAAACGTCCTTTGAAGGTCGGTATCAAGGACCGAATCACGAAAGAGAGGAGGCCGTATGCAGTTCGCTTCCCGTATCCCCGCCGCCCTGCTGATCCTGCTGGTGTCCCTGGGCTCGCTTGGCATCGCCGGTTGCGCCACTATGGAGGGGTTTGGCGAAGACGTGCAGGATGCCGGTGAATCCATTGAGCGACAGGCCGAAGACAACTCCGACTGACCCGTCCCCGCGTCAGACGGGCCTGTCCCGTCTGACGCAGTTCCATTTCCATCAACACCTCCTGGAGGTTCCGGGCCCGGCGGTGATCCTGTTCACCCGCCGGGGCTGCGGGGCCTGCAAGGTCATGGGGCGGGTGCTGGAGCAGTGGCAGGCCGAGTCTGACGCACCCGCCCTGTTCGTCGTGGATGCGGAGACGGATACCGCGCTGGTGCGCGAGTTCGAGGTCTTCCACCTCCCGGCCCTGTTTGTGTTCAACGCCGGCGCCTACCACGGCCGCCTCGAGGCCCCGCCGCGCCTGCCGTTGCTGCGCGAGGCCCTCGCGGCCTGTCTGCAGCGCGCACCCGAGGAGGCCCCGTGACCGAAGCCTGCGCCATGGATCGCGACTGGTGGCCGCCGGCCCGCGTGCTCGAGAGCCCGAACCAGGACGCGCGCCCTCCGGGGATGGAGCCCGAGCTGATCGTTGTGCATGCCATCAGCCTGCCGCCGGGCGAATTTGGCGGGTCACATGTGGCCGAGCTGTTCCAGAACCGGCTCGACCCCGATGCCCACCCGTATTTTGCGCAGATCGCCGACCTGCGCGTATCCGCCCATGTACTGATCGACCGAGAAGGCGCGGCAACCCAGTTTGTGCCGTTCTCCCGGCGGGCCTGGCATGCCGGTGTCTCGCAGTGGCGTGGCCGCGAGCGCTGCAACGATTTTTCCATTGGAATCGAACTCGAGGGTACCGACGACGACCCGTTCACGCCGGTACAGTACGCCGAGCTGGCCCGCCTGATCGGCTGGCTGCGCGAACGCTTTCCGGCCATCACCCCGGATGCGCTGGCGGGCCACTGCGACATCGCCCCCGGGCGCAAGACCGACCCGGGCCCGCATTTCGACTGGGCCTGCCTGGAGGCCTGCCTGAGCGAGGACACGGCATGATTGTGGATCTGTTGCGACACGGCGAACCGGAGGGCGGGCAGCGCTATCGTGGGCATGGCTGTGACGACCCGCTCAGCGCGCAGGGATGGACGCAGATGGAACACGCGGTGCGCGACGATGACGGCTGGCAGGCGGTCGTCAGCTCGCCGATGCGCCGCTGCCGGGCGTTTGCCGAACGCCTGGTGGACGAGCGTGACCTGTCCCTGCATCTGGAGCCGGGCCTGCGCGAGGTCGGCTTTGGTGACTGGGAGGGGCGTACACGGGTCGAGCTGCAGCGCGAACGGCCCGACGAATACCGGGCGTTCTATGCCGACCCCGTGCATTCGCGGCCAGCCGGGGCGGAGCCGCTGGGGGCCTTTCGCCGGCGGGTGGAGACGGCCTTCGAGACCGCGGTCGGCGGCCAGTCGGCGGAACGCGTGCTGGTGATCGTGCACGCCGGGGTCATCCGGGCGCTGGTCGGCTGGGTGATGGGGGTTCCGGACGAGCGGCTGTTCCAGCTGGAATGCGAGTATGCGAGCCGGACCCGGCTGCACCGGCATCCGACGCGCGGCTGGCGCGTGATCCACACCAACCGCCTGCCGTGATGCGCGGAAGACGCGTTCCGGTTTGCGCATGCACGCCGGAACGGGGCAGCGTCTCCGCGAAGAACTAGCCGGCGCGGCTCTTGCGCTTGGGTACCGCCTTCACCGACAGGTAGTAGCCCTTGTCGAGGATCTCGAACAGGCGGTCGATGTTGGGGTGCTTGCCCGGGTTGGCGCGGGCATCGTCGGCATGGCTGCCGTACATCAGCAAACCGGAGTTGGCGGCCTTCGGGCCGATGCCACCGTAGTCCAGCGCCAGCTGGTAGTAGATCTGCAGCGACAGGGTCTGGCCGTCCACGTTCTCGATGGTCGCGCTCGGGTTGTAGTCCTCGCCGAACAGTTCCAGGCGTTCGAGATTGCTGACGTCGGGCAGGTTCTTGGGCATGTCGGACTCCTCGAAAAGATGGCGGCATTATCGGGGCATGCCGGGGCCGGGACAACCGCCTGCCGGGCTCCGACGGGCCCCGTGTTAAGATAAGCCCTTTTTTGCGAAGGGGTAGCAGCATGCAGCAGAGCGCGTTTATGGAGGCCGCCCAGGCCGCCGCCGATGCCGCGGACAAGGTCATCCGTCACTACTACGCCGCCGGCGTCGACGTCGAGACCAAGCCCGACGACACGCCCGTGACGCGCGCCGACGTGGAAAGCGAGCAGGCGATCCGCCAGGTGATCCGCGAGCGCTTCCCGGATCACGGCTTCTATGGCGAGGAAACCGGCCAGTCGGACATGGACTCCGACTACGTCTGGCTGATCGACCCGATCGATGGCACCAAGAGCTTCGTGCGTCGCTACCCGTTCTTCTCCACCCAGATCGCGCTGATGCACAAGGGCGAGCTGATCCTGGGGCTGTCCAACGGTATGCAGTTCGGCGAGCGCGCCTGGGCGGAAAAGGGCCAGGGCGCCTTCCTCAACGGCGAAAAGATTGCCGTCGCCCCGACCACCGAACTGGGCCGCGCCTCGTTGTCCACCGGGAACCTGAAGACCCTTGCGCAGAATGCCGAAGGCTGGAAGGCGCTGGGCGGGATCATGGCCGAGGTCAATCGCACGCGCGGCTATGGCGACTTCTACCACTACCACCTGCTGGCGCGCGGCAGCATCGACCTGATCATCGAATCGGATGTGAACATCCTCGATATCGCGGCGCTGGCCGTGATCGTGCGCGAGGCGGGTGGGACCTTCACCAATCTGTCCGGCGGCGAACTGGACCTGCAGACCACCAACGTGCTGGCGGCCGCGACGCCGGAACTGCACCGCACGGCGCTGCAGCGCCTCGGCTGGAAGGTGTAGTTCGGTCGATGATTGCGCACACGCCCGTCAGGTGGCGGGCGTGTGTCGGGTCCGTCGGGGGTTAGCGCTGGGCGCCGTTGCCGTTCTCGCTGACCAGACCATGGGCGCGCAGCTTCTTGCGCAGCGTGGCGCGGTTGAGCCCCAGAAGCGCCGCCGCCCGGCTCTGGTTGCCGTTGCAGCGCTCCAGCACGCAGGCCAGTAGCGGGCGCTCGACCTCGTTCATCACGAGCGCGTAGAGATCGTGACTACTCTGCCCGTCCAGCGTCTCGAAGTACTGGTCCAGCGCATTGCGCACCGACTCGGCGAGTACGCAGCCCGACGCGAGGTTGCCCGATGATACCGGCTCCCCGCTTTGTTCTTGTTCGAAAGAGGGTACGTCCATCCTCATGCGGCCTCGCTTGTGATTCCTGAGAGAATGGCGCGCAGGCGCCCAAGCTGTTCACTAGCGGTAGTGGCGGCGAGAAGGGAAGCCCGTGCCGCCCGGGTTGGGTCCTCCCCGAGACCCAAGTGCTGAAGATACCAGCCCAGGTGCTTGCGCGCGATACGTACGCCCTGCATTTCGCCGTATTGCGAATGCAGGGCCCGCAAATGTTCCTCGATCAGCGCAAGACGCGCCTCCCATGCCGGGTCGTCCGGCACCGGCTCGCCGGCCAGGGCGGCGCGGATCTGGCCGGGCAGCCAGGGGCGCCCCTGTGCCCCGCGCCCGATCATCAGCCCGGTGGCGCCGGTGATTGCGAGCGCCCGGTGCGCACTGTCGATATCGACCACGTCGCCGTTGGCCAGCACCGGAATGGAAACGGCCCGTACCACACGCGCGATGGCCTCGTAGTCGGCCGTGCCGCGATAGGCGTCGGCGCGGGTGCGCCCGTGTACCGTCAGCATCGCGATACCGCAATCCTGCGCGATGCCCGCGATGGTCTCGGCGTTGATCCGCTCGCGATCCAGCCCCAGGCGCATCTTCAGCGTGACCGGCACCTCGACGCTCTCCACCAGTGCGGTCAGCAGTTCGTGTACCCGCTCCGGCTCGCCCAGCAGGGCCGAGCCCGCGGCCTTGCTGCAGACCTTCTTGGCCGGGCAGCCGAGGTTCAGGTCGATCACGTCCGCCCCGCGGCGCACGTTCTCGCGCGCGGCCTCGGCCAGCGCCTCGGGCTCGTTGCCCAACAGCTGGACGATGCGCGGGCGGGGTTCCTGGCGATGGTCCAGCCGGTGCCGGCTCTTGTCGCTGCCCCACAGGCGCGTGTCCGAGGTGACCATCTCCGAGACGGCCGCGCTCGCACCCAGGCGCCGCGCGATCAGGCGCAGGGGGCGGTCGCTGACGCCTGCCATCGGGGCCAGAAATACGGGCGGGTCGGGGAAATGGTGAGGACCAAGCTGCATGAGGGGTTCAGGCCAACGGGGGTCGAACACGCGATTCTAGCAGCTGCCGTGCAAAGCGGGCTCAGTGCAGCGTGATTTCGGCCCCGGTGATGTGCGGCCCGGTATCGGGTAATTCGATCTCGATCGCATAGCGGCGACCCGCGCTCATCGATGCGTCCAGGTTGGCATGGCCATCCGCCGGGTGGAGGCGCCACTTGCCGCGGCGTGTGCCCAGCCGATCGGACAGCTGGATGTCCACCACCGGCCAGGCCTGTCTCAGGGGGCTTGTCAGCTCGAATCGGATGGACAGGTCTCCCGCGTCGGTGGTCTCCAGATTCGGGGACGAGACGCGGATGCGTTCCGGTTCGCGTGCGGGTTCCCACGGCGGGCAGAGATCCTCGATACGGGGGGTGGCGCAGAGGCTCGCCCGGGCGTGGTCCAGCCCGCTCCAGGTCCCCGGGGGCACCGGCGGCGCCAGCAGCAGCTGCAGGGCGAGGAGGGCGAGCAGCAGGAGGGTCAAAAAGGTGGCGAACGCCCGCCCCGGGCGCCGTCCCGGATATGCCGTGGCCTGCCCGGGGCGGGTATCGATATCGAGTTCCTGTGCGTGCTGCCTGGGGCGGGACTCAATGTTCAGGGGTTCCGTGTGCTGGACCGCCGAGATGCCGGGGCCGGTCGCCCGTTCGCCGGCGCCGCCGATCTCGAGTGCCGGGAACACCGCAAAGTCCACGCCGCAGGCATCGCAGTGTGCCTGGTCCAGACGCAGCTCCTCGCCGCGGGTCAGGGTGTGGGCAACGCCACAATGGGGGCAGCGGGCGAGCATCGCGAGGGGCTTCGGTCAGCCGTACTAGGGAAACACTGACCCATGTACACGTTCGCGGCCCGTACGCGTGCGCATACGCTAGCGCCGGCGCCCGCTGAGCAGGGCCCAGCCCTCGCGGGTGTCCTCGATCCCGATGTCGAAGGCGTCCGCGTAGGCTGCCATGACCTCGTCGGCCTGGCGTTCCAGCAGGCCGGCCAGCAGCAGGCGCGCCCCCGGGCGGGCCGCACGGGCCAGTTCCGGGGCGAGGTCGATCAGGGGCTTGGCCAGGATGTTGGCGATCACCAGGTCAAAGCCCGCATCCGGTATCGGGTGGTCGGTCAGGCCGACCTCGATCCGGTCCTCGGGGATGTCGTTGGCCGCCGCATTGCTGTAGGTGGCCTGGACGGCCTGGCGGTCGATGTCGGTGCCCACCGCATGCCGTGCCCCCAGCTTCAACGCGGCAATCGCGAGAATGCCGGAGCCGCAGCCGTAGTCGAGCACCTGCTGGTCGCGTGGCGGGTTCGCCGCCAGCGATTTCAGGCACATGGCGGTGGTCGGGTGATTGCCGGTGCCAAAGGCCAGGCCCGGGTCGAGATGCACGAATACGCCATCCTCGACGTCGGGCGGGGTTTCCCAGGAGGGCACGATCCACAGTGGCCCCCCACAGTGGATGGCGCCCAGGCCGTCGAGCCCCGCACGCACCCAGTCCTGGTCCTCGATCGCGACCACGGAGATGGACTCCGGTGCCGGCTGGCGACGCTCCAGCGACGCGGCGGCCAGCTCGGCCTGGGTGGCGTCGGCGAACACGGCCTTCAGGCACACGCTGGACCACAGCGGATGGGTGCCAAGCGGCGGCTCGAACAGCGGCTCGTCGGCGCCGTCGTGCAGCTCCACGCTCACGGCGCCGAGCTCGAACAGGGCATCCTCCAGGGGCTCGGCCTGTTCCGGGGCGATCTGGCACTGCAGCTCGGCGAGGCTCATCAGGTCAGCGACTTCAGCTTCTTTTCCAGGTAGTGGATATCGGTCCCACCGTTCTGGAAGTTCGCGTCGTTTATCAGCTCGCTGTGCAGGGCGATGTTGGTCTCGATCCCGTCGATCACGATCTCGCCGAGCGCGCCGCGCATGCGGGCGATCGCGACGTTGCGGTTATGACCGTGGGCGATCAGCTTGCCGATCATCGAGTCGTAGTAGGGCGGCACCGCATAGCCGTTGTAGATATGGGTATCCATGCGGATGCCGAGCCCGCCCGGGGCGTGATACTGCTGGATGGTGCCCGGGCTGGGGATGAACGTGGCCGGATTCTCGGCGTTGATGCGGCACTCGATCGCATGCCCGCGGATCTCCACCTGGTCCTGGGTCAGGGACAGCGGCTCGCCCGCCGCGATGCGAATCTGCTCGCGCACCAGGTCGATGCCGGTGACCTGCTCGGTCACGGTGTGCTCGACCTGCAGCCGGGTGTTCATCTCGATGAAGTAGAACTCCCCGTTCTCGTACAGGAACTCGAAGGTCCCGGCGCCGCGGTAGCCGATCTCCTGGCAGGCCCGGACCAGCCGTTCGCTCATGGCCTGGCGCTGCTCGTCGGTGATGCCCGGTGCCGGGGCTTCCTCGATCACCTTCTGGTGGCGGCGCTGCATCGAGCAGTCGCGCTCGCCCAGGCAGATGGCGTTGCCCTGGCTGTCGGAGAGGATCTGGAATTCCACGTGGCGCGGGTGCTCGAGGTACTTCTCCATGTACAGGGTGTCGTTGCCGAACCCCTGCTGGGCCTCGCTGCGGGTCAGCGAGATCGAATGCAGCAGCGCCCCCTCGGTGTGCACTACGCGCATGCCGCGGCCACCGCCGCCCGCGGCGGCCTTGATGATCACCGGGTAGCCGATCTCGCGGGCCAGCGCCATGTTGGTGTCGGCGTCGTCGGTCAGCGCGCCGCCGGAGCCGGGCACGCAGGGGACGCCGGCGTCCAGCATCGCCTGCTTGGCCGAGACCTTGTCGCCCATCAGGCGAATCGTCTCGGCGCGCGGGCCGATGAAGGCAAAGCCCGAGGACTCCACGCGCTCGGCGAAGTCCGCGTTCTCGGACAGGAAGCCGTAGCCGGGGTGGATCGCGCCGGCATCGGTCACCTCGGCCGCGGCGATCAGCGCGGGGATATTCAGGTAGCTCTCGCCGGAGGCGGCCGGACCGATGCAGACCGACTCGTCGGCCAGGCGCACGTGCTTCAGGTCGCGGTCGGCGCTGGAGTGCACCGCGACCGTCGCGATGCCCATCTCGCGGCAGGTGCGCAGGACCCGCAGGGCGATCTCGCCGCGGTTGGCGATCAGAATCTTTTCAAACATGCTCGGACCTGTAGGCAGCGGAGTCGGGGGGCGTCAGCCGATGATGAACAGGGGCTGGCCGTATTCCACCGGGTTGCCGTTCTCGACCAGGATGTCGCGGATGGTGCCGGCCTGGTCCGCCTCGATGGGGTTGAGCATCTTCATTGCCTCGATGATGCACAGTGTCTCGCCGACCTCTACCGTCTGGCCGACCTCGACAAAGGGCTTCGCGCCGGGGCTCGGGGCACGGTAGAAGGTGCCGACCATCGGCGCGGTGACCGGGTGGCCGTCCACTGCCGGCGCCGCGGGTTCCGCGGCGGGGGGGTCGCCGGCCGACGCGGCCGGTGCGGATGCCGGGGCCGGGGCCGGCATCGCCGCCGGGGCGGCCGCCACGGCCGTGCCGCTCGGCGAGCGCGTGATGCGCACCGATTCCTCGCCTTCGTGAATCTCGATCTCGTGGATGCCGCTCTCGTCGAGCAGATCGATCAGTTTCTTGACCTTGCGAATATCCATGGGGTGTCTATGACTCCTTGAGGGCCGCGATTGCCGCGTCCAGCGCCATCCGGTAGCCGATCACGCCGAACCCGCTCAGGGTGCCGGCGGCGACATCGGCCAGGCGCGAAGTATGGCGAAACGCCTCGCGCGCGTGGATGTTGCTGATGTGAATCTCGTAAAACGGGATGTCGACGCCCAGCAGGGCGTCGCGCAGGCTTACGCTGGTGTGCGTCAGGCCGCCCGGGTTGATCAGGATGCGGCGTACGCCCTCGCTGCGCGCCGCATGGATGCGGTCGATCAGCTCGCCTTCATGGTTGCTCTGGAAGCAGGCGAGGGTTTCCCCGGCGGCCTGGGCGTGCGCCGTCAGGTCGGCCTCGATGTCCGCCAGCGTATAGTGCCCGTACCGCTCCGGCTCCCGCTGTCCCAGCAGGTTCAGGTTGGGGCCGTTGAGCAGCAGGATAGAAGGCATGATGAGCGGAATCGGCAGCGATCCTGTCGTGAATGGACGCGATTGCACCAAAAATGGAGGGTGCATCGAATGAACGGGATTCTGCCGTACCGGTGGTGCGAGTGTCCAGCCAGACAGGCGTTTTTTGCCCGGGCTCGTGTGATGGGCGACTGCGATATGCCGATGAGTTGGGGCAGCCGTTCGAGCCTCGCGAGATTCCGGGCGAACGGTGCGTTTCGCAGGGCTCAACGCACCCTACGACACTGCCCCGATCTGCGACCATGCCCCGTAGGATGCGCAGAGCGCGGCGAATCGCATCAACGGCGGCCGGTGGGCGGTTCCAGGCGCAGGCCACGGACCTCGCCCATGGCACCGCCGGCGCGCAGCGCGGCCGCGAACGGGGACTGGCGCGCCGGTTCGCCGTTGATGCTCTCGATGGTTACGCCGCGTCGCTTCGGCAGCCAGCCGCTGCTCGCGAGCTGGCGGATCGCCTCGGTGACGAGTGCCGCGTGTGCCTCGCCGGTGTCGATGCCGGGGATGGTCTCCCAGACGAACAGCTGGCGGCCGGAAGTGGCCAGGTATAGCAGCGGCTGGCCACCGGCCAGCGCGACCAGCGCCCCGGCCACGCGGCGCAGGCGGCCCTCGGCCGCTTCCGGCGGCTCCGGCCAGGGCAGGAGCAGGCCCCAGGGGCTGGCCGGGTCGACGCTGGCCAGCCACTGGGGTTCGGGGGTGTCGTCGACCGCGCGTTCCAGGGCGCGCAGGCGATCCACCGCGCCGGCGCGGGCGAACTGCGCGCCGGTCAGGCCCTCGACGAAGTGGCCGCGGCGCAGCTTGCCGGCATCCTCCATCGCGCGGTAGACGGGGTACACGCGGCCGAAGCCGCCGGGCAGGCCCTCGGCGCGGGCCATCTCGCGGCTGACCACGCCGTAGCGGGCCAGCAGGCTCTCGGCCTGTTCGCGGGCGCGCTCGGTCAGCGACACGCCGGGGTCGATCAGCTCGGCGACCCGTGACCAGCGCCCGCCGGCCAGACCCTGTCCCGGTCGCCGGCGGCCGCGTGTGGACGTCCTGCGCTGGCCCAGGCTGCGCAGTGGCGCGAAGGTGTCGTTGGTGATCTGCCCGGCCCAGACCAGGTCCCAGATTGCGGCCTCGATCGCGTCCTGGCGGGCGTCCGGCTGCGCGCTGCGGGCCGCGCGTTCCAGCTCCAGGTAGAAGCAGGCGCCGCGCCGGTCCAAGGCCTCCAGGATCGCCTGCGCCAGCGGGTCGTCGCTGGCGGGGGTATCCGTGGCATCGGCCTCCGGTTCCAGCAGCACCATCGCCTGTTCGCGGCGCAGGAAGCGGATGCGCCCGTCGCGCTGGCCCAGCGCGCCACTTCCGACCCAGACGAATTCCCCGGAGGCGGTGATGCGGTCCAGCGCATCCAGCGAGAAGTCGCGCACCCGCATCGGCAGCACATGGGCGGTCCAGGCGGACCAGGGCAGGGCGATGCCCTCCAGTTGTGTCAGCGTGTCGCGCAGGGCGCCCGCCCCGCGGCCGGGTTCGGCCAGGCCCTGCCAGGCGGGCAGGAAGCGGCCCAGCGCACGGGCATCGACCGCGGCCGCCTCGTCGCGCAGCCGCGCCAGGGTGCGGCGTTTCAGTCGCCGCAGGATGTCCAGTTCGCACCAGTCCTCGCCGGTGCCCTGCGGGCGGATCTCGCCGCGCAGCAGCACGCCGGCGCGCTCCAAGCTCTCGAGCGCCGGCAGCAGTGCGCCCGGCGCGAGGCCGTAGCGTGCGCCCAGGTCCTCGCTTCGGAACGGGCCGTGGGTACGGGCGTAGCGGCGCAGCAGCTGTTCCAGCGGGCGCTGCGGCGGTTCCAGGAAGGCGGCGGGCAGGCCGGGCGGCGGCACCACACCTAGGGCATCGCGGTACAGCGCGGCGTCCTCGGCCGCGATCCAGCGCGGCTCGCCAGCGATGCGCACCGCCACCGCGCGCAGGGACCGGGCGAGCTGTTCCAGCCACGGCCCCGGCGCCTCGGCGCAGGCGGCCGCCACTTCGTCCGGGCTCAGGTCCCCGCGCCGGCGCAGCAGGTCGTGCAGGGCGTCGGCGTCCTGCACCCGGGTTGCCTCGGTGGCGTGTGCTAGCTCGGCCTCCAGCTCGGCCAGGGCGTCGGGGTCAATCAGCTCGCGCAGTTCGGCCTGGCCCAGCAGTTCGACCAGCATGCCGCGGTCGAGCGTGAGCGCCTGGGCCTTGCGCTCGGCCATCGGCGCGTCCTGCTCGTAGATGTAGGCCGCGACATAGGCGAACACCAGGCTGCGGGCGAACGGCGAGGCCTGCGGCGTCTCTACCTCGTGCACGCGGATGCGGCGTTCCTGCACGCCGCGCAGGATCTGGCGCAGGGCGTCCAGATCGAACACGTCGGCCAGCACCTGGCGGTAGGTCTCCAGCACCACCGGAAAACTCGCGTACTCGCGCACCGAGGCCAGCAGCTGCTGCGACTTCAGGCGTTGCGCCCACAGCGGGGTGCGCTGGCCGGGGCGATTGCGTACCAGCAGCAGGGCGCGTGCCGCGTTCTCGCGAAAGGCGCTGGCGAACAGCGTGGAGTTGCCCAGCTCGCGGGTGACCGCCTCTTCCAGCTCCTCCGGGTCGGGGAACAAGGCGTCCAGTTCGGGCAGGTCCTCGCTGTCGGCCAGGCGCAGCACGATGCCGTCGTCGGTGTACATCACCTGCACCTCGAAGCCGGACCGGCTGGTCAGCGCGCCCTGAAGGGCCAGCGCCCAGGGGGCGTGCACGCGCGCGCCGAACGGGGTCAGGATGCAGACGCGCCAGTCGCCGACCTCGTCGCGGAAGCGCTCGACCACAATGCGCTGGTCCGATGGCAGCTGCCCGGTGGCCTCGCGCTGCTCGTCGATGTAGTCGCAGAGGGTCTCCACCGCCGCCTCCGACAGTGGCGCGTGTTCCCTGAGCCAGGTCGTGCGTTCGGCGCGGCCCATGCGGGCCAGCCGCTCGGTGGCGGCGCCGATGGCCTGGCCGAGCTGGATCGGGCGGCCGGGGCCATCGCCATGCCAGAACGGGAGCTTGCCAACCTCGCCGGGGGCGGGGGAGACGAGCACGCGGTCACGGGTAATCGCCTCCACGTGCCAGGTGCTGGCACCCAGGGTCACGTTCTCGCCGGTCTTCAGCTCGAACACCATCTCCTCGTCCAGCTCGCCGATGCGCGGCCCCCCCTCGCCGACATGCACGCCGTACAGCCCGCGGTCGGGGATGGTCCCGGCGTTCAGGCGCGCGGCCAGCGCCGCCCCCCGGCGCGGGGTCAGCTCGTCGCGGGCGCGGTCCCAGGCGAGCCAGGGGCGCAGGTCGGCGAAGTCGGTGCTCGGGTAATGGCCGGAGAGCATGTCCAGCGTGGCCTCGAGCAGCGGGCGCGACAGCTCGCGCCAGGGCGCGGCGCGGCGGACCAGCGCGTGCAGCTCGTCCACCGTGCGCGGGCGTTCGCAGACCATCGCGACGATCTGCTGGGCGAGTACGTCCAGCGGGTTGTGCGGGGCGTGGATCGGTTCCAGCGCGCCGGCCTGCATACGCTCGCCGATCACCGCGCATTCGAGCAGGTCGCCACGAAAGCGCGGCAGCAGCAGCGAGCGCGAGACCTGGCCCACGCCGTGCCCGGCGCGCCCGGCGCGCTGCAGCCCACGGGCGACCGCGCCGGGGGATTCGACCATGATCACCAGGTCCACCGCGCCCATGTCGATGCCCAGCTCCAGCGAGCTGGTGGCGACGATGCCGCGCAGGCGCCCGGTCTTCAGCCGGCCCTCGATCTCGGCACGGCGCTCGTGGGACACGCTGCCGTGGTGGGCGGCGACCAGGTCCTCCACCGGCTCGGCATCCTCCGGCTGCTGCTCCCGCCAGGCCTCGTTGATGCGCTGGACCAGGCGTTCGCACAGCCCGCGACTGTTCACGAACACGATGGTGGAGCGGTGCTCCAGGATCGCGGCCAGCAGGCGCGGCTCCAGGCGTGCGGCGCGGTCGCCGCCACCGGTAGGGAGCTGCCCGGTGCCCTGGCCGTACACCGCGCCGAGGATGGAACCGGACGGGATCGGGCCGGATGGCATGGGGCTTGTCGCCTCCGGGCCCTCGACGGTCGGTGCTGCGTGCTCGGCGGGCGGCTCCTCGGGGGCAAGGATCTCGAGGTCCAGGCGCGGTGGCTCGGCGGCGTCGATCACCTCCACCTCGCGGTCGCCGCCGAGGAAGCCGCGCGCTACTTCCACCGGGTGCACGGTGGCGGACAGCCCGATGCGCTGCGGGTCCTCGCCACAGCGTTCGGCCAGGCGTTCCAGCGACAGGGCAAGGTGCGCGCCGCGCTTGTTGCCGGCCAGCGCATGTACCTCGTCGATGATCACCGTGTGGATGGACTCGAGGTTCTCGGCGGCCTTCGAGCCCAGCAGCAAGTACAGCGATTCCGGCGTGGTCACCAGGATGTCGCCGGGTTCGCGCGCCTGGGCGCGGCGCTCGGCCTGCGGGGTGTCGCCGGTGCGGATGTGCACGACCGGCTCGCCCGGGGTCTCGTCCACGGTCTGGCCCGCGGTCTGGTCCAGACGCGCGGCGGTCTGCGCGATCCCGGTCAGCGGGGCGCGCAGGTTGCGTTCGATATCGGTGGCCAGCGCCTTCAGCGGCGAGATGTACAGCACCGAGTAGCCGCGACGGGCATCCGGTGCAAGCTCGCCGGTCAGGCGGTCAATGGCGCTGAGGAACGCGGCGAGGGTCTTGCCGCTGCCGGTGGGGGCGATCAGCAGGCAGTGGCGGCCGGCCCGGATCGCGGGCCAGCCGCGCGACTGGATCGCGGTCGCCTGCCCGAAGGCCTCGCCGAACCAGGTATCGGTCGCGGGGCGAAAGGGCGTGACCGGCATCGGCTCGGGCGTAGCGGGTCAGGCGTGGCCGACGGTGGTGTCGGTGGTGGCGTGGAAGTAGTCGCTGTCGCGCGCCAGCTCGTCGATCAACTCGTGCAGCATGGCCAGACGGCTCTCGGCGTCCGCGAACGGCGCACAGTCTTCGCACAACGGATCGCCACAGGGCTGGCGGCTGTACAGCCAGAAGTGCACGGCACCGGCCAGCAGGCCGTCGGCGACGTCGCCGGTCTCTGCGGCCTGCCCGTCATCGGCGAGCCGGTTTGCCAGCTCGATCAGGTGCTGGGCGGCGTTGTTGTAGGTCTGGTCGGCGGTGTCGTTCATGGGATCTCGGGACAGTCTTGTTTCAGCCAGCGCCAGCCCGTTTGGCCGGCACAGAACCCGACAGTTTACCGCGACTGGCCGATATTCCGAAGAAACAGCGGAATATGCCGTTCCTCCGGCGACAGGCCGCCGTGGGCACCGCGGAAGAACGGTCCCTCGTCGTCGGCCGGCGGGTCCACCAGGTAGGCGTCCTCCGCGGGCAGCAGCAGGTAGTCGCCGGCGCGTGCCCGGAGCTCGGGGTGCTCACGGTGATGCCCCGGGGGCAGGCCCAGCGTGCCGGGCCCCAGCCAGTCGGCGGCCGGGACTGCCGCCACGTCCGTGCCGAACGCGGCGTGCAGCGCACGGCGAAACTCCGCATCCCGCCCCTCCCGCACATGAGCGATGGCCGCACGGGGCTCGCCGGTCAGGCGGTGGCGCAGGCAGGCCTGCACCGCCGGGTGCTCGCGCAGGTCCAGCCGGCGTTCCATGCTGCGCATGCCGTGGTCGGCGGTGGTCAGGAAGATGCCCTCCGGGCGCTGGATCTGCGCGCAGGTCGCGGTGTAGGCCAGGTCCAGCTGCTTCAGGTGGCGCTCCACCTCCGGGCTCTCCGGGCCATAGGCGTGGCCCAGGTGGTCCAGCTCCGACCAGTACACGTAGGTGAAATGCGGCCCGGGCGTCGCGTTCACATGCGCGGCCACCCGCGCCGGCAGCTCGGACAGGTCCTCGAAGCCGATGAACGCGGCGGAGCCGTTCATCATGCGGTTGTATGGTGTGCCGCCGATCCAGTCCGGGCCGATCATGGTCGTGTGGCAGCCGAGCCGGTCGACCAGGCGGTCCGGCTGTACGCGACCGGTCAGCTCGCGGTAACCGAGCGTGGCCGGACGGTCCTCGGCGTCGCGCTCCTGGCCCATCAGCACCGTCAGCGTGCACTCGGCGGACGGCAGGCGGGTGTGCCAGCCGAGCAGGCCGTGCTGCGCGGGTGTGCGCCCGGTCAGGATGCTGCTGATCGCGGTCGCCGTGGTGCTGGGGAACACGGTCTCGAGGTCGGTTACGTAGTCTGCGCCCAGCAGCGGCGTATGGCGGCGATAGCGGGTGGCGAAGCCGTCGATCAGCCACAGCACGATGTGGCGGTCCGGCCCCAGGTGCTCGGATACGCCCGGCAGCGGCGGGTGGCTGGCCGCCGGGCTCAGGCTGGCCTCGATCTGGCCGAGCAGGTCCATCAGCCCGGGTGCTTCCAGCCGGGCGCGCAGGATGTGGTCGACGGCCGATTCGGCCGCAGGGGTGTCCCTCATGGGCAAGATTTCAGTCCTTGTCGCCCCCCATGCAGGGCGGGGAGTCGGCGACCTTGCCGGCACGCTCGAACCACTGGTCCGGGTCCAGCGTGTGCAGCGCCAGGGCGTGGATGCCACCGGCCAGCTCGTCGGCGAGGGCCTGGTTTACCAGCCGGTGTCGCGCGATCAGCTTCTGGTCACGAAAGGCCTCGGACACCACCGTCACCTTGAAATGCGACTCCGAACCGGGCGGCACGTTGTGCATGTGGCTCTCGTTCACCACCTCCAGATGCTCGGGCGCAAAGCGCTCCTCCAGCTTCCGGGTAATGGTCTCCTGCATGCTCATGGGCATTTCCTGACAATTGGATTCAACGCGTGCAGTGTTTCGCCGAGCAGCGGCGATGTCCAGATCCGCCATCCGCCGGGCGGGATGCAGCAGGGTCAACGCGAGTGGGAGGGTGTATGCGGCAGACGCTGGCGTTTGATGTGTACGGGACGCTGATTGACACGCAGGGGATTGCGGCGACGCTCAAGGGGTGGATGGGCGAGCGAGCGACGGTGCTGGCGCGTGCCTGGCGCGAGAAGCAGCTGGAGTACACCTTCCGGCGCGGGCTGAGGGGGCGCACGCGGATTTCGATACCTGCACCGAGCAGGCGTTGCGGTACTGCTGCGAGGCGCTGGGTATCGCGCTCCCACCGGGGCAGGAGGCGGAGCTGTTGCGGCGCTATCGACAGCTCCCGGCCTTCGCCGATGCCGGCCCGGCCCGCGTACTGCGCAAAGTGGTGGGAAACGATCCCGAGGCGGTCATCCGGGCGGCACGTCGAGACTAATCGTGGGTTGCCGTCCGGGTCAGGCCGCGGCCTCGGGTGGTTCCTGCAGCGGGTCGCGGAGTTCGAGGTCGACCATCAGCTCATTGGCCAGGGCCTCCAGGTCGTCCTGCAGGTTATCCAGGTCCAGGCCTTCGGGGACCCCCAGGCGGGCCTTCGCGCGGAACATCGGCTCGCCGGTCATTGAGCCCGGTTCGCAGGCGGTCTCCAGTGTCTCGACGCTCACGCCGTGGCGCGAGAGCACGGCGGTAATATCCTGCACGATCCCCGGTCGGTCGTGTCCGATCAGGTCGAGCAACACCGAGTGCCGTGCGGTCGCCGGCAGCTCGCTGCCCCGCTGGACGTGCACCTTCAACCCGTCCTTTTCTTCCAGCTCGCGCAGCGCCGCCTCCAGCTCGTCGGCTGCATCCGTGTCGACTTCCAGTAGCACCACGCCGGCAAACTGTCCGGCCAGTTGTGCCATGCGACTCTCCAGCCAGTTGCCGCCCGCCGCACGCGCCCGGGCCGCCACCGCGCTGACCATCCCCGGACGGTCCGGGCCGATGAGCGTCAGAATCAAAGATGTCTTCATGGTAAATCTCCTGTTGCCGCTGGGGCAGGACAGTCCATGGTAAGTCAAGTGATGCCCATTAGTTGCATTCACGGGGGCGTCCGGGTGTGCCGAGCGTTGAGCGCCTGTGGGGCAGGGGGTACTGTGGGGCGCCCAGACTGGACGGGCGCTTGATGGCCACCGATCCGCAACCTCAGCAGGAGACCGTCTCCACCGGGCTGGACGGCCTGGACCGGGTGCTCGACGGGCTGCGGATCGGCGACAACGTGGTCTGGCGGGTCGACGACATCGAGGACTACCGACGCTTTGTCCGGCCGTTCGTGGCCGCGGCCCGCACCCAGCGTCGCTCGATCATCTATCTGCGCTTCGGCGCCCATCCGCCGCTGGTGGAGGCCGGCCCGGGGATCGAGGTGGTGGACATCGACGCGCTGCGCGGGTTCGAGCCGTTCACCCGCCACGTCTACCGTCTGATCACCGAGCACGGTCGCGGCGCGTTCTATCTGTGCGATTGCCTGTCCGAGCTGCTGGATGCCTGGGCCACCGATCACATGGTGGGCAACTTCTTCCGCGCCATCTGCCCGTATCTGTACGAGATGGACACGGTGGCCTGGTTCGCGCTGCATCCGCACAGCCATTCGCACACTACGCTGTCGCGCATCCGCGAGACCACGCAGGTGCTGATCGACGTGCGCCGCGCCGGCGAGGCGGTGCACGTACAGCCGGTGAAGGTGTGGCAGCGCAGCTCGCCGACGATGTTCCTGCCGCACCGCCAGCACGGCACGCGGTTCGAGCCGGTGGTGGACAGCAGCGAGGCCACGCGGCTGCAGGCCCTGCTGGAGGAACAGCGCCCCGGGCAGTCGCACGGCCGGCAGCTGCTGGACTACTGGGACCGCCTGTTCCTCGCCGCCTCCGATGCGCTGGCGCAGGAGGCGCCGGCGGCCGACCGCGCCCGGGTGCAGGACGACATCCTGCGGGTGCTGATCGGCCGCGACGAGCGCATGCTGGAACTGGCGCGGCGCCACCTCGGGCTGGAGGAGCTGCTGGCGATCCGCAGCCGCATGGTCGGCAGTGGCTACATCGGCGGCAAGGCCGCGGGCATGCTGCTGGCGCGGCAAGTCCTGCTCGCTCAGGACTCGCAGCGGTGGGGGCGCTCACTGGAGCCGCACGACTCGCACTTCATCGGCGCGGACGTGTACTACGCCTATCTGGTACACAACGGCTGGTGGCCGCGGCTGATGCGCCAGCGCACCGCGGAGGGTTACTTCGACGAGGCGCGCAGCCTGCGCCGCGACATGCTGCACGGCGAGATCCCGCCGGAGGTGCGCCGCGAGCTGGAACGCGTGCTCGATCACTATGGCCAGTACCCGATCCTGGTACGTTCCAGCAGCCTGCTGGAAGACGGGTTCGGCAATGCCTTTGCCGGCAAGTACGAGAGCGTGTTCTGCGTGAACCAGGGCAGCCCCGGCGAGCGCCTGGCCCAGCTGGAAGACGCCATCCGCCAGGTCTATGCATCGACGATGAGCGACGATGCGCTGAGCTACCGCCAGCAGCGTGGGCTGATGGATCAGGAAGAACCCATGGCGCTGCTGCTGCAGCGGGTCAACGGCCGCTACCACGGGCGCTACTATCTGCCGGACGCCGCCGGCGTCGGGGTCTCCTGGAACACCTTCGTCTGGGACGGCGCGCTGGATCCGGCGGCCGGGATGCTGCGCCTGGTGCTGGGGCTGGGCACCCGCGCGGTGGACCGGGTCGCGCGCGACCATGCCTGCGTGGTGGCGCTGGACCGGCCCGAACGACGGCCATTTCACAGCCGGGACGAGGCGTATCGCTACTCCCAGCACGCCGCCGATGTGCTCGACATCGAGGCCAACCGCGAGGCCGCCGTGCCCATCCAGGCGCTGGCCGAGGCCGCTCCGGGCCTGCCGCTGAACCTGCTCGGCGAGATCGACCGCGAGGCCGGCCGCCGCGCCCGCGAGCAGGGGCGCGAGGAGCGCCTGTGGCGGGTGACCTTTACCCCGCTACTGCAGCGCACCGATTTCGCCCCGCTGATGCGCGACCTGCTCAAGACCCTGGAGGCCGCCTACGCCCATCCGGTGGATGTCGAGTTCACCGTGCACCTGGACGCCGACGGCGCCGCCGGCGTGAACCTGGTGCAGTGCCGCCCGCTCGCCACGCTGGGCAGCGATCGCCCGGTGGAACTGCCGGACCCGATCGACCCCGGGCAGTTGTTCTTCGCCAGTGCCGGCCGCTTCATGGGCGGCAACATGGATCTCGTCATCGATCGCGTCATCCGCGTGGACGGTGCCCGCTATGCGGTGCTGTCCCGCCCGCAGAAATACGCCGTGGCCCGCCTGGTGGGTGCCCTCAACCGCCAGTACGCCACCGCGGG
Organism: Thioalkalivibrio sp. ARh3; assembly: GCF_000377265.1. NCBI lineage: Bacteria > Pseudomonadati > Pseudomonadota > Gammaproteobacteria > Chromatiales > Ectothiorhodospiraceae > Thioalkalivibrio > Thioalkalivibrio sp. ARh3. The sequence goes on from NZ_KB897950.1 coordinate 136,803, forward strand.
TGACTGCACCACGCTCCTGATCGGCCCCGGCCGCTGGGGCACCAGCACCCCCGAGCTGGGCGTCCCCGTGCGCTTCGCCGACATCGACCGCGTGCGCATGCTGGTGGAGGTGGCCGACCCCGACGCCGGTATCGTCCCCGACCTCTCGTTCGGCAGCCACTTCTTCCAGGACCTGGTGGAGGCGCGGATCGCCTATGCTGCGCTGTTCCCCGCCGAACCGGGCTGCGAGTACCACCCCGCCTGGCTCGACGGGTGCCCCGCGCACACGCCCGAGGTCGACATCGGGGACCCCGTGGACCCCGCGGTACTCGCAACCGTGCAGGTCCATGACACCCGCGACGCCGCCCTGCGGGTGGTCGCCGACGTGGTGCAACAGCGCCTGCTCGCCTGTCAGACCGCCAACGGCTGAAATCCGCCGCGCTTGGCGCGGTAACGCTCATCCGGGGCGAAGGCTGCTTCAGAGGGGATGCCTTCCCGCTGTCGGGCGCTATCGACCTCGACGTGGCGGGGCGTACGCCCTGTTGCATTGATGCGGACGCAGCGCGGTCAATGCCGGGGGCGCTTGAATGCCGATGTTCGGGCATTGGAATATGCTTTGGGGTAGCGCCGTTTGCCCCGCGTTGCCCGGCGCGTGAAGACGATGTGAACAGCTGTGCAGGGGAGGGCGCGATGCCGCTTCCGGTGGTGTTGACGGACGTCGTGGAGCAGATGGATCCGCTCACGGATGGCTGGCAGACCTATGTCCACCGGGCGACCGGTGAGGTGGTGGGCTTCAGCGACGAAGACGAGGCCCTGGCCGAGTGTGAACCACTGGATCTTCCGGACTGGCAGCAGGAGGTGCTGCAGACGGTGCGGGCCGTACACGCCTCGGATGACTATGTGCGGCTTCCGGACCAGTTCGACTTTGACGAGTACGGGGTGATGGATCAGTTCTGCCGCCTGCAGGAGGATCCGGCAGTCCGCGCCAAACTGCTGGAGGCCATCCGAGGTCGCGGTGCGTTCCGCCGGTTCAAGGACCTGATCCATGACAGGGGGATCGAGCAGGACTGGTATGCCTGTCGCGACAAGGCGCTGAAGGCGTTCCTCGCCGATTTTTTCGAGGCGGAGGGTATCCCCTTTGTCGAAGCGTGACAGCCACCCGTTCTACGGCTGCTGTGGACCACCCCAACCGAACTGAGGCGTTGCAGTGATCTGTTGAATTCAGGCGTGCGAACAAGGCGTGGTGACTGCCGTGCGGTCAGTCGGCGTAGATCATGCGGCGGGTCATACCGCCGTCGGCGGTCCATATCTGGCCGGTGACGAAGCCGGCGTCGGGGCCGAGCAGAAAGGCGGTGAGGGCGGCGATGTCGCCGGGCTGGCCGACGCGGCCGACCGGGTGCTGGGCGTGGTCCTGTGCGGACAGCGGTTCGGCCTGTTGCTGGTCGGGGCTGCGGGTGTCGATCCAGCCGGGGCGGATGGCGTTGACGCGGACCTCCGGGCCGGCGCTGATGGCCAGCGCGTGGGTGAAGGCGTCCAGCCCGCCCTTGCTGGCGGCGTAGGCCTCGGTGTCCGGCTCCGACTGCAGGGCGCGGGTGGAGCTGATGTTCACGATGGCGCCCCGGCGGCGGCGCAGCAGGGGCAGGGCGTACTTGCCGAGCAGGAAGACGCCGGTCAGGTTGGTATCCAGCCAGCGCTGCCAGTCGGCCAGCTCCAGTTCTTCCAGTGGCCCGGAGTGCGGGTCGCTGATGCCGGCGTTGTTCACCAGGGCATCGAGGCCGCCGTACCATTCCTCCGTGCGCCGAATGGCCTCGCGGACCTGTTCCTCGTCGCGGACATCCAGCGCGATGGCCCGGGCGGCGGGCCCCAGGCTCGCGGCGGACTGTTCGCATTCGCGGCCGTCGATATCGGCCAGCACCACCTGCCAGCCATCCCGCGCCAGGCGCTCGGCAATGCCGAGCCCGATCCCGCGCGCCGCGCCGGTGATCAGCGCGACCCGTTGCGGCCCGCTGTCCGGGGCCTCAGGCACTGGCAGTTTCGGGCAGGTTGTAGAAGGCGCGGGCGGTGGCGGTGGTGTGGGCGGCGAGGTCTTCCGGGGGCTCGTCGCGCAACCGGGCCACGTATTCGCCGATGTGGGGGAGGAAGGCGGGCTCGTTGCGCCGACCGTTACCGAGCTTCTTGCCGCTGCCCTTGGGCAGGGTGCGCGGCAGGAGGTAGGGGGCGTCGGTCTCGATCATCAGGCGGCCGCGCGGGATGGTCGGGACCAGCGGGTGCAGGTGTCTGCCGCGGCGCTCGTCGCAGACCCAGCCGGTGATGCCGATGTGGCAGTCGAGGTCGAGGTATTCGGCCAGGGCGTCGGCCTCGCCGGTGAAGCAGTGCACCACGGCGGCCGGTACCTTGTCGCGCCAGCGGCGCAGGATCTGCGCGAAGTCGTGGTGGGCGTCACGCTCGTGCAGGAACAGCGGCAGGCCGAGATCGGCGGCCAGTTCCAGCTGGGCTTCGAAGGCGATGCGCTGCTGCGGGCGCGGCGAGTGGTCACGGTTGTAGTCCAGCCCCATCTCGCCCATGGCGACGACGTTGGCGTCCGCGCGGGCGAGGTCACTGAACCGCGCGGCGGTCGCGTCGGTCCACTGTCTGGCCAGGTGCGGGTGCACGCCCAGGGTGGCGCGGCAGCAGTCCGGGTACTGGTCGGCGATCGCCAGGCACTTCTCGCTCTGGTGGGCGTCGGCGCCGGTGATCAGCATCCAGGACACGCCGGCCTCGCGCGCGCGCTCGAGGACCTCGTCGCGTTCCTTGTTGAAGGATTCGTGGGTCAGGTTGAAGCAGATATCGATCCATTCCATGCGCGGTATGCTAACGGATTGGGCGCGCAGCGCCAGATCCCCGGCGCCGTCATTGCGAGGCGCCAATGGGGCCGTGGCAATCTGTTCGGGTGGGCTCGGTCGCGCCTCGGGGTGGCGGATGGAGGTTGCTTCGTCGCCTTCGGCTCCTCGCAATGACGGGGGTAAGGAACGGTGTCATCGCGAGGAGCGCAGCGACGTGGCGATCTCTGTGAGGAAGCCCCGGTGGTGGAACCGAGAAACGTGGGGAGTGGCGGATGGAGGTTGCCGCGGCGCCTTCGGCGCCTCGCAATGACGTTGCCTTTGTCGGGGTTTAGCGTTCGTGCTTGCCGGGCGTGATACGTGTGGAAAGCGATTGATGACTGGAGTTTGGAATGCGTGATGCGAGTCCCCAGGCGGTTTATCTGAGCGATTACCAGCCGCCGGCGTTTGTGGTGGAGGACCTGGAGCTGGACTTTGATCTGGCCGCGGCGACCACCGAGGTGACCACGCGCATGGCGGTGCGGCGCAACCCGCAGGCGGTGGAGCCGAACGGGGCGCTGCGGCTCTACGGCGATGGCGTCGAGCTGGTGTCACTGACCGTGGATGGCGCGGAGCCGGGCGAGGACCTGCTGGAGCAGGATGCCGAGGGCCTGCTGCTGCACGGCCTGCCGGAGCGTGCGCGGCTGGAGATCGTCAGCCGCTGTCACCCGGAGCAGAACACCGCGCTGGAAGGCCTGTACGCCTCCAGCGGCAATCTGTGCACGCAGTGCGAGCCGGAGGGCTTTCGCCGCATCACCTTCTTCCCCGACCGCCCGGATGTGCTGACCACCTACCGCGTGCGCCTGGAGGCGGACCGGGCGCAGTACCCGGTGCTGCTGGCCAACGGCAACCGCGTGGAGGCCGGCGAGCTGGACGGCGGGCGCCACTACGCGGTGTGGGAGGACCCGTTTCCCAAGCCGTCGTACCTGTTCGCGCTGGTCGCCGGGGATCTGGCCTGCCAGCGCGACACCTTCACCACCATGTCCGGGCGCGAGGTGGCGCTGGAGCTTTATGTGGAGGCGCACAACGCCGATCGCTGCGATCACGCGCTGGCCTCGCTGAAGCGGGCGATGCGCTATGACGAGGAGGCCTTCGGCCGCGAATACGATCTGGACGTGTACATGATCGTCGCGGTGGACGACTTCAACATGGGGGCGATGGAGAACAAGGGGCTGAACCTGTTCAACGCCAAGTACGTGCTCGCCAGCCCCGACACCGCCACCGACAGCGACTTTGTCGCCATCGAGTCGGTGATCGCCCACGAGTACTTCCACAACTGGTCCGGTAACCGCGTGACCTGCCGCGACTGGTTCCAGCTGTCGCTGAAGGAGGGGCTCACGGTCTTCCGCGACCAGGAGTTCACCACCGACTGCACCCTGTTCGGGGTCAAGCGCATCGACGATGTCTCGCTGCTGCGCGCCCATCAGTTCCCCGAGGACGCCGGGCCGCTGGCGCACCCCGTGCGCCCGGACCACTACGCCGAGATCAACAACTTCTACACCCTGACGGTGTACGAGAAGGGCGCGGAGCTGATCCGCATGCTGCGTACCCTGATCGGGCGCGAGACCTTCCGCCGGGGGCTGGATCTCTACTTCCAGCGCTTCGACGGCCAGGCAGTGACGACAGACGACTTTGTCGCGGTGATGGCCGAGGCCAGCGGGCGCGATCTCTCCCGCTTCAAGCGCTGGTACACCCAGGCCGGCACGCCGCACGTGACCGCAAGCACCGCGTTCGACGGCCCCGGCGGACCGGCCCGTATCACACTCGCGCAGGAGACCCCGCCGACCCCGGGGCAGGCGCACAAGGAGCCGGTGGTGATCCCGGTGCGCATGGCCTTTCTCGATGCCGACGGCCAGCGCATCCGCGCGCGCCGGGAAGGCGACGAGGCCGAGCGCGACGAATGGGTGCTCGAGCTGGATGCCGCCGAGCACACCTTCTGCTTCGAAAATCTGTCCGCCGAGCCGGTCGCGATCTCCTGGCTGCGCGGCTTCTCCGCCCCGGTGATCCTGAACGCCAACCAGGGCGTGGACGAACTGGCCCACCTGCTGGCGCACGACGATGACGCCTTCTCCCGCTGGGAGGCCGCGCAGACCCTGTTCCGCCGCGCGATCCGCACGCGCATCCAGCACGACGCCGCCGACTCCGCGCTGGAGGCCGCCACCGAGCACGCCCTGCATGCCCTGATCGAGGACCCGGCGATCGAGCCGGTGCTGCTGGCGACTATCCTGCAACTGCCGCCCACGCGCGAGCTGGCCGAGCTGTTCGAGCGCGTCGATCCGGTGCGCCTGCGCATGGAGCGCGACGACCTGGAGAAGCGCCTTTACGCCCCGCTGGCCGGCGCGATGCAGCAGATCCAGCCGAAGCTGGATGCCGTGGACAACGGCGCCTTCACCGCCGAGGCGATGGGCCGGCGCCAGTTGCGCAACCGCCTGCTGGCGCTGCGTGTGGCCGCCGGCGACCAGGCCGCGGTGCCGGAGGCCCTGGCGCAGTGCCAGAAGGCGCGCAGCATGACCATGCGCATGGGTGCGCTGAATGCGGTGAACGAGCTGGATCACGAGGCACGCGAGGTGCTGCTGACGGACTTCGAGCAGCGCTACCGCGACGATCCGCTGGTGCTGGACAAGTACTTCGGCCTGCAGGCCGGCAGCCAGGTCCCCGGCGGCTTCGAGCGCCTGGAGGCGCTGCTGGGGCACCCCGGGTTCCGCTGGACCAACCCGAACCGGGTGCGTGCGGTGCTGGGGCCGTTCATGGCGCGCAACGAACGCCATTTCCACCAGGAAGATGGCGCGGGCTACCGCCGCATGGGCGCCTTCATCGAGAAGCTGGATCCGATGAACCCGCAGACCGCCGCGCGCCTGGCCCAGCCGCTGACGCGCTGGCAGAAGGTGGACAGCGTTCGCGGCGAGCAGATGCGTGCGGAACTCGAGCGCCTCGCCGCACTCGAATTGTCGCGCGACCTGCGCGACGTGATCGAGCGCGCGCTCGCGTAGGAGGCCAGCCCTCTGGCCGATGGGTGCTGGTCAGGTCGCAATCGGCCAGGGGCTGGCCTCCTACAGTGGGTAGCCCCGGATTTGCAGGAGACGAGCCCCTCGCCGATGGGGCGCTGGTTAAGTCCCCATCGGCCAGAGGGCTGGCCTCCTACAGGGATGGCGCCCAAGGGTGTGGGGTGTGGTATGTTGACCGCCGATTGCTGGGCCGAGATGGCCCCAAACGAGGTTTGGCCGACGTGAAAAGGGTCTTCCACCGACTGCTGTGCTGGATGCTGGTGCTGGCGATTGCCGGCCTGCCGGCGCTCGCGGCGGTTGCGAGTGTGGAAGACGGGCACGCCGGGCATGCGATGCACGGGGCCCAGTCGAAGGGCGACAAGGCTGCGGATCACGCGGCCCACGATCATCCGGATGCCCACTCACATGATCACGCGCACGGCGACGACCATGATCACCATGCGCATGACGATCATGCCGACACCCGGCATGCCGACGACCATACCCACGAGACTTCGGATTCCTCTGCTGCCAGCGGGGTGATCCAGCACGTGGATTGCGTGGATGCCGCCTGCCTGGCGAGTTGCTCGGCCTGCAGCCACTGCCAGGGCATGCCGTCCATCACCGGCATGCACCTGCTGACTCCGGTCACGCAGGCCATGCGCCTGTATTCCTTCCAGAACGGTCCGCCTGCGACCGCGTTATACCGACCCCCGATCCTCTCCTGATCTGACTGTACCGGCCCGAGCGCCGGGGCTGTCCGCACGTCCGGGTTCCACCCGGTACTGGTGGGCGGCAAGGCCGTGTCGCGCGTTCGCGCGGGATGCGGAATCGAAGTCCGATCAAGGAGATTTTCACGATGCGAGCAACCCGATTGCTGCTCCCCGTCGTTTCGGTGCTGTTCCTCGCCGGTTGCGCGGTCACCGCGCCCGAGCTGGACCGCTCCGAACTGGCGGAGGACATCTCGGTGCAGGGGATCGACCTGCCCGAGTCGGAGATGCCCCGCCCCTCTGGCGAGCTGACGCTCGAGGAGGCCATCCATCAGGCCCTGTGGCGCAACCCGCGTATGCAGCAGGCCTACGCCAAACTGGATCTGACGGCCGCCGACGTGGTCGAGGCCTCCCAGTTTTCGAATCCCACCCTGTCGCTGTCGGTGATGCGCCCCGAGGGCGGTGGCGGTAACGAAGTCGGGGTCGGGCTGGCCTGGGGTATTTCCGGTCTGCTGATGCGCAGTGCGCGTCAGGACATTGCCGAATCCCACTGGGAGTCCACCCGTCTGCAACTGGCCGAAGGCATGGTGGCCCTTGCCTCGGACACGGAGCGCGCCTGGTATGACGCAGTGGCCGCGCGCCAGCGGGCTCAGGTGCAGGCGCTGGAGACCCGGGCGGCGGATCTCGGGTCGCTGCTGGGCGAGCGCTTCTACGACGCCGGCAACATGACGGACCTTAAACGCGCGCAGCTCAACATTCGTGCCGCCGAGGCGCGGCTGAAGCTCGAGGATGCGCGTCAGCGCGAACGCGAGACACGTCTGCGTCTGGCCCACCTGATGGGGCTGCCCGGCGAGGTCGATGACTGGGAGGTCCCCGGCAAGCTGCCGCTGCCGCTGGCCGGCGTGGAGGATCGCGAGGGCCTGGTCGAACAGGCCCTGGAGCAGCGTCTGGACCTGCGGGCCGTGGACCATGCCCTGGAGGGGCTCACCGAGGGTGTGGCCCTGGTGCGGCGCTATCGCTGGTTGGGCGACATCGAGCCCGGTATCGAGTTTGAGCGCGAGACGGACGGCACCCGCCTGTGGGGCGGTGGCATTTCGTTCACCCTGCCGATCTTCAACCAGAATCAGGCCGGCATCGCCCGCGCCGAGGCACGACTGGAGGACGGCGAGGCCCGACGGGCCCAGCTGGAGCAGGCCGTTACGGCCGATGTCCACCAGCACTTTGTGCGACTGGCCCATCACCGGGACAAATTCAGCGCCAAGCGCTACGAGCTGCTGCCGGCCCGCGAGATCGAGCTGGAGCGCATGCAGGAACGTGTGAACTTCATGTTCGACGATGTCTTCGACCTGCTGGTGACCAAGCAGGAAGAGCTGGCCGACTGGCAGCGGGCCGTGGCCGCGCTGGGTGACTACTGGCGGGCACGCGTGGATCTGGCCTTTACGGTGGCCGGCGAGCTGCCGGATGGAGCGCCGGGTGACGAGGGCTACCTCGAGACCGACGCGCTCGAGCATGACCCGTCCGAGATGGATCACGACCATCATGACCACGGTGACCACGGTGACCACGGTGACCACGGGGACCACGGGGACCACGGGGACCACGGGGACCACGGGGACCACGGGGATCACGGGGATCACGGGGATCACGGGGATCACGGGGATCACGGGGATCACGGGGATCACGGGGATCACGGGGATCACGGGGATCACGGGGATCACGGGGATCACGGGGATCACGGGGATCACGGGGATCACGGGGATCACGGGGATCACGGAGATCACGGAGATCACGGAGATCACGGAGATCACGGAGATCACGGAGATCACGGAGATCACGGAGATCATGACCATGGCGATCACGGTGACCACGGCGACGACGGTCACGGAGGGCATCACTGATGAAACGGCGTAACTTCCTGCTGGCCGCCGGCGCGGCAATGCTGCCGGCAACCACCCTGACCCGGGTGATGGCCGAAACGGGTCACGAGCACCACAACGAGGGCGAAACCACGCCCGGCGAGCGCACCGATCAGGGCTACATGCCGGTGCACACGCCGAACGGCTGGACCCTGCCGTACGAGATGAACAACGGCGTGAAGGAGTTCCACTTGGTTGCCGAAGAGATCGAGCACGAGTTCGCGCCCGGTTCGGTGGCCAGGTGCTGGGGCTACAACGGCACCACGCCGGGGCCGACCATCGAGGCGGTGGAGGGCGACAAGGTCCGGATCTACGTGACCAATCGCCTGCCGGAGTACACCTCGGTGCACTGGCACGGCATCCATCTGCCCTCGGGCATGGACGGCGTGAAGGGCGTGACCCAGCCGCCGATCCATCCGGGCGAGACCTTCGTCTACGAGTTCGAGCTGAACCAGCACGGCACGCACATGTACCACCCGCATGCCGACGAGATGGTGCAGATGGCGATGGGGATGATGGGGATGTTCATCATCCACCCGAAGGACGGCGAGATCGAGCCGGTGGACCGCGACTACGCGATCCTGCTGCACAACTGGGCGCTGCATCCCGGCACCCGCACGCCGGACCCGTCGATCATGGTCGACTTCGACCTGTGGTCGATGAACTCCAAGGTGTTCCCGGCCATCGACTCGCTGGTGGCGAAGACCGGCGAGCGGGTGCGCATCCGCATGGGCAACCTGTCGATGTGGAACCACCCGATGCACGTGCACGGGGTGTCCTTCGAGGTGACCGGCTCCGATGGCGGGCGCTGGCCGCGCGAGCAGTGGCGCAAGGAGACCACCGAGATCGTGGCGGTCGGCCAGACCCGGGATATCGAATTCATCGCGCCACCCGGTGACTGGGCGTTCCACTGCCACATGACCCACCACACGATGAACCCGATGGGGCACGGCATCGCCAACACCCTGGGTGTGGACCAGTCCGGCCTCGAGGAGGAGATCCGCACCCTGCTGCCCGGCTACATGGCGATGGGTGAACACGGCATGGCGGACCACCAGGATCACACCGATGCGGGCCACATGCCGGGGCCGGAGAACACCCTGCCGATGGGCATGGGGCACGGACCGTTCGGCAACATCGGTATGGGCGGCATGTTCACCCTGGTCAAGGTGCGTGACGACCAGGAGCCCGGGGACTTCAGCGATCCGGGTTGGTACTGGCACCCGGAAGGTGAGGTCGCCTGGAGAGTGAGCAGTGACCCCGATTTCGGCAATCCGGTACGTCGCGGCAAGGTCGCGGATGCGGATTCCGACGGGCTCCCGACCCCCAGCCGCGATGCCCACGGGCATCACGGCCATGGTGGACATGGAGGACATAACGGCCACGAAGGCCATAACCACTGAGCTTCCACCGGCGCGGGTGCCGGGGCCGCCGCAAGGCGGCCCCCGGTGGCCTGCGGCCGGCGGACTCTGACACGACACGACTGCACTTAAGAAAGAGGAAACTCAATCATGATGACGATTCGTACCCGCAATACCCTGCGTTCCGCCCTTGCGGCCCTGCTGCTGGCTGTCGCCGCGCCCCTGCTGGCCCACGAGGGCGAGATGGGGCATGTCCCGGAGGACGGTTCCACGGTGCAGGGCACCCCGGAGGAGATCGGGATTCACTTCGATGGCGCGATGCGCATTACCCAGTTCGACGTGGTGGGCCCGCAGGGCCGTGTGTCCCTCGAGAACGAGCCGGGCAATGACCCGACCGAGGAATACCATGTGCAACCGGCCGGCTCGATGGAGCCCGGCAATTACGAGGTGCGCTGGCGCGGTCTGGCCCGTGACGGCCACATGATGTCGGGGACCTTCCGCTTTACGGTGGAGGACTGAGCCGTGGCCTGGCTGTCCGCACTGGTCGGTGTGGATGCCTGGACGGTTGCCATAATCCTGGTGGCGACCGGGTTCTATGCCGGTGCCTTGCTGGCGGCCGGGGCGGTGCTGTTTCGCCTGGCGTTTCCGGATCTGCCTGATCCGGAGCGGCAGGCGGCCAGTCGTTCGGGCGCGATCGCGGCCTGGGTCGCGATCGCGCTGGCCCTGATCGAGTGGCCGCTTCAGGCCGGGTATCTCGGGGGCGGCAATGGCGCCGCGGCGTTCGACCCGATGCTGCTCGGGATGGTGTTCGAGGGCGCGCAGGGAACCCAGCTGATCCTGGCTGTGAGCGGTTTGCTGCTGGTGCAGGCGATCCTGCTGGATGCCCGGCGGCTGCCGGGGCTGGGTTACGGTCTCAGCCTTGCCGGTGTGTTGCTGGTCCTGCTCGCATTCGTGCAGGTCGGGCATACGGTCTACGAACCCCGGTGGTTGCTGGGTGGCCTGCTGATGCTTCATGTACTGGCGGCTGCGTTCTGGGTCGGCTCGCTGTGGCCCCTGTATCGCCTGGCGGGGCATCCGCCCGGCGGGGCGGATGCCATTCGTATCCTGGATCGCTTCGGTCGGGTGGCGGTATGGGGCGTGGGCCTGCTGGTGCTGGCAGGGGTGGCCCTGGCCGCGCTGCTGCTCGGGGGGGTCGCGCCACTGTTCACCACCGGCTACGGGCAGTTCCTGCTCGGCAAAGTGCTGATCGTGGCCCTGCTCCTGCTGCTGGCGGCGTCCAACAAGTGGCGCCTGGTGCCGGCCTTCGAGCGTGGTGAACCCCGGGCCTCGCAGCGCCTGCGGCGCAGCATCGCGCTGGAGATCGGGCTGGTGGGGCTGGTGTTGCTGGTTACGGCCGTACTGACCACGGTCAGTTCCCCGGCCAACGGGTAGAGAAAAGGCACCTCCCGGACGTCCGGGAGGTGCCGTTGGGTATCAGATCGGCCGCTGGGCGACGGTGGCCTCGAGTTCGACTTCTTCGCCGTCGCGCAGGAGCTTGATCGACAGAGCGGAACCCGGATCGGTCCGGGCGATGATGTTCAGGGCCTCGCGCGGGCTGTTGACCGCATCGCCCTTGAGGTGGGTAATCACGTCGCCGATCTCGATGCCGGCCTCCTGGGCCGGGCCGTCGCGCAGGATGCCGGCGACCAGGACTCCGCGCGGGGTATCCAGCCCGAAGGAGTCGGCCAGCTCGCGGTTCATCGCCTGGACCTCAATGCCCAGCCAGCCGCGGGCGACATAGCCCTGTTCAATGATCTCGGTCATTACCTCGCGGGCGAGGTCCACCGGGATCGCGAAGCCGATGCCATGCGAGCCCCCGGAGCGCGAGAAAATCGCGGTATTGATACCGATGACATCGCCCCGTGCATTGATCAGGGCGCCGCCGGAGTTGCCCGGGTTGATTGCCGCGTCGGTCTGAATGAAATCTTCAAAGGTGTTGATGCCGAGCTGGTTGCGCCCGGTGGCGGAGACAATCCCCTGGGTCACGGTCTGGCCGACCCCGAAGGGGTTGCCGATGGCGAGCACCACATCGCCGACGCGCAGGTTGCGCGAATGGCCGGCCGTGGCCACTGCCACATCCTCTGCGCGGATGCGCAAGACGGCGAGGTCGGTGTCGGGGTCGATGCCAATAATCTCGGCCGGGTGTGCTTCGCCATCGGGAAGCACTACCGCGATCGCGTCCGCCTCCTCGATTACGTGGTGATTGGTCAGGATATGCCCCTGATCGGTCATGATCACGCCGGAACCCAGGCTGGCCTGCTCGGTATCGCCAGGGGGTGGCGTCGGCTGGCCGAAGAACTCGTGCAGATCAAGGATGCCGGGGGTGTCGAGCACGCGCGAGGTCATGATGTTGACCACGGCGGGCGCGGCTCGCTCGACGCCGTCTGCATAGCTGACCGCGGCTTCGCCCGCCGTGGTGGGGAGGGGCTCGGCGACCTGAAGCTGCGCCCGTTCCTCCCCGTCGCGATCGAGGACATGCGGAAAGAACACGGCCACGACCACGGCGATCGCCACGCCGGTCAGGGCTGCTTGCAGCAGGAAACGCGAGAAATTCACCATAGGGCGAATATACCGAAATGGCAGGGGCTGCACAGCCGCCGGACCCGCAGGGCACCTGATCTATCGGCCCTGCCCTGTGGTATATCGACCTGCCGCGAGAACTGATCCCCCGCACGGGGCTTGTGTGAAGCAATTGGCAAACCGCGTGTTGCAGCGCGGCGTGCGGCTGGGAAGGCCGGGATGGTCTTGTTCAGTGTTTTTCCAGGTAACCGGAGACTCGATCGTGATCGAACGTGACGTGTTGATGCAGGCCCTGAACGAGGAGCTCCAGCCGGAGCGCTTTCGCGACTATTGTCCGAACGGGCTCCAGGTGGAGGGGCGAACCGAGGTGCGCCGCATCATCAGTGGGGTCACGGCGTCGCTGGCGCTGGTCGAGGCTGCGATCGAGGACGGGGCCGACACGATCCTGGTTCACCATGGCTATTTCTGGAAGGGCGAGCCGGAGGTGATCACCGGGATGAAGCGCGCGCGCCTGCGGCGTCTGCTGGAGCACGATATCAATCTTGTGGCCTACCACCTGCCGCTGGATGCGCACCCGGAGCTCGGCAATAACGCACAATTGGCCAGTCGCCTCGATTTCGCGATCGAGGGCGTGTTGCGCGAGGACGGCGTGGGTCAGTACGGACGCCCCGCCAGCGAGGTGTCAGGAGAGGGCCTGCGCGACCACATCTCATCGGTGCTGGGGCGGGAATGCCTGTGGGTGCCGGGTGCCGAGCGGCCGATCCGGCGTGTCGCCTGGTGTACCGGCGGGGCCCAGTCGTTGCTGATGGAAGCGGCGGCGCAGGGCGTGGATGCCTATATCAGTGGCGAGATCTCCGAACAGACCACCCACGAGGCGCGCGAGACGGGCGTGCACTATTTTGCCGCCGGGCATCACGCGACCGAGCGTTACGGGGCGCCCGCCCTGGGGGAATGGTGCGCCGAGCGCTTCGGTCTGGAGCACCGATTTATCGATATCGACAACCCCGCCTGAGTGTGGCGCCGCGGCGTGCCCCTTGGCGCGCTATTTCGTGCGCACTTCGGGGTGCCGCAATCCCGCCTTTATCATGAACAACTTATGATCTATCGGCCGCCTCGGGAGGCGGCCTGCGCCCGTTCTTAAGGCATTCAGCTACTTGACCTTATTAGCGTGTTCGGGAATTCTATCGGGATTTTACTGGCCGCCCGCGGCGGTCTGCCCGTTCGCCCGTCAGCGCGCCCCAGGCGGCGCGCTGACGGGGTGGCCGGCGGGTCCTTCCGCGCCCTCGTTCATGTACCGAGTGGCTGCCGGGACACGATTTCAACACGTTGTTTGGAGAGACAAACATGGCAAACCAAGGCGTAAATCGAGGCCGTCGCCGGTTCCTCGTCGCCGCGACGACAGTCGTGGGCGGTGCCGGTGTCGCAGCGGTCGCGACTCCGTTCCTGGCGTCCTTGCAGCCCAGCGCACGCGCTCAGGCGGCAGGGGCTCCGGTCGAGTTCGATGTGAGCGAGGTCGAGCCCGGTCAGCGCGTCAGCATCGAGTGGCGCGGCCAGCCGGTCTGGATCGTGCGGCGTACCGACGAGATGCTGGAAGGTTTGTCCAAGGTGACCGATCGCCTGCGCGACCCGGACTCCGAGAACGAGGCCCAGCAGCCGGAATACGCGCAGAACGAGCACCGCTCGATCAAGCCGGAAGTCCTGGTGGTGATCGGCATCTGCACCCACCTCGGCTGCTCCCCGTCCTTCCGCCCGGAAATCGGCGATCCCGACATGGGCTCCGACTGGCAGGGCGGCTGGCTGTGCGGCTGCCACGGTTCGCGCTTCGATATGGCCGGTCGCGTCTACCGCAACATGCCGGCGGTCGACAACCTCGAGATTCCGCCGCACCACTACATCACGGATGACCTGCTGCTCGTGGGTGAAGATGAAGACGGAGGGACTGTCTGATGGCCGGTAATCCCGCGGAAAAATGGCAGGGTGGTCTGCTGGGCTGGATCGATGCCCGCTTCCCCCTGTCCCAGATGTGGAATGAGCATCTGGCTCAGTATTACACGCCGAAGAACTTCAACTTCTGGTATTTCTTCGGCTCTCTGGCGCTGCTGGTGCTGGTCATCCAGATCGTCTCCGGCATCTTCCTGACCATGTTCTACAAGCCCGATGCGGAACTCGCGTTCGCGTCGGTCGAGTACATCATGCGTGACGTGGAGTGGGGCTGGCTGATTCGCTACATGCACTCCACCGGCGCCTCGATGTTCTTCGTGGTCGTCTATCTGCACATGTTCCGGGCGCTGCTGTACGGCTCCTACAAGAAGCCGCGCGAGCTGATCTGGATCTTCGGTGTGCTGATCTATCTGGTGCTGATGGCCGAAGCCTTCGCCGGCTACCTGCTGCCGTGGGGCCAGATGTCCTACTGGGGCGCGCAGGTGATCGTGAACCTGTTCCAGACCATCCCGTACATCGGGCCGGACCTGGTGACCTGGATTCGCGGTGACTTCCTGCTGTCCGACGCCACGCTGACGCGCTTCTTCGCGCTGCACGTGATTGCCCTGCCGCTGGTGCTGATCCTGCTGGTGGCCGCGCACATCATCGCGCTGCACGAGGTGGGCTCGAACAACCCGGACGGCGTCGAGATCAAGAAGAACAAGGACGAGAACGGCATCCCGAAGGACGGCATCCCGTTCCACCCGTACTACACCGTGAAGGACATCGTCGGCGTCGGCGTCTTCCTGATGGTCTTCGCGGTGATCATGTTCTTCTTCCCGATGGGCGGCGGTCTGTTCCTGAAGCCCGACAACATGATCCCGGCCGATCCGCTGGTTACGCCCGAGCTGATTCCGCCGGTCTGGTACTTCACCTCGATGTACTCGGTGCTGCGTTCCGTGCCGGATCCGTTCCTCGGCGTGGTGGCCATGGGTGCCGCGGTGATGATGCTGTTCTTTATCCCCTGGCTGGACCGCAACCCGGTTCTGTCGATGCGCTATCGCTCGTTCGCGGCCAAGTTCAACCTGGCGGCGTTCGTGGTGGCCTTCGTGGTTCTCGGCTGGCTGGGTCTGCAGCAGGCCACCACGATGGTGAGCGAAATGAGCTTCCGCTGGTCCATCGTGTACTTCGCGTTCTTCTTCCTGCTGTGGTTCCTCAGCAAGGAGCGGTCCGCGGTATTCAGTCTGGTCGCGTTTGCCGTGGTCGTGGGTATCTACACCATGTACGACATCTCGCGCTTCGACCCGAGTGACGCGAGCATGATCCTGTGGTCCTGGCTGATCCCGACCGCGCATCTGTTCGTCTGCATGGTGGTCCCGGTCTTTGCCCGGGGTCTGGGTCGTGACCGCGCCGTTCCGGAAAGGGTGACTTCGTAATGAAAACGTTTATCGCAACGACATTCGTGGCCCTCGTGGCCCTGCTCGCAACCCCGGCGGCCCTGGCCGCCGGCGGTTCCGGTGACCTGCAAAAGGCCAACGTGGACGTGAGCAACCAGGCGTCGCTGCAGCGGGGCGCCCGGCTGTACATGAACTACTGCATGGCCTGCCATTCGACCGAGTACATGCGCTACAACCGTGTGGGTCGCGACATCGGGCTGACCGAGGAGCAGGTAGAGCAGAACTTCATCTTCGTCACCGACGAGGACGGCGAGCTGGTCAACCCGGGTTCGCTGATGAAGAACGCCATGACCAAGGACTACGCCGACGAGGCGTTCGGCGTGACTCCGCCGGATCTGACGCTGACGACCCGTATCCACGGCGAAGACTGGGTGTACACCTTCCTCAAGAGCTTCTACATCGACGAGGATCGTCCGCTGGGTGCCAACAACACCCAGTTCAGCAACGTCGGCATGCCGCACGTGCTGTGGGAACTGCAGGGCTGGCAGGAGCTGGTCGAGGACGACGAGGGCAACGAGCGCCTGGAGCTCGTGCGCAGCGGTTCGATGAGCCAGAGCGAGTACGATCGTGCGGTGCGTGACCTGGTCACCTACCTTTCGTACATGGGCGAGCCGATGCAGCTCGACCGTCAGCGCATTGGCCTGTACGTTCTGATCTTCCTGGCCGTGTTTACCGTGCTGGCCTACTTCTTGAAAAAGGAGTACTGGAAAGACGTACACTAGGCGGCCTGAACCGTCGCCGGCGGGCGCTTATGGAAGAGCGCCTGCCGGTGTTATTGACCGTCTGCCCGGCGCGGCGTGCCGTTGGACCGGGGTAGGGAGAAAGCCATGGCGCTGGTCGCCAATCGTCGTTCCGTTATGACCCTGTTTTCCGCTCACGATTGTGTGCGCTGTCATCGCGTGCGCATCATCCTCGCCGAGAAGGACATCGCGGTGGATGTCGTCAACCTCGGGCCGGACGAACTCCCCGAGGATCTCTCCGATCTCAATCCCTACAACGAGGTGCCGACGCTGGTCGATCGGGACCTGGCGCTGTACGGGACGCATGTCATCACCGAGTACCTGGACGAGCGATTTCCTCATCCGCCGCTGATGCCGGTGGATCCCGTCTCGCGTGCCGCCGCGCGTCTGGCGCTTTATCGCGTCGAGCGCGACTGGTACGAAGGGCTGGACGCGGTCAACAAGGCCGCGGGCGGGGGGCTCACAAAGGCGCGCAAGATTCTGCGCGAGAGTCTGCTGAACTCGGCGGAGATTTTTGAGCTGAAACCGTACTTCCTGAGTGACGAGTTCAGCATCGTCGACTGCGCGATTGCCCCGGTGATGTGGCGCCTGCCGGCCCTGGGGATCGACCTCGATTCGCTCCCGACCGCGATCCAGGAATACGCTGATCGGGTCTGCAAGCGGGATTCCTTCCAGATTAGTCTCACCGAGGCCGAGCGCGAGCTGAGGCTGTGACCTCTTCGCGTCCCTATCTGCTCCGGGCCCTGTGGGAGTGGATCACGGATAACGGCTTTACGCCGCACATCCTGGTCGACGCCACGGTGGAGGGTACGCTGGTACCCGATGCCTTTGTCGAGCAGGGCAAGATCACCCTCAACATCGGCCCGTCCGCCGTGCAGGCCCTGAATATCGGGGACGAGGCCGTGGCCTTCTCTGCTCGCTTTGCCGGCAATCCAATGGATGTCTACGTACCCACACAGGCCGTGCTCGCCGTCTATGCGCGCGAGAACGGACAGGGGATGATGTTCGGCAGCGAGCCGGGACCGGGGCCGGAAGATGGCCCGGGTGGCGATGGACCGGACGACTCGGGCCCCACGGGTTCGGGACAGGACGGGGACAAGCCGGCTGCCAAGCGCAAGGGCCCCGCCCTCAAGGTCGTCAAGTAGTCCCGGTGATGTCCGGCCCTGGCGCCTTGCCGGGGTTCAGGATGTTGTCGGGATCGAAGCTCTGCTTGATCCCGGCCATCAGGTTCAGCGCCACGGGATCGATCTCCCGGCCCACAAAGGCGCGTTTTACCAGTCCGATGCCGTGTTCGCCGGACAGCGTGCCCCCCAGCCCCAGTACCAGCGTGAACACCTCGTCCAGGCAGCGTTCGGCGGCGGCGAGCTCCTGCGGATCGTCCGGGTTCACCAGCAGATTTACGTGGATGTTGCCGTTGCCGGCATGACCAAAGTTCACGATCTTGATCGCGTGCGTCTGCGCGAGCCGGTCGAGGCCGGCGATCAGGTCGGGTATGCGGGAGACGGGCACGACCACATCCTCGTTGATCTTCTTCGGCGCGACGGTGCGCAGGGCCGGCGAGAGGGCCTTGCGCACGGCCCACAGGGCCTGGGCCTCTTCCGGGGTGTCGGCACTGCTGGTCTGCAGGCAGCCCTCGCCACCCGCGGCGGCGCGGACGCCGCGCGTCGTGGCGTCGATCCCGGCCTCGGTGCCATCGGTCTCGATCATCAGAATGGCCCCGGCGTCGCGCGGCAGCGGGCAGTCCGGCGCATAGTCGCGGATCATGGCGATCGCCGAGTGGTCCATGAACTCCAGGGCCGACGGGATCTCGGCGCGGCCCATCAGCCGGGAGACTGCCGCAGCCGCGTCGCCCACGGTCCGATACACCGCCTGGATCAGGCGCGTCGCCTCGGGTTGCGGTGTGAGGCGCAGCGTGGCCTCGGTGATTACGGCCAGCGTCCCCTCGGAGCCGATCAGCAGCCGGGTCAGGTCATATCCTACAACCCCCTTCGTGGTGTGCACGCCGGTGCGGAATGGCTCGCCGGTGCCGGCGACCCCTGCCAGCCCGAGGGTGTTGTCGCGCGGCGTTCCGTACTTCACGGCGTGGGGCCCGGCCGAGTTGTAAGCGAGATTGCCCCCGAGTGTGCAGTAGGCGCTGCTCGTGGGGTCGGGGGGCCAGAAAAACCCGTGGGCATCCGCCGCCGCCTGCACCTCGCCGTTGGTCACGCCGGGCTCCGCGATCAGCCAGCGGTTTGCCGGGTCGACCTCCAGGATGCGGTTCATGCGCTCGAACGACAGGACCAGTCCGCCGTGATCGGGGACCGCCGCGCCGGTGGTCCCGGTGCCGCGCCCACGACAGGTCAGGGCTGCGCCGAGGCGCCGACAAAGCCGCACCAGTTCGGCGACGGTCTCCGCATCACGGGCGAAGGCCACTGCCTCCGGAGGGGCGTGCAGCTTGGAGTTGTCGGCGCCGTAGGACCAGCAGTCGGCCGGGTCCAGCAGGCGGTCCTCGGCGGGCAGCAGTTGCTCGATCTCGCGCGCCAGAGGCGTCATGCCGGATCCCCCTGAATGGCGTCGGGCAGCCATTCGATCGCGTCATCGCCGTCGAGGAGTACCACGTCAAAGCGAACGGGCCCTTGCCAGCGGGTCTCCTGCAGATACCCCTCCGCGGCGCGCAGCAGGCGCCTGCGTTTGCCCCTGTCGATGCTCTCGGCACCGCCGCCAAAGCCGCGGTGGCTGCGCTTGCGTACCTCCACCAGTACCAGCGTTTCGCCCTCGCGGGCGATCAGGTCGAGCTCTCCCCAGGGGCGGCGCACGTTGCGCGCCACGAGTTCGAGTCCTTGCCCTGCAAGGTACTGCGCCGCCCGCTCCTCGGCAGCCTGGCCGGTGGCACCCGGGCGGAACATCGGTCAGTTGCCTTCGCTGGTGGTCCCCAGCTGGCGGGGCTCGCCGCGCTCGAAGCGCGCCCAGGCCGGGTCGCGCACCCAGTCACCACTTACCGGGTTAAGTGACCAGGTGCCGGCGCCCCCGACGAGTTGATGGTGGGCCGCCTCGCGCACTGCACGATCATGCAGGCTCAGGCGCAGGGCATCCATGCCCAGCGCGACAAAGCGCGGAAGCGCCTCCGCTCCGCCGTCGGACATCTCGCCGTTCAGCGGCTCGATGGTCGTCAGCAGGTAGGGGGCGTCGGGGAACACGATGCCGTTCAGGTCGCGGTCGCGATTGGCGTTCGGTTGCCCGGCGTAGATGTGGGGGGTCGCCATAATCGGCAGCTGTCGCGCGCCATGGAAATGCAGATAGGGCACCAGCTGCCGCATCTGGCGAGAGGTCCCGGTCACAAACAGATGGTCGGCATCGCCTCGAACCTGGGGGTCGCCTTCCAGGCTCAAGCCGGTGCGGCGCGCGACCTCGCGAATGCGCGCCTCGCTCTGCTCGATCCCCAGTGCATCGCTGACTTGGGTATTGATGTCTTCGGCATCCGGGCGCAGTCGCACGATGTCGCGTGGCCGCAGCCCGTAGTCGGCGAGCGCATCCTGGTAGGCCTGAGCCACCCGGTCACCAAACTCGCCCTCCGGAAGGATGACCAGTGGATTCCTCCAGCCGGTACGTATCGCGCGGTCCACTACGGCGTATGCGTCTTCCTCGGGGTTCAGCGCGAGGGTGCCGAAGGCGCCGTTCCCGTCCAGGCGGGTCCGATTGAGCAGCAGCGTCGGCCGTGTGTCGTCGCTCCCGACCACCGCGCGCACGGCCTCACGGTCCAGTGGGCCGATGATACGGTCCACCCCGTCCTCGACGCCCCGGCGATAGAGCTCGGCCGCCGTCTCGGCGTCTCCGCGCGTATCCCTTATCACCAGTCGGCCCTGGCCCCCGGTTTCTGCGTAATAGGCCCGAGTGATCCCGTCCAGTATTGCATTGCCCAACTGGGCCAGATCCCCTGACAGGGGCAGCAGTACCAGGATGGTGTCCGGCATCTCGGCCTGGAGCGGGTGGCTCGCGACCAGCTCCGGGAGCAGGCTGTTGGCCGGGTGCGACGGGTAGCGCTCTCGCCACTGCCGCGCCACGTGCCGGGCTTCGTCTTGTGAATTCACGCCGCGAAGACCGGCGAACAGGCGTACCCAGGGTTCTGCGTCCGGAAGCTCGTTGGTGGCCAGACGGTCGCGCTGGGCCGGGCGCAGGGCCGCAAGCAGGCCCCAGATGCGTTCCTGGTTGGCGGTTTGTGCGTCCGGTTCCAGCACCAGCATGCTGTCCAGGCGCAGGCGGGCGTCCAGCCCCTGATACCATTGCCGTTCGTGCTCCAACAGCCGGGCGTGCAGCGCCAGGCCGTCGCGGTAGACCTCGGCGGTTCGTGTCTCGTCATCCGGGTCATCGGCCCCGAGCCGTTCGCGCGCCGCGTCCCAGTCACCGCGTGCGGCCGCCAGTCGGCCGCCGCGTACGCGGTCCGCCAGTGGCTCGCGGTCTTCGGCATCCAGGTCGCGCCACAGCGCGTCGGCGCGGTCGATCAGGTCGCCGTCCGGATCGTCCAGGTCCAGCACCGCGTCGATCGCTGCGCGCACGCTGTCCGGCTGCGGATCGGCCCAGGCCTCGCTGATCAGGACGGGCGCGCGCTCGTGCGCCGGAAGGTCGACGACCTCGGGTCGTTCCTCCTCCGGTTCCGGGGCGGGGGTCGGGTCGGGGCGCGGCGTCGCGCAGCCGGCGAGGATCGCGCCGGCGAGCAGACTCAGGGCGAGGCGGCCCCGGTAGCGCCCTCCGGCGGCAAAATAACGGTGCAAGTTCACGATAGCGGGATGATCAGCGTATTGAGGAGTCAGTATTGAAAGCGCATCAGGTTGTGTCAACGAATTGCGGCACGTTATGGGTGGTTGCGACCCCGATCGGCAATCTGGCCGATCTGAGCCCCCGTGCCCGTGATGTGCTGGCGCGAGTATCGCGTATCGCTGCGGAGGATACGCGACACAGCGCAGGATTGCTGTCGCATCTGGGGGTGCAGACCCCGCTGGTGAGCCTCCATGAGCATAACGAACGCGACCGTATCCCTTCGTTATTGTCCGCGCTGGAGGCGGGCGACGATCTGGCACTGATCTCGGATGCCGGGACACCGCTGGTCTCCGACCCGGGCTATCGCCTGGTACGGGCGGCGACCGAGGCGGGGCTGCCGGTGCGCGCGATACCCGGCGCCAGTGCGCCGCTCGCCGCGCTGGCCGTCGCCGGTCTGCCATCCGACCGTTTCTGTTTCGAGGGTTTCCTTCCGCATGCCGGCGGGGCCCGCCGTCGCCGCCTGGAGGCCCTGCTGGTGCAGCCGGTGACCACGATCCTGTTCGAGTCCTCGCATCGTGTGCGCGCCGCGGCCGACGACCTGGCCGCGCTGGCGCCGGAGCGGGTGGTGTTCCTCGGGCGCGAGTTGACCAAGCAGTTCGAGGAACACTACAGAGGAGCCGCTGCCGAACTCCCGGCCTGGCTCGATGCCGATGCCAATCGTCTGCGTGGTGAATTCGTCCTGATCCTTGCGCCGGCCCCGCAGGCGGCCGACCCGGAGTCCGAGGATGCCCCGCTGGCCGACGAACATGAGCGGTTGCTGGGGGCGTTGCTGGGTGAGCTCCCGTTGAAGCGGGCTGTGCGGGTGCTGGCCGATGCCACCGGGCTGCCGCGCAACCGTGTCTACGCCCGGGCCCTGCGTTTGAAGGACGAGGGCTGATGGGGTTTTCCTTGCTTTGTTGCGGGTGCGGGCGTAAAAGGAGCGCGGGAGCTGGCCTGGCAGTCGCTGCATCCACTGGATGCGGAGGAAAGTCCGGGCTCCACAGGGCAGGACGCCAGGTAACGCCTGGGCGGCGCGAGCCGACGGAAAGTGCCGCAGAAAATACACCGCCGATGGCCTTCGGGCACAGGTAAGGGTGAAATGGTGCGGTAAGAGCGCACCGCACGGCTGGTAACAGTCCGTGGCAGGGTAAACCCCGTCCGGAGCAAGGCCAAATAGGGGTGCATGGTGTGGCCCGCATCGCACCCGGGTAGGCTGCTCGAGGCGTCCGGTGACGGACGTCCCAGATGAATGACTGTCCACGACAGAACCCGGCTTACGGCCGGCTCCCACTTTTTCCCACCTTTCGTACCCCGTCCGCGGGCCTGCGTGTCGCCGTGTCGGCGGTTCCTGTCGAAAAATAGTGAAGTAGTTTCTTAAGTGTGGCCCTCAAGGCGCGGCTTTTGGGGTCTTATTTTGTGCCCGCGCCATGGCTGGGTGGGGCTTCGCTAAGTCTCTGTGATTCAACGCTTATTTTTGGTTTTTTCGGGTCAATTTTCTTGACTCCTGGAGATAGCCGTACCTATAGTGTCGAAAAGTGGGAAAAGGTGGGAAAAGGTGGGTAACCACCGCAACCGGTACCGGCCATGTTTCGAGGCGTAAGCCAGCTCAATCTGGATGCCAAGGGTCGCTTGGCCATGCCCGCGCGCTATCGCGATGCGCTGGCGGCATCCTGTGGCGGCCAGCTGGTGATCACCGTTGACCCCGACCGCTGCCTGCTCCTGTACCCGTTCCCCGAGTGGGAGCGCATCGAGCAAAGCCTGATGTCCCGCCCCAACATGAATCCGAAGGTCCGCAACCTGCAGCGCCTCCTGGTCGGTCATGCGACCGAGTGCGAGCTGGACGGCAGTGGCCGTCTGCTGCTGCCGACGCCGCTTCGCCAGTACGCCAGTCTGGACAAGCGCGCGGTGCTGCTGGGGCAGGGCAACAAGTTCGAGATCTGGGATGCCGATTCCTGGGATGCCCGTTGCGAGCAGGCGCTGGGGGGTGATGTGGATGACGACGCGCTCGAGTCCATTGCGTTGTGACCATGACGGAAGCCGCCATTCATATCCCGGTGCTGCGCGACGCGGTGCTGGAGGGGCTGGCCGTGCGCGCTGACGGGTTCTACGTGGATGGGACCTTCGGGCGCGGCGGACACAGCCGTGCGATTCTCGATCGCCTCGGTGCCGGCGGATGCCTGCTGGCGATGGACCGGGACCCCGAGGCGGCTGCGGCCGCCTCTTCGTTTGCGGACGATCCACGCTTTGTCTTCGAGCCGGGCCCGTTCTCGGCGATGGCCGATACCCTGCGCCGGCGCTTCCCCGATCGTGCGCCGGATGGCGTGTTCCTGGATCTGGGGGTCTCCTCGCCGCAGCTGGACACCCCCGAGCGCGGTTTCAGCTTCCAGCATGACGGCCCGCTGGATATGCGCATGGACCCCGCGCAGGGCGAGAGCGCGGCGGACTGGCTGGCCCGCGCGGAGCAGGACGAGATCGCGGATGTGATCTACCACTACGGCGAGGAGCGCCATTCGCGTCGTATCGCCCGTGCGATCATCGCCGCGCGCGCCGAGGCCCCGATTACGCGGACCGCCCAGCTGGCCGAGATCGTGCGCCGCGCAGTGCCCGGCCGCGAGCCGGGCAAACATCCGGCCACGCGCACCTTTCAGGCCCTGCGTATCCATGTGAATCGGGAGCTCGAGGAGCTGGAGCAGTGGCTCGAGACGATCCCGGAGGTGCTGCACCCGGGCGCGCGCATGGTGGTGATCAGCTTTCATTCGCTGGAGGACCGGATGGTCAAGCAGGCGTTGCGTGGCCCGCGCCCGGACGCGCGCCTGCCGCGCGGTTTGCCGGTCATGCCCGAAACGCCCGAGCGCCCGTGGCGCGCGATCGGCAAGCCGGTGCGTGCCGATGCCGAAGAGCAGCGCCGCAACCCGCGTGCGCGCTCGGCGGTGCTGCGCGTGGGGGAGCGCACCTGATGGTCTTTCGCGGCTTCATCCTGATCATCCTGGCGACCGGGGTCTTCGCCTCCGCCGTCGGCGTGGTGGCGGCCAAACACGAGGCACGCCAGGCCTTTATTGCGCACCAGTCGGAGCTTTCGGAGCGCGACACCCTGAACCTGGAGTGGACGCAGCTGCAGATCGAGCAGTCGACCTGGGCGACACAGGGGCGTATCGAGCAGCAGGCGCTCGAGGAACTGGGCATGATCAAGCCCGAGCCGGATCGCATCGTGGTGATCGGGGGGCGTACATGGGAGCCCTGAAGCGCCAAGTCAGCCATGGCCGCCTGAAGGTACTGCTAGTCGTGTCCGCGCTGGTGCTCGTGGCCCTGGTGCTGCGCGCCATCGATCTGCAGGTGCTCAGCCGCGACTTCCTGACGCAGCAGGGCGAGCAGCGCCAGGTGCGCACGCTGACCGAGTCGGCCCATCGCGGCATGGTGACCGATCGCAATGGCGAACCCCTGGCGATCTCCGCCCCGGTACAGACCGCCTGGGCCAATCCCAAGGACCTGCTGGAGCAGCGCGACCGCTGGCCGGAGCTGGCCGAGGCGCTGCAGGTCGATGCCGACTGGCTGGCCGAGCGCATCGAGACGCGTGCCGGCCGGGAGTTCATGTACCTGCGTCGGCATATGCTGCCGGCCCAGGCGGAGCAGGTGACCGCCCTGCGCATCCAGGGGCTTGGCCTGACGCGCGAGTTCCGGCGCTACTACCCGCATGGCGAGACGACCTCGCACGTCCTCGGCTACACCGATATTGACGATCGCGGGCAGGAGGGCGTGGAGCTTGCGTTCAACGACTGGCTGTCGGGCGCGCCGGGTGCCAAGCGTGTCCTGCGCGATCGCCACGGACGCACGATCCGCGATGTGGCCAGCATCCGGCCCGCCCGCGACGGCCGCACGTTGCGCCTGACCATCGACCAGCGCCTGCAGTACCTGGCCTACCGCGAGCTGAAGGCCGCGGTGGCCGAGCATGATGCTCAGGGCGGCTCTGCCGTGCTGCTGGATGCCCGTACGGGCGATGTCCTGGCGATGGTCAATCAGCCGAGCTTCAATCCGAACAATCGCGGCTCGATCCGCTCGGAACTCGCGCGCAACCGGTCGCTGACGGACAGCATGGAGCCGGGGTCGGTGGTCAAACCCTTCACCGTGGCCGCGGCGCTGGATGCGGGCATCATCGACCCCAACGTGACCCTGGACACCCGTCCCGGGACCATGCGTGTCGGGCGGCTGACCGTGCGCGACTTTCGTGACTATGGCGTGATCGACCTGACGACCCTGATCGCGCGTTCCAGCAATGTCGGGGCGACCAAGCTGGCACTGGACCTGCCGCCGGACCGGTTCTGGCAGGTGCTGCATCAGGCCGGGTTCGGCCAGTCGACCGGGACGCACTTCCCGGGCGAGGTGAGTGGCCGCCTGCGCGACTTCCCGACCTGGCGCGAGGTCGAGCAGGCCACGATGGGCTATGGCTACGGCCTGTCGATCACGCCCCTGCAGATGGCCGCGGCCTATACCGCATTCGCCAACGACGGCCAGCGCATCCCGGTGCAGTTGGTGCAGATTGCCGATGACCTGCGCGAGCCGGCCGCCGTGATGACCCCGGAGACCGCCCAGCGCGTGCTTGCGATGATGGAGCACACCATCGGCTCCGAGGGTACCGCCCGCCAGGCCGCGATCGACGGCTACCGCATCGCGGGCAAGACCGGAACCAGCCGCAAGAGCGGCCCCGGTGGCTACACCGAAGATCGCTATATCTCCAGCTTCGTAGGGCTGGCGCCGGCATCGGATCCGCGTTTCGTGATGGCCGTGGTGATCGACGAGCCCAATGCCGGCACCTACTTCGGTGGCGCGGTGGCGGCGCCGGTATTTCGGAACGTGATCGGCTCGGCTTTGCGGATGTTCAACGTGCGCCCGGACGCGATGCCGGATCTCCCGATGCAGTTCGCTGCCGAGCGCGAGGGCTCGACATGATGGCGGCGAATACGGTCCAGACCGTCCCGACGCTCGGCAGCCTGTGGCCCGCTGGTGCGCCGCCGCTGGCGGGCGAGGTCGCCGGACAGTGTGTGACCGATCTCGTCCAGGACAGCCGCCGCGTGACCCCGGGGGCAGTCTTTGTCGCTCTGCGTGGAACGCAGGGCCACGGCCTTGCCCATGCGCGGGCGGCAGCCGAGCAGGGCGCGGTGGCCATCCTGTGGGACGAGGCCGAGGCGGCCCCGGCCCTGGATATCCCGGTGCTGCATCTCCCCGGTCTGCGCGCCGCGCTGCCGGCGATCTGCGATGCCCTGTGGGGTGCCTGGCCGGCCGAGTACCCCGTGGTCGCGGTAACCGGTACCGATGGCAAGACCTCGGTCAGCCAGCTGCTGGCCAGCGCCCTGGAGCAGCTCGGTGTCCCCACGGGGGTGGTCGGCACGCTGGGCGTGGGCCGCTTCGGGGCGCTGGAGGACTGTGGCCACACGACCCCGGGCGTGATCGACCTGCACCGGCACCTGGCCCGGCTAGCCGCCGACGGCTGCCAGGCGCTCTCGATCGAGGCCTCGTCGCACGGGCTCGAACAGGGGCGCATGGCCGGGCTCCCGGTGCGCGTCGCCGTGCTGACCCGCCTAGGATCGGATCATCTGGATTTTCACGGCAGTGAGCAGGCCTATGCCGATGCCAAGGCACGGCTGTTTGCCTGGCCGGGGCTGGAGACCGCCGTACTCAACGCCGACGACGCCCTCGGGCAGCGCCTGATCCGCGAAACCACGGCCGGGCGCACCCTGACGTACAGCGCGGTGGGGGCAGCGGCCGATCTGGTTGCGCGCGAGGTCGAGGCCCGCGCCGACGGGATCCGTTTCACGCTGGAGGCGGAGGGTGGTGCCTGGCCCGTACAGACGGCCCTGTTCGGGCTGTTTCAGGTCGGCAACCTGCTGGCGACGCTCGCCGCTCTGCGTGCGCTGGGTCATTCCTGGCCCGCCGGTGTGGATGCGGTGTCGCGTCTGCGCGGTGTCCCGGGGCGCATGGAGCGCTTCGAACTGCCCGGCGGGGCGTTATTGGTTGTGGACTATGCCCACACCGAACAGGCCCTGGCCGCGGCACTCGACGCGCTGCGCCCGCACACGGCCGGTCGTCTGATCGTGGTCTTTGGCTGCGGCGGCGATCGCGATATCACCAAGCGTCCGGCCATGGGCCGGGCCGCCAGTGCGCGCGCCGATCAGGTGATCGTGACGGACGACAACCCGCGTTCGGAAGACCCGGCCGCGATCCGGACCGCCGTGCTGGCCGGCTGTGACCGGCCCGAGGCCTGCCGCGAGGTGGGCGATCGCGAGGCGGCAGTACGTGCGGCCGTGGCCGAGGCGGGCGCGGGCGACGTGATCCTGCTGGCGGGCAAGGGGCACGAGACCACCCAGCAGGTGGGTACGCGGTTTTATCCGTTCAGCGATCGCGAGCTGGCACGCCAGCTCGGCGCTCGCACGAACGCGGGAGACAGTGGGGGGGATATCCAATGATCCGGATGACCGGACAGGAACTGGCGGACGCCGTGCGCGGCCGACTGGAAAATGGCGACGGGGAGCAGGTCTTCGAGGGGGTGTTCACCGACACCCGGCAACCGCTCGACGGAGGGCTGTTCGTGGCCCTGCGCGGCCCGCGTTTTGATGCCCACGAGCATGTCGCCGCCGATCTGCCGGCGGCCGTGCTGCTGGTGGAACGCATGCTGGAGGTTCCGCATCCGCAGGTGGTGGTGGCCGATGCCGGCGAGGCCCTGGGTCGACTGGCCCAGCACTGGCGCCGCCGCAGCCGGGCGCGCGTGATTGCGCTGACCGGCTCCAATGGCAAGACCACGACCAAGGAGATGCTGCGCTGCATCCTCGAGGGGGTGGGCTCGGTGCATGCCACCCAGGGCAACCTGAACAACGAGATCGGCGTGCCGCTGACCCTGCTGGCCATGCCCGAGGACACCGATTACGCGGTGATCGAGATGGGCGCCAACCATGCCGGCGAGATTGCCCGTATGGCGCGCTGGACCGAGCCGATGGTCGCGCTGATCACCAACGCGGGGCGGGCCCACCTGGAGGGCTTCGGCAGCCTCGAGGGCGTGGCTCACGCGAAGGCCGAAATCTTCTCCGGCCTGCCGTCCCAGGGCGGTACCGCGGTGATCAACCTGGATGATCCATTCGCCGATTACTGGCTGTCGTTGAACGAACACCATCACTGCCAGCGCTTTTCCCTGGAGGGTGGTGGAGAGGTCGAGGGCATGTGGCAGGCTCCCGACCGTTTGCGGCTGACCATCCTGGGGGGCGGACGTGACCTGCGCTTGTCCAGTCCGGGGCGCCATGTCGCCGCCAATGCGGTTGCCGCGGCCGCAGCGGCGAATGCGGTGGGGGTGCCGATCGATGCGATCGCCAACGGTCTGGCGCGCTGGGCCCCGGTGCAGGGGCGTCTGCAGGAACTCTGGCACGTCAGTGGCGCCCGCCTGTGGGACGACACCTACAACGCCAACCCGGATTCTCTGCGCGCGGGGCTCGAGGTGCTGGCAGCCATGCCCGGCCGGAGGATCCTCGTCCTGGGCGCAATGGGCGAGCTGGGTACGGAGACCCCGGCGCTGCACCGGGAGACCGGGAGTCTGGCCCGCGCAATGGGCCTCGACTACTGCCTGGCGCTGGGCGAGGCCGCCCGCGACAGTGCCGAGGCCTTTGGCGAGGGCGGCGAGTGGTTTGCCGATCATGATGCGCTGCAAGCACGGCTGGAGGGGCTGCTGCAGGACGACACTACGGTTCTGGTCAAGGGCTCGCGCAGCCAACGCATGGAGCGGATCATAGAGGGCCTGGAGCTGGCCCCGTCGGCACGGGGGGCTGCGAATGCTGTTCGCGCTGACTGAATATCTCGCGCAGTTCCATAGCGGCTTCACGGTCTTCCAGTACCTGACCCTGCGCGCGATCCTGGGCGTGGTGACCGCGCTGGCGATCGCGCTGCTGATTGGTCCGGCGATGATCCGCCGGCTGACGGTCGGCAATGTCGGCCAGCAGGTCCGGGACGACGGCCCGGAGTCGCACCTGAGCAAGGCCGGCACGCCGACGATGGGCGGGGCGCTGATCCTGGTGGCGGTCGCAGTAGCGACCCTGCTTTGGAGCGATCTGACCAATCGCTTTGTCTGGATCGTGCTGCTGACCACGCTGGCCTTTGGTGCGGTCGGAGGCTGGGACGACTACCTGAAGCTGCGCTACGGCAACAGCAAGGGGCTGACGGCCAGGGCAAAGATCCTGTGGCAGACCTTGTTCGCGCTGGTCGCCGCCGGGGTGATCATGGCGACCGCGCAAAGCCCGGTCGAAACGAGCTTCTATCTCCCCTTCTTCAAGGACTTCGAGTACCACCTCGGCTGGTTGTTTATCCCGCTGGTCTGGCTGGTCGTGGTCGGCTCCTCCAACGCGGTCAACCTGACCGACGGCCTCGATGGCCTGGCGATCATGCCGGCGGTGCTGGTGGCCGGGGCCCTCGGGGTCTTCGCCTATGCGGCCGGCCACGCAGTATTCGCGGATTACCTGCAGATCCCCGCAGTGCCGGGGGTGGGCGAGGTCGGGATCTTCGCCGCCGCACTGGTCGGGGCCGGGCTCGGCTTTTTGTGGTTCAACGCCTATCCCGCCCAGGTCTTCATGGGTGATGTCGGGGCCCTGGCCCTGGGGGCAGCCCTGGGCATGATGGCGATCCTGACCCGTCAGGAGATCGTGCTCCTGATCATGGGCGGCATCTTCGTGCTGGAGACGCTGTCGGTGATGCTGCAGGTCGCCTCGTTCAAGCTCACCGGGCGGCGCATCTTCCGCATGGCGCCGCTGCACCACCACTTCGAACTCAAGGGCTGGCCGGAGCCGCGCGTGATCGTGCGCTTCTGGATCCTGACCGTCGTGTTCGTCCTGATCGGTCTCGCGACCCTGAAGATCCGCTGACGCCATGTCGAAGCCACAGCCGCACAATCTGATCGTGGGAACCGGAGCGACGGGGCAGTCCGTCGCTCGATTCCTGCGTGCGCGTGGCGAGAATTTCGCGATCACCGACACGCGTCGCGACCCACCGGCACTGACGGCCGGCGCCGACGCCGCCTGGCTTGCCAAGGCCTGGGCCGGGCCGCTGGACGAGCTTGATACCTCGCGCTATGCGCGACTGATCGTCTCCCCGGGAGTCGCGCTGGAATGCCCGGCCGTCGCTCGGGCGCGCAAGGCGGGTGCGACCATCACCGGGGACATCGACCTGTTCGCCGAGGCTGTCGACGCCCCGGTCGTCGCGATTACGGGGTCCAACGGGAAGAGCACGGTCACGGCCCTGGTCGGCGAGATCCTGAGCGCGGCCGGCCAGAAGGTCGCCATGGGGGGCAATTTCGGTACCCCCGCGCTGGACCTGCTGGATGCGGCGGTGGAGGTCTATGTCCTGGAGCTGTCGAGCTTTCAGCTCGAGCGCAGCGATTGCCTGGCACCGGCCGGGGCCGCAATCCTGAATATCTCTCCGGACCATCTGGATCGCTATCCGGACCTCGGGGCGTACATCCAGGCCAAGGCCCGCATCCTCGATCGCGCCGAACGCGGCGTGCTCAACCGTGATGACCGTTGGTTGCGCGAACTGCCCCTGCCGGCAGGGTTGCGAGTGGTCTCGTTTGGACTGGATGCCCCGCTCGCAGCGACCGATTTTGGCGTCACCACCGGCGAGGACGAGCCGGATCTGGTGCGTGGCAACGAGCGCTTGCTGTCCACGGCACGTCTGCGCATCCGCGGGCAACACAACTGGGCCAATGCCCTGGCCGCCCTGGCCCTGGCCTGGCCGTGGCTGGAATCGCCGCAGGCGCGGGCGGAGGCATTGGCGGCGCTGGCCGATTTTGCGGGGCTGCCACACCGCTCGCAGTGGATCGCGCGGGTGGCCGAGGTCGACTACATCAACGACTCCAAGGGCACGAACGTGGGTGCGACCCTGGCCGCGCTGCGGGGTACCCCGGGGCCGCTGGTGCTGATCGCCGGCGGGCAGGGCAAGGGGCAGGATTTCTCGCCGCTGGCGGACTACGTGCCCGGCAAGGTCCGGGGCGTGGTGCTGCTCGGCGAGGATGCCCCGCTGATTGCCCGGGCCCTGGCCTCGGTGGTGCCGGTGCAGCGGGTGGACGACATGACCGCGGCCGTGGAACAGGCGGCCGCCTGGGCGCAGCCCGGCGACACCGTACTGCTCTCGCCGGGCTGCGCGAGCCTCGACATGTACGACAACTACCAGGCGCGTGGTGACGACTTCGCGCGGGCTGTGCGGGAGCGTGCGGCATGAGTACCGGATCGCTGCCCCTCGGACTGCCGTCGCGCGATTCGCTCGACGGCCTGCGCAACAGCGTGGATCTGCCGCTGCTGGCTGCGGCCGCGCTGCTGCTCGGGCTCGGTCTGATCATGGTCGCCTCGGCCTCGATGGATCTGGGCGAGCGCTACTACGGCAACATCTGGCACTTCTTCCAGCGCCAGGTGCTGTTCGCCGCCATCGGGCTCGCACTGGCGACGGTTATGTGGACGGTCCCGCTGCAGCGCTGGGAACGCGCCGGGCCGTGGCTGCTGATCCTGGTGATGGTGCTGCTGATCGCGGTGTTGCTGCCGGGCGTGGGCCGCACCGTGAACGGCGCGACCCGCTGGATCCCGATCGGGATGTTCAATCTCCAGGTGGCCGAGCCGGTGAAGCTGCTGGTGGTGATGTACCTGGCCGGTTATATCGTGCGCCACTACTCGACCCTGCGGTTGCACCTGCTGGGGTTTGTGCGTCCGCTGGTCGTGCTGGGCTTCGGCACCGTGTTGCTGCTGCTGCAACCCGACTTTGGCGGCGCGGCCATCATGCTGGCGATCGGCATGGGCATGCTGTTCCTGGCCGGTGCCAAGCTGTGGCAGTTTGCCGCGCTCGGCGCGACCATCGCGGTGGGCATGGCATTTGTCGCGGTAGCCGCGCCCTACCGGGTTGCGCGCCTGACTGCATTCCTGGACCCCTGGCAGGATCCGTTTGCGACCGGGTTCCAGCTGACCCAGTCGCTGATCGCAATCGGCTCGGGCGGCTGGTTCGGCGCCGGTCTGGGCAACAGCGTGCAGAAGCTGTTCTACCTGCCGGAGGCCCACAACGACTTCCTGTTCGCGGTCTTCGCCGAGGAATTTGGCTTTATCGGTGTGCTTGCCCTGATCGTGCTGTTTACGGTGGTGGTCTGGCGTTGCGTGAAGATCGGGCTCTGGGCGGAGCGTGCGGGCCATGCGTTCGGCTCTCACCTGGCCTTCGGTGTCGCGATCTGGCTGGCGCTGCAAAGCGCGCTCAATCTCGCGGTGAACATGGGGCTCCTGCCGACCAAGGGCATGACGCTGCCGTTCCTCAGTTACGGCGGCAGTTCGCTGATCGTCACGCTGATGGCGATCGGGCTGGTGATGCGGGTCTATCGCGAGGCGCAGGTCCCGGCCCCGCGCCAGCCGAGCTCGCCGCGGCGCAAGAGGGGGCGGACATGAACAATCCCCTGCGCATCCTGATCATGGCCGGGGGTACCGGCGGACACGTCTTCCCGGGGCTGGCCGTCGCCGAGGCCCTGCGCGCCCGCGGTGCCGAGGTCCTCTGGCTGGGTACCTCGCGCGGCATCGAATCGCGCCTGGTGCCCGCGGCGGGGATCGAGCTGCACACCCTCCCGATCAGCGGCGTGCGCGGCAAGGGGCTGGTGGGGCTGCTGCTGGCCCCGTGGCGTCTCGGCATCTCGCTGTGGGCGGCGCTGGCCCTGATTACCCGGCTGCGTCCGGCCGCCGTGATCGGCTTTGGCGGATTTGCGGCCGGCCCCGGCGGCCTGATGGCCGCCGCGCTGGGCCGCCCGCTGGCGATCCACGAGCAGAACGCGGTCGCCGGTCTGACCAACCGCTGGCTGGCACGCATCGCAGACCGCGTCTATGCGGGCTTCGACCATGCCTTCCCCGAGCGCCATACGGTGACCGTCGTGGGCAATCCGGTGCGCACGGAGATCGCGGCGCTGCCGGAGCCCGAGGAGCGCTTCGACGCGCGCTCCGGCCCGCTGCGGGTGCTGGTGCTGGGCGGCAGCCTCGGCGCGCGTTCGCTGAACCGTGTCGTGCCGGCGGGGCTCGAGCAGGCCCGTCCCGCGCAGCCGCTGGTGATTCGCCACCAGGCCGGGGAGCGCACGCTGGACGAGGCGCGCGCGGCCTATGCCGAGACCGCGCTGGAATACGAAGTGACCCCGTTTATCGAGGACATGGCCGAGGCCTATGCCTGGGCGGATCTGGTGATCTGTCGGGCCGGTGCGCTGACCGTGGCCGAGGTTGCGGCGGCTGGCGTCCCGGCCCTGTTCGTGCCGTATCCGCATGCGGTCGACGATCATCAGACCGCGAATGCCCGAGCCCTCGTCGAGGCGGGTGCGGCCTGGCGCCTGGCGGATGCCGATCTGACGCCCGAGCGGGTCGCCGAGATTGTGCGTCCGCTGGGGCGCGAGGCGCTGCGGGAACGCGCGCGCCTGGCCCGCGACCAGGCCTGCCCGGACACTGCCGAGCGTCTGGCCGAGGCCTGCCTGGAGATGGCCAATGCCCGGCGGGGGAGGCAGAGCTCATGAATGCCCCGCGTCTGCCACGCCACGCGATGCGCCGCATCCGCCGTATTCACTGTGTCGGCATCGGTGGTTCCGGCATGAGCGGGATCGCCGAGGTCCTGCATCAGCTGGGCTACCAGGTCTCCGGATCGGATCTCGGCCAGTCCGCGATGGTCGCGCGACTGACCGGCATGGGGATCCCGGTGGCACCCGCTCATACGGAAGAGAACGTTGCCGAGGCCGATGTGCTGGTGGTGTCCAGCGCAATCGACCCCTCCAACCCCGAGGTGCAGGCGGCCCGCCGCCGCGGGATCCCGATCGTGCGCCGGGCGGAGATGCTCGCGGAGCTGATGCGCTTTCGCTACGGCATCGCCGTGGCGGGTACCCACGGCAAGACCACCACGACCAGCCTGGTGGCCAGCGTGCTTGCCGAGGCCGGCATGGACCCCACCTTCGTGATCGGCGGGCGCCTGAACAGCACCGCCAGTCACTCGAACCTGGGGGCGGGCGACTACCTGGTCGCCGAGGCCGACGAAAGCGACGCTTCGTTCCTGCACCTGCAGCCGATGATCAGCATCGTGACCAATATCGATGCCGACCACCTCGGGACCTATGGCAACGACTTCGGGAACCTGCGCGCGACCTTCCTCGAGTTCCTGCACCACCTGCCGTTCTACGGCATCGCCGTGTTGTGCGCGGACGACCCGCAGGTGCGCGATCTCTATCCGGAACTGGAGCGCCCGCGCCTGACCTACGGCATCGAGGCGGAAGCCGATGTGCGCGCCCTGAACGTGCGCCAGGAAGGCGTGCGCATGTTCTTTGATCTGAAGCTGCCGGGACAGGCCGCGTTCCCGGTCACGCTGAACCTGCCCGGGCGCCACAACGTGCTCAATGCCCTGGCTGCGGCGGCCGTCGCGCACGAACTGGAGGTCGCCCCCGACGCGATCCAGGCGGCGCTGGAGCGCTTCCAGGGGATCGGTCGGCGCTTCCAGGTGCAGGAGCTCGATACCGCGCAGGGCCCGCTGACCCTGGTCGACGACTACGGCCACCACCCGCGCGAGATCGCGGCGACCCAGGCCGCGGGGCGCGACGCCTGGCCCGACCGGCGGCGCATCACCGTGTTCCAGCCGCACCGTTACACCCGCACACGCGACCTGTTCGAGGACTTCGCCGAGGCCCTGTCCGAGGCCGATGTGCTGATCCTGCTGGAGGTCTATCCCGCCGGCGAGGAGCCGATCCCCAGCGCAGACGGCCGCAGCCTCGCGCGGGCGATCCGGCTGCGCGGACAGGTCGAGCCGGTGTTCGTCGAGCATGCGGCGGACGTCGCCGACGTCCTGTCCGGGATGCTCAAGTCCAACGACGTCGTGATCACCCAGGGGGCCGGTGATATCGGCCGGCTGGCGAGCCTGTTGCCGGAACAGCTGGGGGCGAAGAAGCGCCCCGGGAGTGCGACATGATGGCGGCGCGCGCGGTGGAACCGGTGAACGGCCCGTTTGCTCATGCCCCTCGGGGCCAGGTGCGGCCCGAGGCCCCGCTGGCCGGGTTGACCTCCTGGCGTGTGGGCGGTCCGGCCGACTGGCTGTTCCGGCCGGTGGACCGGGCCGACCTGGTGTCGGCACTGGCGGATCACGCCCGGCATGCCCCCGCTATGCCGGTGACCTTCCTGGGCCTGGGCAGCAACGTCCTGATCCGCGACGGCGGCATCGAAGGGCTCGTGGTGCACCTGTCCGGGGTCCTCAACGAGCGCGAGCGCCTGGAGGGCAACCGTGTACAACTGGGTGCGGGGCTCGCCTGTGCCCAGGCCGCACGGTTCTGTGCCCGCGAGGGCCTGGTGGGCGGCGAGTTCCTGGCCGGCATCCCGGGCACCCTGGGCGGCGCGCTGCGCATGAACGCGGGGGCCTGGGGCGGCGAGATCTGGCCGCTGGTCGAGTCGGTATCCACCGTGGATGCCGGCGGGCAGGAGCACCAGCGTCAACCGGGCGAGTACCGCATCGGCTATCGCAGCGTCGAGGGTCCGGACGAGTGGTTTACCGGCTGCGTGCTGCAGCTGGAGCCCGGCGATCCGGCCGCTGGCACGGCGCGCATCAAGGAGCTGCTGCGCGAGCGCTCACAGAAGCAGCCACTGGGCCTGCCGTCCTGCGGGTCGGTGTTCCGCAACCCGCCCGGCGATCACGCCGCGCGCCTGATCGAGGCGGCGGGACTGAAGGGCCTGCGCCACGGTGGCGCGGAGATCTCGCCCAAGCACGCGAATTTCATTACCCACGATGGCTCGGCGCAGGCCGCCGACATCGAATGGCTGCTACGCCACGCGCAAAGCGAGGTGGAGCGGCGCTTTGGTGTACGCCTGGAGCCGGAGGTGCGGCTGCTGGGTCGACCGGGTCCCACGGACGAGACAATCGAGGGAAGGCAATGAGCAGGCGCAAACCGGAAGAATATGGACGTGTGGCGGTCTTGATGGGCGGCTGGTCCGGCGAGCGGGACATCTCGCTCAAGAGCGGCAACGCCGTGCTGGCCGCGCTGCGCCGCCAGGGCGTCGATGCCCATGCCGTCGATCTCACCCGCGAGACGGCGCGCTGCATGGCGCTGGAGGACTATGACCGGGTGTTCATCGCCCTGCATGGCGAGTGCGGCGAGGACGGCACGCTGCAGGGCTGCCTCGACATGGCCGGCATGCCCTACACCGGGACCGGGGTGCTGGGCTCGGCGCTGGGCATGGACAAGCTGGCCTGCAAGCGACTCTGGGCGGGGACCAATCTCCCGAGCGCGCCGTATCGGCTGCTGACGCCGGGCTTCGATCCGGAGGCGGTGGCCGATGCCCTCGGCCTCCCGCTGATCGTCAAGCCCGCGCGCGGTGGTTCCAGTCTGGGCATCACCCGGGTTGATCGTGCCGAGGACCTGCCGGCTGCCTTTGATGCGGCGCGCGTGCAGCCGGGGCAGGTGTTCGCCGAGCAGTGGATCACCGGGCGCGAATACACGGTTGCGGTGCTCGGCAACGAGCCGCTGCCGGTGATCGAGATTCGCGCGGCGACCGGATTCTACGACTACCACGCGAAGTACGAGGCGGACGATACCGGCTACCTGTGCCCGCCCCCGGACCTGTCGCGCAGTGCCCAGCTGGAGCTGCAGTCGCTGGCGATCGCTGCCTTTGCCACGCTCGAGGGCTGCGGCTGGGGCCGGGTGGACATCCTGCAGGACGAGCACGGCGAGAACTTCCTGATCGAGGTCAACACCATCCCCGGCATGACCGACCACTCGCTGGTGCCGAAGGCGGCCGCGCAGGCGGGCATCGATTTCGACGAGCTGTGTCTGCGCATCCTCGATTCCAGCTTTGAATGCGGGGGGCTGCGTTGAGCGCGCGACGCACAATGCGACCCGCGCGGCGGCCGGAAGGTCCATCGCGCCTGCAGGCCATGGCGGGGCCGGGGCTGCGACTGCTCGCCGGCATGGGGCTGGCGGGGGCGCTGGTGCTGGGCTTCAGCCTGTGGCTGCACTTCGATCCGGACCAGCATCTGCCGATCGGCTCCATCCAGATTGCCGGCGAGCCGAGTCATGCCGACACGGACGCGATCCTCGAGCGGGTGCGGGCGCATGCGCCGGGGTTCGTGGGCACGGACCTCGAGGTCCTGCGCGAGGAGTTGCAGGCGATGCCCTGGGTGGACGCGGTGCAGCTGCGCCGGCGCTGGCCGGACACCCTGGAGATTCATGTGACCGAGCCGGTTCCGGTAGCCCAGTGGGGCGACGACCACCTGGTGGACCGCCACGGCCGTCTGTTCGGACCGGTGGATCTCGCCGAATGGGATTTCCTGCCGGCACTGGCCGGCGAGGACGGCCGTCAGGTGGTGCTGATGCACCGCTACCTGGAGGTCTCCGCGCGCCTGGCCGATGCCGGGTTCGAGGTCGTGGGCGTGCACGAGGGCAAGCGGCATGACTGGACGATCCATCTGGCCGACGGGGCCGAGGTCCTGATGGGCCGCGACGTGAATCTGAACCGGCTGGGCCAGCTGGTGCGCGCGGCACCGGCCCTGCGGGCGCGCGAGGACGCCCCGATTGCGCGGGTGGACCTGCGCTATCCGCACGGTCTGGCCGTGGCCTGGGCCGAAGAAGCGGACAACAACGGCGGCAACGCCCGATGACACGAACGACAGGACGCAGAAAGATGATGGCAAAGAAGTCGGAACCCGGACTGATCGTTGGCCTGGATGTCGGCACCTCGAAGATCGAGGCGATCGTCGGCGAGCTGACCGACGAGGGCGAGATCGAGATCATCGGTATCGGCTCCTCGCCATCGCGCGGGCTGAAGAAGGGCGTGGTCGTGAACATCGAGTCCACCGTCCAGTCGATCCAGCGCGCGGTCGAGGAGGCCGAGTTGATGGCCGGCTGCGAGATCCATTCGGTCTACACCGGGATCGCCGGCTCCCACATCAAGAGCTACAACTCCACCGGCGTGGTCGCGATCAAGGATGGCGAGGTGGTCCCCGGTGACGTGGACCGGGTGATCGATGCCGCCCGTGCGATCGCCATCCCGGCCGACCAGCGCATCCTCCACGTGCTGCCGCAGGAATACATCATCGACGAACAGGAGGGCATCCGCGAGCCGATCGGGATGTCCGGGGTGCGGCTGGAGGCCAAGGTGCACCTGGTGACCGGCGCGGTGTCCGCGGCGCAGAACATCGTCAAGTGCGTGGAGCGCTGCGGGCTGCGGGTGGACGACATCATCCTGGAACAGCTGGCCTCCAGCTATTCGGTACTCAGCGAGGACGAGAAGGACCTGGGTGTCTGCCTGGTGGATGTCGGCGGCGGCACGACCGACATCGCAGTGTTCGCCCACGGCGCGATCATGCACACCGCGGTGATCCCGATTGCCGGGGACCAGGTGACCAACGACATCGCGGTGGCCCTGCGTACGCCGACCCAGTACGCCGACGAACTCAAGATCAAGTACGCCTGCGCGCTGCGCACGCTGGCCGACCCGGGCGAGACCATCGAGGTCCCCGGTGTCGGCGATCGCGCCGCGCGCCGGCTGTCGCGCCAGACGCTCGCCTCCGTGGTCGAGCCGCGCTACGAGGAACTGCTGCAACTGGTGCAGGCGGAACTGCGCCGCAGCGGTACCGAGGAAATGATTGCCGCCGGGGTGGTGCTGACCGGCGGCTCGTCCCGAATGGAAGGTGTGGTGGACCTCGCCGAAGAGGTCTTTCACATGCCCGTGCGCCTGGGGGTGCCGCAACGCGTCACCGGGCTCCTGGATGTGGTGAAGAATCCGATCCACGCGACGGGGGTGGGGCTGCTGCTCTATGCCCGCGAATCGCGTGCGGAGCAGGAGGCCCGGCCCGTGAGCAGCGGGTTCCAGGGTGTATGGGCGCGCATGAAGCGCTGGTTTTCCGGACAGCTCTGATGACCGGGGCCGCCGGAGTTATGGGGGTCGGACCGCTCTCCGACCATGGACAAACAACTGACATGTACACACGAACCGAGAGGACGCAGCCATGACGTTCGAACTGATGGATACCTTTAGCCAGAACGCCACGATCAAGGTCGTTGGTGTTGGGGGTGGTGGCGGCAATGCCGTACAGCACATGGTTCACTCGCAACTCGACGGCGTGGACTTCATCTGCGCCAACACCGATGCCCAGGCCCTGAAGAGCCTGGACTCCAAGACGCTGCTGCAGCTGGGCGGCGACATCACCAAGGGCCTGGGTGCCGGGGCCGATCCGTCGGTCGGGCGCGAGGCGGCCCTGGAGGACCGCGAGCGCATCCAGGACCTGCTCCAGGGTGCGGACATGGTGTTCATCACCGCCGGCATGGGTGGTGGTACCGGCACCGGGGCGGCCCCGGTGGTCGCGCAGATCGCAAAGGAGATGGGCATCCTGACCGTCGCGGTGGTCACCAAGCCGTTCCCGTTCGAGGGCAAGAAGCGCATGCAGGTGGCTGTGTCCGGGATCAAGGCGCTGACCGAGCAGGTCGATTCGCTGATCACCATCCCGAACGAGAAGCTGCTGACCGTGCTGGGCAAGAACACCACGCTGCTGGATGCCTTCAAGGCCGCCAACGACGTGCTGTTCGGTGCGGTACAGGGGATCGCCGAGCTGATCACCCGTCCGGGCCTGATCAACGTCGACTTTGCCGACGTGCGCAACGTGATGCGCGAGATGGGCATGGCCATGATGGGGACCGGGTCCGGGACCGGCGAGGACCGTGCGCGGCAGGCTGCCGAGGCTGCGATCGCCAGCCCGCTGCTGGAGGATGTGGACATCTCGGGCGCTCGCGGCATCCTGGTGAACGTTACCGGGGGTATGGATGTCGGCATCGGCGAGTTCGAGGAGGTTGGCGAGGCCGTGAAGGCCCTGGCCTCCGAGGACGCGACCGTGGTGGTCGGGACCGTGATCGATCCGGAGATGAGCGACGAACTGCGCGTGACCCTGGTGGCCACCGGTCTGGGGGCTCAGCCGTCCCAGCAGGAACGTCCCCAGGTACGCGTTGTGGATGCCCAGCCCAAGCGCGCGGTGGGCTCCGACGTCGAGGTGGACCTCGATCAGCCGACCGTCAAACGTCGTGGCGGGGACAATCTCGCGGTGGACTACAACCAGCAGCAAGGCATCGATGTGCTCGATATCCCGGCCTTTCTGCGCAAACAGGCCGACTGAGCAAGGGGCCGCATGCAGGGAGGGCGGAAACTTGCAATAATGCGGTAATCGTTGTGTGCATGAGGAGCCCGGGAGGGCCCGGGCTCCACTATGCGCCTGAAAAGAAAGAGGTTATACGCGTTGATTCGACAAAGAACGCTCAAGAACAGCATCCGGGCCACAGGCGTGGGGCTGCATACCGGGGAGAAGGTCGTGTTGACGTTGCGACCAGCGCCGGTGAATACCGGGATCGTTTTCCATCGGAGCGATCTGGATCCTGTCGTCGAAATCCCGGCCCGGGCGGAGAACGTGGGCGACACACGTTTGTCGACAACGCTGGTCAAGGGAGACGTGCGTGTTTCCACCGTGGAACACCTGCTCTCCGCGATCGCGGGGCTGGGTATCGACAACCTGCACGTGGATGTCAGTGCCGCCGAGGTCCCGATCATGGACGGCAGTGCCGGGCCGTTCGTGTTCCTGTTGCAGTCCGCCGGGCTCAAGGAACAGGACGCCCCCAAGGAATTCATCCGGGTGAAGCGCAGCGTGGAAGTCCGCGAGGGCGACAAATGGGTGCGCTTCGACCCCTACGACGGGTTCAAGGTCGGTTTCTGCATCGACTTCGAACACCCGATGTTCACCGACGGGAGCCAGCGTGCCGAGCTGGACTTCTCGTCCACCTCCTTTGTGAAGGAGGTTTCGCGTGCCCGGACCTTCGGGTTCATGCGCGACATCGAGGCCCTGCGCGCCAACCAGCTGGCGCTGGGCGGCAGCCTGGACAACGCCGTAGTGCTCGATGACTACAAGATCCTGAACGAGAATGGCCTGCGCTACGACAACGAGCTGGTCAAGCACAAGATCCTCGATGTGGTCGGGGATCTGTACCTGCTGGGCCACAGCCTGATCGGCGCGTTTACCGGGCACAAGTCCGGGCATGCGCTGAACAACCAGCTGATTCGCCAGCTGGCGGCGGACGAGACCGCCTGGGAAAAGGTTACCTTCGAGGACCCCTCGGAGCGGCTGCCGATCTCCTTCGGCCAGTTGGCGCCAACGATCGCTACCGGCTAGGCCCGGCGGGGGCTAGCGTCCCCGCGAGGACAGCGCGGCCAGGCGTTCCAGCGCCCCGGACAGCGCCGGATCGCTGACCGAACGGGCGGTCTGCCTGAGTAGCGAGCGGGCCGCCTCCGGGATCTCGCGCTGGACCGCGACCGGCTCGGGTTGCGGCGCGCGTGGCGTGCTGTCGAGTCGGATGCGCACCTCGGTGGTGCCGTCGATGCCGGCCGCCGCGAGCGTCTTGAGCAGCTCGCGCTGCTGGAAGCGGATCTCGGTCGCCAGCGCGCGATCGGTGCAAACCGCGATCAGGGTTTCTCCCTGTCGGGTCAGGGCCAGGCGCCCGCGCCGCAGTTCCTCGCCCACCACGGGGGCGAGAGCCCGCTCCAGCTCCAGATCGCGGGAACAGTGAACGCTCAGATTGGCCGCAACAAAGCGGTTGGCGGG
Organism: Thioalkalivibrio sp. ARh3; assembly: GCF_000377265.1. Classification (NCBI taxonomy): domain Bacteria; kingdom Pseudomonadati; phylum Pseudomonadota; class Gammaproteobacteria; order Chromatiales; family Ectothiorhodospiraceae; genus Thioalkalivibrio; species Thioalkalivibrio sp. ARh3. Next base: position 178,688 of record NZ_KB897950.1, read on the forward strand.
GCGCGGCATCATCGCTGCCGCCCCGCGCAGTCCGACAGTACAAGAGTAATCGAGAAAGCCATGCAACTGATCGTACTACGACCGGACGGCCTGTGTACCCGGCTTCCGCTGCGTGCCACCCTTATCCTCGCCGCCACGCTGCTGGCCCTGATGGTGGCGGCCGTCGCTGGTGCCTACTGGGTGGGGCAGCAGCAGCGAGAGGTCGTCCAGGTCCCCGTTGTCCCGGGCAGTGACCAGGCCGTCATCGAGGCCGCCGAGCGCGAGGTTGCCCACGAGGGGCTCAAGCATCTGGCAGAGCGTGTGGTGACACTGGAGCGGCAGCTCGCTCGTGTGGATCTGCGCATGCGTTCGGTGGGGGAGACCCTCGATCTGGATCTGTCCGAACTGGTGCCCGCGATGGGGGGGCAGGGTGGCCCCGAACTGGAAGGCCCGGATTCCCCCATGGCCATGGATGAACGCCTCCATGCCTTGGAGCGTCTTCTCAATCGGCACCAGGCCTCGGTGGCCCTGATCGACGATACGCTGCGCGAGGATGCGTCGCGCGAGGCCCTGCGCCCTCAGCTCATGCCGGTGGATGACGAGGCCTGGATTAGCTCCGCGTTTGGCTATCGGAATGACCCGTTTACCGGCGAGCGACGCTTCCACTCGGGGATGGATTTCGCCGGCAGCCATGGCTCGGACATCCGTGCGGCGGGGGGTGGCGTGGTGGTTTTCTCGGGCAAGCGCGACGCCTACGGCAAGATGGTCGAAATCGACCATGGCGGTGGCTTGCGCACGCGCTATGCGCACAACTCGGAGTTGCTGGTCGAGGCCGGTCAGCGCGTGAGCGCCGGCGATAGCATTGCGCGGATGGGCCGCACCGGCCGCGCCACCGATACCCATCTGCACTACGAAGTCCTGAAAGCAGGGCGGGCCGTCAACCCCTACGACTTCCTGCCCGACGACGACTGAAACCGAAACCCCTTGCCGGTGTCCGCCCCCGCGCAGGTGGTGGGCGGATGGTTTATCCTAAGCGGGTTTCGGACAACGGTTGGCTCTCACAAGCCCCCTCAAGCGGATCCCTATGGTCAAGCAGCTCGTACAGAAGTTCTTCGGCAGTCGCAACGACCGCATCATCAAGCGATATCGCAAGCAGGTCGAGCAGATAAACGCCCTGGCGGAAGCCAACGAGGCCCTGCCGCGCGAAGAGCTGCATCACAAGACCACCGAGCTGCGCAAGCGGGCCCAGGACGGCGAGTCCCTCGACAAGCTGTTGCCGGAGGCCTTTGCAGTCTGCCGTGCCATGAGCATTCACGTGCTGGGCATGCGCCACTTCGATGTACAGCTGATCGGCGGCATGGTGCTGAACGACGGGCGCATCGCGGAGATGCGCACGGGGGAAGGCAAGACCCTGGTCGCCACGCTGCCCGTGTACCTCAATGCCCTGACTGGCGACGGCGTGCACGTGGTGACGGTGAACGACTACCTGGCCCGCCGCGATGCCGCCTGGATGGGTCAGCTTTATCATGCGCTGGGGCTAAGCGTCGGTGTAGTCAACTCCTCCGGGGGGCAGGGCGTGGACAGCGCCTCGTATCTGTACGACCCCGATTACAAGGCCGAGGAAGGGGGGATGGATCACCTGCGCCCCGTGACTCGCCGCGAGGCCTATGCCGCGGACATTACCTACGGCACCAACAACGAGTTCGGCTTTGACTACCTGCGTGACAACATGGCCTTTTCGGCCGATCAGCGGGTACAGCGCGGCCTCAATTTTGCGGTGGTCGACGAGGTCGACTCGATCCTGATCGACGAGGCCCGGACCCCGCTGATCATCTCCGGCCCCAGTGGCGACAGCTCCGAGCTGTACGAAAGGCTGAACAAGATCCCGCCCCAGCTCACCCGTCAGGAAGACGAGGAGAGCGAGGGCGACTACTACGTCGACGAGAAGGCCAAGCAGGTCTTCCTGAGCGAGGACGGTCACGAGAAGGCTGAGCAGTTGCTGCGCGAGGAGGGGCTGCTGGAGGAATACCAGTCCCTGTACGACGCCGGTTCGATCCAGGTCCTGCATCACCTGAATGCCGCGCTGCGGGCCCATGCCCTGTTCCACCGCGACGTGGACTACCTGGTGCGCGACAACAAGGTGCAGATCATCGACGAATTCACCGGCCGCATCATGGGCGGCCGCCGCTGGTCCGAGGGCCTGCATCAGGCGATCGAGGCGAAGGAGGGCGTGCCGATCCAGCGCGAGAATCAGACGCTGGCCTCGATCACCTTCCAGAACTACTTCCGCCTGTACGAGAAGCTCTCCGGCATGACCGGTACCGCGGACACCGAGGCCTACGAGTTCCAGACGATCTATGGACTCGAGGTCGTGGTCGTGCCCGGCAACAAGCCGCTCGTGCGCGACGACATGCAGGACCTCGTCTACCTGACCCAGGACGAGAAGTACGATGCGATCATCAAGGAGATCCAGTGGTGCGTGGATCGGGGCCAGCCCGTACTGGTCGGCACCGCCTCCGTGGAGGCCTCCGAGCGCCTGGCAGACCGGCTGAAGAAGACCGGGATCAAGTTCGAGGTGCTCAACGCCAAGCAGCACGAGCGCGAGGCGGCGATCATTGCCCATGCCGGGCGCCCGGGCGCGATCACGCTGGCGACCAACATGGCCGGCCGCGGGACCGACATCGTGCTGGGGGGCTCGCTGGATGCCGAGCTGGCCGAGGTCGATCCGGAGGACACCGCGACGCGGGAGAAGATCAAGGCCGACTGGCAGAAGCGTCACGACCAGGTGCTGGAGGCCGGGGGACTGCACATCATCGGTTCCGAGCGCCACGAATCCCGCCGTATCGACAACCAGTTGCGCGGGCGTTCCGGGCGCCAGGGCGATCCGGGTTCCAGCCGCTTCTTCCTTTCGCTGGAAGACAACCTGATGCGGGTGTTCGCCTCCGAGCGCGTCCGCGGCCTGATGCAGCGCCTGGGGATGAAGGAAGGCGAGGCGATCGAGAACGCCTGGGTTTCGCGGGCGATCGAGAACGCCCAGCGCAAGGTCGAGGCGCACAACTTCGATATCCGCAAGCAGCTGCTGGAGTACGACGACGTCGCCAATGACCAGCGGCGGGTGATCTACGAGCAGCGTGCGGAACTGCTGACCACCGAGGACATCAGTGACACCATCGATGCCTTGCTCGGCGACGTGATCAATGCCCAGATCAGCGAGTACATCCCGCCGGGCTCGATCGAGGACGAATGGGACGTCGAGGGTCTCGAGCAGGCCCTGACCGGCGAGTTCGGGATCGAACTACCCGTGAAGCAGTGGCTCGAGTCCGAGGAAGACCTGCACGAGGAGCCGCTGCGCGAGCGGATTATCGAGCACGCCCGAACGCTGCTCGCCGGCAAGCGCGAGCAGCTGGGCGACACCACGATGAACCGCCTGCAGCGCGACATGATGCTGCAGGTGCTGGATACCCAGTGGAAGGAACACCTGGCCGCGATGGACTACCTGCGCCAGGGCATCGGGCTGCGCGGTTACGCGCAACGCAACCCGAAGCAGGAATACAAAAAAGAAGCCTTCGCGATGTTCCAGTCCCTGCTGGAGCGCATCAAGCACGACGTGATCAAGTATCTGCTGCGTATCCAACTGCGTTCGCCCGAAGAGGTCGAGGCGCTGCAGCCGAAGAAGAAGGCCCCGGCCGAATCCGACATGGAGTTCCAGCACGAGAATCCGGACAGCGCGCTGGAGGCCGGGGCGGAAGAGCGCGAGCCGGTGGCGAGCGGTGATACCCCCTATCGTCGCGAGGGTCCCAAGCTCGGGCGCAACGAGCCCTGCTGGTGCGGTTCGGGCAAGAAGTACAAGCAGTGCCACGGCAAGCTCTGAGCGTCTAGGGAAACACTGAACATGGCCGTTGGGCTGCAACCCCCGGACACATTGCTGCCGGTGCCGGGCATCCGCCTGGCCACGACGGCGGCAGCCATTCGCTACGCCGGGCGTGACGATCTGGTGCTGGTCGACGCCGGCCCGGATGCCACCATTGCCGCGCTCTACACTACCAACGCCTTCTGTGCCGCCCCGGTCATCGTCGCCCGCGAGCATCAGGCCGAGGCTTCCGGCCGCTGGCTGCTGATCAACGCGGGCAATGCCAATGCCGGGACCGGCGAGCCGGGGCTGGCCGCCGCGCGTGCCTGTTGCGAGGCGGTCGCCGAGGTGGTGGGGGGCGATGCCCGCGCGGTGCTGCCGTTTTCCACCGGGGTGATTGGCGAGCCGTTACCGGTCGAGCGGATCACCACGGCCCTGCCCGCCCTGCACGCGGCCCTGGTCCCAAATGGCTGGATGCCGGCCGGCCGCGCGATCATGACCACCGATACGGTGCTCAAGGGCAGCAGTCGCCGCATCGAGCTGTCGGGCGGTACCGTGACCCTGACGGGGATCGCCAAGGGCTCCGGGATGATTCACCCGAACATGGCCACGATGCTCGGGTTCATCGGGACCGATCTCGCTATCACCGAAGCCGAGCTGCTGCCTTTGCTGCGTGAAGCGAATGCGGCCAGCTTCAACGCCATTACGGTGGATGGCGACACCTCCACGAACGATGCGGTCGTCTGCATGGCCTCGGGCGCCAGTGGCGCAACGCTGGCAACGGCCGAGGACCGCGAGGCCTTCGCGCGCGCACTCGGGGATCTGTGCCTTGAGCTCGCGCAGGCGATCGTGCGCGACGGCGAGGGTGCGACCAAGTTCGTGACCGTGGCGGTGGAATCGGCCCGTGACGGGGCCGAGGCCTCGCGGGTGGCCGAGACCGTTGCCCTGTCGCCGCTGGTCAAGACCGCCCTGTTCGCCTCCGACCCCAACTGGGGGCGCATCCTGGCCGCAGTCGGTCGCGCCGGCGTTACGGGCCTGGTGATCGAGCAGGTCGCCATCACCGTCAATGGTGTGGAGATCGTCCGTGGGGGCGGGCGTTCCCCGGACTACACCGAGGCAGCCGGGCAGCAGGCCTTTGCCCAGGACGAGATCGAGATCCGGATCGCGCTGGGTCGGGGGCAGGCCGCGGCCCGCAAGTACACCTGTGATTTCTCCCACGAGTACGTTCGTATCAATGCCGAATACCGGTCCTGAGCCGGGCCATCCGACTTCGCCGCTGGAGGTCGCGGTGGGGCTGGTCCTCAATGGCGACGGCCGCGTGCTGGTCAGTCGTCGCCTGGCCGGACGGCACCTGGGCGGTTACTGGGAGTTTCCGGGCGGCAAAATTGATGCCGGCGAGAGTGCCTTTGCGGGCCTTGCGCGCGAGCTGCACGAGGAGCTGGGGATCGTCGTGCGTGGGGGTGTCCAGTGCCTGACCGTGCGCCATGACTTTGCCGAGTGTTCCGTGGCCCTGCGCGTGTTCCGGGTGACCGACTGGTCCGGCGAGGTGCATGGTCGCGAGGGTCAGGAATGGGCCTGGCGCGACCCGGCGACTCTGGAACCCACGGATTTCCCCGCCGCCAATCACCCGATGTTCCAGGCCCTGGTCCTGCCGCAGCACTACCTGATCACCCCTGCACCCGCCGGGCGGTCCGAGATCCCGGCTGTGATCGAGCAGGTACAGGCGGCGCTGGCGCGTCTGTCGAGTCCGATGGTACAGGTGCGCGCCCCGGGCCTCGAGCGGGCGGATTACCGGGCCCTGATCGAGCCGCTGCATCGCTTCGCTCGGGCGCGCGGCATCCCGCTGCTCGCAAATGCGCCCTGGGAGTGGGTCGATGATCTGCCGGGGACGGGCTGGCACCTGCCGGAACGGCGCTGGCGAGAGTGTTCGGGGCGTCCTCCCGTCTCGGGGCCGGTCGCCGCCTCGGTGCACGACGCCGAAGGGCTGGCGGCGGTTGCCCGCCTGGGGCTGGACTTTGCGGTCCTGAGCCCGGTTCGGGCTACCGCATCCCACCCGGGTCTGCCCGGTATGGGGTGGGAGCGCTTTGCGGCACAGGTGCGCGAGGCGGGGGTCCCGGTTTATGCCCTGGGCGGGATGCAGGAGGCAGACCTGGGGCAGGCCCGGACCTGCGGTGCGCAGGGTATCGCGGCGATCCGCGGGTTGCTCGAACAAGGCCCCGGTTCACAACCGGGTTAAAGCGCGGGGGCGTGCGGCCGGCTCAAAGGGCGCAGCAACACAGCTGGAACTCGATGTCTCGTGCCGCGGGTACGGGGCGGTTGCGGAAGTCCTCGGGCGAGAAAAATCGGACCGTGAAGCGCTGGCGCCCCGCACTGATCTCCGGATAGAACCCCGCGTCGGGGTCGACACTGACGCGGATCAGTTGCCATGCGTGGCTCGTGTCCAGGCTGCGCTCGAAATAGCCGTCTTCCGCGAGGGCGGATTCCGAGCGTCCGGACTGGCGCATGTAGGACAGGACCTGCACGGTTGCCTCGGCGACTGTGTTTAGCGGCTCGAACCACTCCAGCAGCAGGGCCGTGCGCTCCGGGGAGCTCTGGGCCAGCCAGTGGTGATAGATGGGGAGGTCGAAGTCGAAAGCGCCGCCGGGCAGCGCCATGCGTTGGCGCACGCTGTTGAAAAATTCGTTTCCGCGCACCCGGTGATCGAGCGCGCCGGCCTGTTCCTCCAGCGCCGAGTGCAGGCGTTTCTGGGCCTGCATGGTCTCGGAAAAGCGTTCCGGGTCGACGCCAGGCTGGTTGGTGAGGCGGTTGAGATTTGCGGTCTGGCGTTCGATCTCGCCCATCAGTTCACGCTTGATGTCGACCCGGGTGACCAGCGCATAGATGTCGACCAGCGAGACCAGGGCCTCGTGGTGGTCGAACGGGCGTCCGGACTCCAGGGCGTCCCCGAACCGCTGCGCCAGCGCCTCCAGGCGCAACAGTAGTCGCACGCGTTCATGGAGCGGTTGTTCGAAGGTGAGCAATTGGGTCACGGGCGGCCCATCCGGCTTGGGTTCGCAGCGTTGCGCGGCAACAAGATCACGGCAGTATCCGGTATTTTGGGGGGGACTTTCTACCCGCCCCCGCCAGGAGTCGGGGCCGGCGCACAGTGTTGGTCCCGCGAGGCGCGCCGACCGGCTCCTAGTTGTCTGTTCCGGATCGCAGCTGTTGGTGCAGGGCGGAGACCTGGCGGTGGAGATCCTCGTCCGTGGTCGTGCTGTCGTTGGTGATCACCCGGTCGCCGCGCCGGCGGCGTTCTTCCGGGCTCAGCTGGCAGTCCATGATCGCCTGCACTTCGGCCGGTGTGCGGCCGTCGCGGTGGGTGACCCGCGCAAGCTGTTCCTCCGGCTGGCAGTCGACCACGATGACCTGGTCGAACTCGCTGTCCCAGCCGGCCTCGAACAGCAATGGCACGACGATCAGCGCATATCCGTTCGTGTCTGGCAGGTCGCGGAGCCGGCGTTCCAGTTCTGCGTGGACCGCGGGATGCACCAGCGCTTCCAGGGCCTTGCGCTCCTCGGGCTCGGCAAAGATCCGCGCGCGCAGGGCTCCTCGGTCCAGGTGCCCCCGGGGGTCCAGTATCCCCGGGCCGAAGTGGCGGACGATCGCGGCGTGCAGGTCGTGTCCGGGCTCCTGCAGTTCGCGGGTGACCCGGTCGGCGTCCAGCACCGGAACCCCCAGGCTGGCGAACAGTCCGGCGACGCGGCTCTTGCCGCAGCCAATCCCGCCTGTCAGTCCGACCCGCCGCATGAACTAGAGCCCCTGTGGGAAGTAGAACGCCACCAGCGTATCGCCCCAGATCAGCGCCAGCCAGCCGGCCGCCGCGAGATACGGTCCGAACGGGATCGGTATGTTGCGGTCGCGCCCGCGCAGCAGGATCAGCAGGACGCCGACCACTGCCCCGACCAGGGAGGCGAGCAGCAGGATGACCGGCAGCGCCTGCCAGCCCAGCCATGCCCCCAGTGCGGCGAGCAGCTTGAAGTCGCCGTACCCCATGCCCTCCTTGCCGGTAGCCAGGCGAAAGCCGTGGAAGATCAGCCACAGCACCAGGTAGCCTGCCGCTGCCCCGATCACGGCCGACTGCAGGTCGGTGAAGGTGCCCGGGATGTTGACCAGCAGGCCCAGCCACAGAAGCGGCAGGGTCAGCTGATCCGGCAGCAGGGTGGTGCGCGCATCGATCCCGGCGGCGGCGATGAGGACGCCGGTGAAGACCAGCGCCAGCAGCGCGGTCGTGCCAGCCCCGAAGTGCCAGATGGTCAGTGCAAACAGGGTCGCAGTGAGGATCTCGACCAGCGGATACTGCCAGCTGATGGCCGTGCCGCATCCCGGGCAGCGCCCGCGCAACCAGAGGAAGCTGAGTATCGGGATATTCTCGTGTGCCCGGATCGGCCGCTTGCAGTGGGGGCAGCGCGAACGCGGGCGCAGCAGGTCGAACGGGGTATCGTCCGCAGCGGGTTCCTGCTCCAGGATCGCCCGTGCCTCGGCATTCCAGCCGCGCTCCAGCATCACCGGCAGCCGGGCGATGACGACATTCAGAAAACTGCCGATCAGCAGCCCGAATACCGCCGCGACCGCGATTGCCCAGGACAGGGGCAGCAACGCTTCCGTGCCGGGCATCCTAGATAACCTGACCCATCTGGAAGATGGGCAGGTACATCGCGATCACGAGGCCGCCGACCAGCACGCCCAGGATCACCATGATCAGGGGCTCCAGCAGGCTCGAGAGGCTGTCCACGGCGTTGTCCACCTCCGCCTCGTAGAAGTCCGCGACTTTCGCCAGCATCGAGTCCAGCGACCCGGATTCTTCTCCGATCGAAACCATTTGTACGACCATGTTGGGGAACACCCCGGTATTGCGCATCGACCACTGCAGCTGGGCCCCGGCCGAGGTCTCGTCGCGCATGCGCAGCGTGGCCTCGCGATACAGCGCGTTACCCGTGGCGCCGGAGACCGAGGTCAGGGCATCGACCAGCGGTACACCCGCGGAGAACATGGTGGACAGCGTCCGCGCGAAGCGGGCGATGGCGGCCTTGCGCAGGATCGGGCCGAAAGCCGGAGCCTTGAGCGAGGCGAGGTCGAGGAAGCGTGCGAAGCGCGGCGAGCGCTGTCGGGTCTGCACGAAGGCGAAGCCGATTGCGACCATGATCGCGAGGATCAACCACCACCAGGCCTGCACGAAGTTGGAGAGGTCGACCACCATGCGGGTGAAGACCGGAAGGTCGGCGCCGAATCCCTGGAACAGCGATTCGAACTGCGGGACCACGTAGATCAGCAGGATCGCGGTGACCACGATCGCGACCACAATGACCGCGGCCGGATAGAACAAGGCCTTCTTGATCTTGGCCTTCAGGGCCTCGGTCTTTTCCTTGTAGGTGGCGACCTTGTCCAGCAGGGTCTCGAGCGTCCCTGCCTGTTCACCGGCCTCGACCAGGTTGACCACCAGGTCGTCGAAGTGCTTGGGCTGCTTGGCCAGTGCGGCGGCGAAGGTCTCGCCGCCCTCGACGTCGGCCTTGAGCTTGAGCACGAGATCGCGCATGGCCGGCTTTTCGTTGCCGCGGCCAACGATCTCGAAGGCCTGCACCAGCGGCACGCCGGATTGCAGCATCGTGGTCATCTGTCGCAGGAAGTAGGCGATGTCCGCCGGGACGATCTTCTTGTTGCCGCCGGAGAACAGCGACTTCGGTTTCTTGCGAATCTTGACGACGTTGATGCCGTTCTTGCGCAGCTCTGACCGTGCGACGGCCTCGCTGTCCGCCGGGGTCTCGCCCTTGACCCGGTCGCCGTTCTTGTTCAGCCCTTCCCACGCGTAGATTGTCCCGGAATCGGCCATCTACCTGTCCCCCTGTGCTGGCGACCCGGGTCGGAGGAGTCCCTCCCGACGGGTCGTGGCGTTCTAGTCTTTTGTCACCCGATTGACTTCCTCGAGGCTGGTCAGCCCTGCCATGACCTTCATCAGGCCGGCGCGACGCAGGTCCTCGACCCCTTCCTTTGCCGCTTGTTGGGCCAGTTGCATCGAGTTGTAGCCCTCCAGGATGCCGCGCTGCATCTCCTCGCTGATCGGCATGACTTGATAGATGCCGACCCGCCCCTTGTAGCCGTTGGTGCACTGGTCGCATCCCGCCGCCCGATAGGCGGTTACCCCGGCCTGGATGTCCGCGTCCGTGAAACCCTCCTTGCGCAGAACCTCCTCCGGGAGATCCTCCGGCTCCTTGCAGTTCGGGCACAGCCGGCGCGCCAGGCGCTGCGCAATGATCAGCAGGATCGACGAGGCGATGTTGTAGGGTGGGACACCCATGTTCGCCAGGCGGGTCAGGGTCTGCGGCGCATCGTTGGTGTGCAGCGTGGAGAGCACCAGATGTCCGGTCTGGGCGGCCTTGATCGAGATCTCCGCGGTCTCCAGGTCGCGGATCTCCCCGACCATGATCACGTCCGGATCCTGGCGCAGGAAGGCGCGCAGGGCGCTCGCGAAGGTCAGTCCGACCTTGGGGTTTATGTTCACCTGGTTGACCCCGGGCATGTTGATTTCGGAGGGGTCTTCCGCCGTCGAGATGTTGCGGTCCGCGGTGTTCAGGATCCCGAGGCCGGTATACAGGGACACCGTCTTGCCCGAGCCGGTCGGGCCCGTAACCAGGATCATCCCGTAGGGCCGCTTGAGCGCCTGGAGGTAGGCCTCCTTCTGGTGCTCCTCGTAGCCCAGCTGGTCGATCCCCATCTGGGTGCTGCTGGGGTCGAGGATACGCATCACGATCTTCTCGCCGTACAGCGTGGGCAGCGAGGAGACGCGGAAGTCGATCGCACGGGTGCGTGACAGCTTCAGCTTGATGCGTCCGTCCTGAGGGACACGGCGTTCGGCGATGTCCATGCGCGACATGACCTTCACGCGCGCGGTGATCCTTGGCGCCAGGGTGTTGGGTGGGTGGGCCACCTCGTGCAGCACGCCGTCGATGCGAAAGCGCACCCGGAAGTCCTTCTCGAAAGGCTCGAGGTGGATATCCGATGCCTTGCGGTTGATTGCGTCCATCAGCAGCTTGTTGACGAAGCGCACCACGGGCGCGTCGTCCACGGCATCGGCGGCATCCGAGGTGTCGCCCTCGTCGCCGCCACCGGACTCGATCGCCAGGTTTTCCAGGTCGTCGTCACCGAGGTCGTCCATCAGTGACGAGGCGGCGCTCAGGGCGCTGTCGATCAGCCGGTCCAGCTTGTGCCCCTCGACGAGCACGGCCTCTACGGGCATCCCGGTGGCGAACTTGAACTCGTCGGTGGCGCCCAGGTTGGTGGGGTCGGAGACGGCGATATAGAGCCGGTTGCCGCGCTGCATGATCGGCAGGGCGTGATGCTTCTGGATCAGCTTCTCGTTCAGGTGATCCTTGGGCAGCAGCTCTGGTTCAAAGCAGGACAAATCCAGTACCGGGAGCCCGAACTCCTCGGCCGCGGCCTCGGCGAGGCGGGCCTCGGACACCTGCCCCTTGCTGGCGAGCAGGGCCATTAACGGGGTCTGCTGAGCGCGCGATTCCTCGGCGATCTGGGCAGCGATATCTTCCGCGATCAGGCCAGCGTCCACGAGACGCTTGGCCAGCCCCGGCAGGCGGGGCGCCGTTGTGGTTTTGGACATGGGCGTCTACGCGCGAATCCTTGATCCTCAATAGGCACACTCTACGTGTGTCCGTGGTGGAATGGAAACCGTCAGACGCCACGTATGAGAGCGATCATAGGCAGAGAATGGAAGCCGAGCCCGCGCGTGCGGGCTGCGAATCCTGTCTTCGGCGCCGGTCCCGCAGTCTCCGCTTGACGCTGTCGTTCGCACTGGTTCAGAATACGCGGCTTGATCGAGGAGGGATACCCAAGCGGTCAACGGGGGCAGACTGTAAATCTGCTGGCTCAGCCTTCGGAGGTTCGAATCCTCCTCCCTCCACCATCGGGTTTTCAAGCCAGCGGCCTGTAGCGGGGCGGTGGTTCGGCAAGCCAGGGTTCTGCGGGTGTAGTTCAATGGTAGAACCTCAGCCTTCCAAGCTGATGATGTGGGTTCGATTCCCATCACCCGCTCCAGTTGATCCGGCGCTAGGTTCGGGTCCGGCCCTGGCCAGGTAGGTCAGGCTCATGTAGCTCAGTCGGTAGAGCACTTCCTTGGTAAGGAAGAGGTCACCGGTTCAAGTCCGGTCATGAGCTCCAATTTTTTGTGTAAGTCAGCGTACAACCTGCGTCGCTTGTGAAAGCGTCACGATCCGGGGAAGCGAGAGATGTCCAAGGAAAAGTTCGAGCGTAAGAAGCCGCATGTGAATGTGGGGACGATTGGTCATGTGGACCATGGCAAGACCACGCTGACGGCGGCGATGACGGCGGTGCTGGGCAAGAAGTACGGCAGCGAGGCCCGTGCGTTTGACCAGATCGACAATGCGCCGGAAGAGAAGGCGCGCGGGATTACGATTGCCACGGCGCACGTGGAATACGAATCCGACACGCGTCACTACGCGCATGTGGACTGCCCGGGTCACGCGGACTACGTGAAGAACATGATCACGGGTGCGGCGCAGATGGACGGCGCGATTCTGGTGGTGTCGGCGGCCGATGGCCCGATGCCGCAGACCCGCGAGCACATCCTGCTGGCGCGTCAGGTCGGTGTGCCGTACATCGTGGTGTTCCTGAACAAGGCCGACATGGTCGACGACCCCGAGCTGCTCGAGCTGGTCGAGATGGAAGTGCGCGATCTGCTGTCCTCGTATGACTTCCCGGGCGACGACACCCCGGTGGTCACCGGTTCCGCGCTGAAGGCGCTGGAGGGTGACGACAGCGAAGTGGGCGCGCAGGCGATCTACAAGCTGGTCGAGGCGATGGATAGCTGGATTCCGGAACCGGAACGCGCCGTGGACGGCGACTTCCTGATGCCGGTGGAAGACGTGTTCTCGATCTCGGGCCGCGGCACGGTGGTGACCGGCCGTATCGAGCGCGGTGTGGTCAAGGTGGGCGAGGAGATCGAGATTGTCGGTATCCGCGACACCCAGAAGACCACCGTCACGGGTGTCGAGATGTTCCGCAAGCTGCTGGACCAGGGCGAGGCGGGTGACAACGTCGGCATTCTGCTGCGTGGGACCAAGCGCGACGAGGTGCAGCGTGGTCAGGTGCTGTGCAAGCCGGGTTCGATCACCCCGCACACGCATTTCGAGGCCGAGGTGTACATCCTGGGCAAGGACGAGGGCGGCCGTCATACCCCGTTCTTCAATGGTTATCGCCCGCAGTTCTACTTCCGTACGACAGACGTGACGGGTTCGGTGGAGCTGCCGGAAGGCACCGAGATGGTGATGCCGGGCGACAACGTGAAAATGACTGTGTCGCTGATCAGCCCGATCGCGATGGAAGATGGTCTGCGCTTTGCGATCCGCGAAGGCGGCCGCACCGTCGGCGCCGGCGTCGTATCCAAGATTATTGAGTGAACGAGATGGCAAACCAGCGTATCCGAATTCGCCTTAAGGCCTTTGACCATCGACTGATCGACCGCTCCGCGGCCGAGATCGTCGAGACCGCGAAGCGCACCGGCGCCCGCGTCAAGGGACCGATCCCGCTGCCGACGAAGCGCGAGTCGTACACCGTGCTGATCTCGCCGCATGTCAACAAGGACGCGCGTGACCAGTACGAGCTGCGCACGCACAAGCGTCTGATGGATATCCTCGATCCGACCGACAAGACCGTGGATGCCCTGATGAAGCTGGATCTCGCCGCCGGCGTGAATGTTCAGATTCGACTTAACTAACTCGTAACTTTCTGCCATACTATTGGGCTTTCCGTGGCCCGGCGGAATTGTTCGCCGGGCCACGGCTTTAGGGCGCTCGCCAGCGCCGTTCGATACGGAAGGGGTTTTGCAATGGCCATTGGACTCATCGGTCGCAAACTAGGCATGAGCCGCGTCTTCACCGACGACGGTGTCTCCGTGCCGGTGACTGTGCTGCAGGTGGACAACAATCGCGTGGTCCAGATCAAGCGCACCGAAGGCGACGGTTACAACGCGGTCCAGGTGACGGCGGGCAGCCGCAAGCCGTCCCGGGTCAGCAAGCCCGAAGCCGGGCACTACGCGGCAGCCTCGGTGGAGCCGGGTCGCGGCCTGTGGGAGTTCCGGGTCGACGAATCCGAGCTCGACGGTCTTGCCCCGGGCGATGCGATTACCGTCGATCGCTTTGAGGAAGGTCAGGTCGTGGACGTGACCTCGCAGAGCAAGGGCAAGGGTTTTCAGGGTGCGGTCAAGCGTCACAACTTCCGCACCCAGGACGCGACGCACGGGAACTCGCTGGCGCACCGCGCCCCGGGTTCGATCGGGCAGAACCAGAGCCCGGGTCGCGTGTTCAAGGGCAAGAAGATGGCTGGCCATATGGGCGCCGAGCGCAAGACCATCCAGAACCTGAAGGTGGTTCGGGTGGATGCGGATCGCAGTCTGGTGCTGATCCAGGGTGCGGTCCCGGGTGCGCCGAGCACCGACGTGATGATTCGTCCGGCCGTCAAGGCGAAGGGTTGAAGACAATGCAAGTAACGACAGCCGATACCGGCGCCAGCGTGGAGTTGTCGCCCGTTTGCTTCGAGCGCGACTTCAACGAGTCGCTTGTGCACCAGAGCGTGGTCGCGTTTCTCGCCGGCCAGCGCCAGGGCACGCGCGCACAGAAGACGCGCTCCGATGTCAGCGGGGGTGGCGCCAAGCCGTTCCGCCAGAAGGGCACCGGCCGGGCCCGCGCGGGCACGATCCGCAGCCCCCTGTGGACCGGTGGTGGCAAGGTGTTCGCGGCGCGCAATCGCGACTTCTCGCAGAAGCTGAACAAGAAGATGTATCGCGCCGCGATGGCGTCGATCCTCTCCGAGCTGGTCCGTCAGGATCGTCTCAAGGTGGTTGCGGACTTCGCGGTTGCCTCCGGCAAGACCCGTGACGGCGTGGCGAAGCTCAACGAGCTCGGCCTGGCGAAGGGGCTGGTCGTGCTGGCCGAATACGACGAGATGACGGCGCGTGCGCTCGGTAATGTGCCGCACATCGACGTGGTCGACGCTGCCGGGATCAACCCGGCGAACCTGGTCGGCGCGGAAACGGTCGTGATGACCGAAGCGGCAATCCGCAAGATTGAGGGGTGGCTGGCATGAGTGCGCGTCTGATGCAGGTGATTCAGGGTCCGGTGGTCTCGGAGAAGTCCACCATGGCCGGCGAGATGGGCCAGTACGTGTTTCGCGTGCTGCCCGATGCGAGCAAGGACGAGATCAAGGCGGCGGTCGAGCAGTTGTTCGAGGTGCGTGTGGAAAATGTGCGCACCCTCAAGCAGCAGGGCAAGCAGAAGCGCTTCGGCCGCCTGTTCGGGCGTCGCAACCACTGGAAGAAGGCCTATGTGTCGCTCGCCGAAGGCGAAAGCATCGACATGGGTGAAGGAGACCAGGTCTAGTCATGGCGATTATCAAGACGAATCCGACCTCGGCCGGGCGTCGCCACGCGGTCCAGATCCGTGGTGACAACCTGTACAAGGGTGCGCCGCATGCCGCGCTGATCGAAAAGAAGACTCGGTCCGGTGGTCGCAACAACACGGGCCGGATCACGACCCGTCACGTCGGCGGAGGCCACAAGCAGCGCTATCGCGTGGTCGACTTCAAGCGCAACAAGGACAACGTCCCCGCGCGCGTCGAACGGTTGGAGTACGACCCGAACCGTAGCGCCCATCTGGCCCTGCTGCTCTACGCCGATGGCGAGCGTCGCTACATCATCGCGCCGAAGGGGCTGAAACAGGGTGATCAGGTCGCCAGTGGCAGCCAGGCGCCGATTCGGCCGGGTAATGCGATGCCGCTGCGCTCGATCCCGGTCGGTACCACCGTGCACTGCGTGGAGCTGAAGCCCGGCAAGGGCGCGCAGATGGTTCGCTCCGCCGGTACCTCCGCGCAGGTCGTGGCCCGCGAAGGCCAGCATGCGACCCTGCGTCTGGGCTCGGGCGAAATGCGCCGGGTGCCGTCGGAGTGCCGTGCCGTGGTTGGCGAAGTGGGTCATTCCGAGCACAGCCTGAAGAAATTCGGGAAGGCCGGCGCCAAGCGCTGGAAGGGTGTGCGCCCGACGGTTCGTGGTACGGCCATGAACCCGGTCGACCACCCGCACGGTGGTGGCGAAGGCCGCAACTTCGGCCGCCACCCGGTGACCCCGTGGGGTCGTCCGACTAAGGGTTACAAGACCCGCAACAACAAGCGTACCGACGGCATGATTGTGCGTCGGCGGAAGAAGTAACGGAGTCCCAGCATGCCGCGTTCACTGAAGAAAGGCCCGTTCGTCGACCACCACCTGCGCAAGAAGGTGGAAGAGGCGGTGGAGAAAAACGATCGCCGTCCAATCAAGACCTGGTCCCGGCGTTCGATGATCATCCCGCAAATGGTCGGGCTGACCATCGCTGTCCACAACGGCCGGCAGCACGTGCCTGTACTCGTCAACGAGAACATGGTGGGCCACAAGCTGGGCGAATTTGCCTTGACGCGGACCTTCAAGGGTCATATCGCGAACAAGAAGTCGCGCTGAGGACGAACGATGGAAACGATTGCAAAACTGCGTTTCGCGCGGATCTCCCCGCAAAAGGCTCGCCTGGTCGCCGATCAGGTCCGTGGGCTGCGGGTCGAGGAAGCGCTCAACGAGCTCACGTTCAGCGCGAAGAAGCCGGCCGCCATCGTCAAGAAGGTGCTGGAGTCGGCGATCGCGAACGCGGAGAACAATGACGGTGCCGATATCGACGAGCTGCTCGTGTCGCGTATCCAGGTCGACGAAGGCCCGGTGCTCAAGAGGATGCATGCCCGTGCGAAGGGCCGCGGTAACCGCATCCTGAAGCGTACCAGCCATATCGTCATCGGCGTCAGCGAGAAGGGAGCCTAAGCATGGGTCAGAAAGTACATCCGACCGGCATCCGCCTGGGCATCTCTCGCCCGTGGTCAGCCACCTGGTACGCCGATGGTCGCGAGTTTGGCGAGACGCTCAACAACGACATCCAGCTGCGCGAGTTTCTGCAAAAGAAGCTGGCTCACGCGTCGGTGAGCCGGATCAGCATCGAGCGACCGGCCAAGGCCGCGCACATCACGATCCAGACCGCGCGTCCGGGTATCGTGATCGGCAAGAAGGGCGAGGATATCGAGAAGCTGCGCCGCGACGTCGCCCGCGAGACGGGTCTCGACCAGGGCAGCGTGAAGATCAATATCGAGGAAGTGCGCAAGCCCGAGGTCGAGGCACAGCTGGTGGCCGAAGGGATCGCCCAGCAGCTCGAGCGCCGCATCATGTTCCGTCGCGCGATGAAGCGGGCGGTGGGCAATGCGATGCGCCTCGGTGCCCAGGGCATCAAGGTACACGTGTCCGGTCGCCTGAACGGTGCCGAGATCGCGCGCTCCGAGTGGTATCGCGAAGGGCGCGTACCGCTGCACACCCTGCGTGCCGACATCGACTACGGGTTTGCGGAAGCGCGGACCACCTACGGGATCATTGGCGTGAAGGTCTGGATCTTCAAGGGCGAGGTCTTTGGCCTGGAGCCGACCGAAGGGACCCGTGCCGCCGCCAAAGCGAGCTAGGACTTAAAGATCATGCTGCAGCCAAAAAGAACCAAGTTCCGCAAGCAGTTCAAGGGCCGTAACCGGGGCATGGCCTCGACCGGTGCCAAGGTCAGCTTCGGCGAGTACGGCCTGCAGGCCGTCGAACGCGGCCGGATTACCGCCCGCCAGATCGAGGCCGCGCGTCGCGCGATGGTCCGTCACATCAAACGTGGCGGGAAGATCTGGATCCGCGTGTTCCCGGACGTGCCGGTGACCAAGAAGCCCCTCGAAGTGCGTATGGGCAAGGGCAAGGGCGGCGTCGAATACTGGGTGTGCAAGGTGCAGCCCGGTCGCATGCTCTACGAAATGGAAGGTGTGCAGGAAGACGTGGCGCGCGAAGCGATGCGTCTGGCGGCCGCCAAGTTGCCGGTGAAGACGGTGTTTACCCGTCGGCAGGTGATGTGATGAAAGCGAGCGAACTGAGAAAGAAATCCGACGAAGAGCTCAACACCGAGCTCGAGGCGCTCTACAAGGAGCAGTTCGGGCTGCGCATGCAGAAGGCCGTTGGCCAGTTGGCGCGCCCCGACCGGGTCGGCAAGGTGCGGCGCGAGATCGCGCAGATCAAGACGCTGATGAACGAACGAAAGGCAGGCTAAGAAGATGACCGAGCAAGTCTCCAAGACCCAGCGATCCGTCGTTGGGCGCGTGATCAGCGACAAGATGGACAAGACCCGCACGGTCCTGGTCGAACGCCGCGTGCGTCATCCGCTGTACGGCAAGTTCATCCGGCGCAGCACCAAGCTGCACGTCCATGACGAGGACAATGTCTCGCGCATGGGTGACCGCGTGCGTATCCGTGAGTGCCGGCCGATGTCCAAGCAGAAGCGCTTTGCCCTGATCGAAGTGGTCGGGCACGACGCGCTCTGATCGGCCGCTGGGAGATAAGTCATGATTCAAATGCAGACCGTTCTCGAGGCCGCCGACAATAGCGGCGCCCGTCGCATCCAGTGCATCAAGGTACTGGGTGGTTCGCACCGTCGTTATGCGCGCGTGGGCGATGTGATCAAGGTGAGCGTCAAGGACGCCATCCCGCGCGGCAAGGTCAAAAAGGGCGACGTGTATAACGCGGTCGTGGTGCGCACCGCCTCGGGCGTGCGCCGCCCCGACGGGTCGATCATTCGTTTCGATCGCAACGCGGCGGTGCTGCTGAACAACCAGCACCAGCCGATCGGCACTCGTATCTTCGGGCCGGTGACGCGTGAACTGCGAGGGGAGAAGTACATGAAGATTATTTCCCTCGCCCCGGAAGTGCTGTGAGGTCGTGATGAAGAAGATTCGCAAAGGCGACGACGTCGTCGTGATCGCAGGAAAGGACAAGGGCCGGCGCGGCACCATCATCAAGGTGCTGGACGGAAAGGTCCTGGTCCAGAACATCAACATGGTGAAGAAGCATCAGAAGCCGAACCCGCAGCGCGGGATCGGTGGCGGGATCATCGAGAAGGAAATGCCGATCGATGTCTCCAATGTAATGCTCTTCAACCCGGCAACCGACAAGGGTGATCGCGTGTCGTTCAAGACCCTGGAAGACGGCCGCAAGGTGCGCGTCTTCCGTTCGAACGGCGAGGTCGTGGACGCATAACGCGGACGGACGGTTTATGGAACGCTTGAGAGAAGAATACGAATCCAACGTGAAGCAGGCGCTGCAGCAGCAGTTCAGCTATGCGAACGTGATGGAAATCCCGCGTGTCACCAAGGTGACCCTGAACATGGGTCTGGGTGATGCAGTCGCGGACAAGAAGATCATTGAGCATGCGGTCAGCGACATGACGGCCATCGCCGGGCAGAAGCCCGTGGTGACGAAGGCCCGCAAGTCAATCGCCGGGTTCAAGATCCGAGACGACTACCCGATCGGTTGCAAGGTGACCCTTCGTAGTCGGCAGATGTACGAGTTCCTGGACCGCCTGATCAACGTGGCCCTGCCGCGTGTGCGTGACTTCCGGGGCTTCAGCGCCAAGGCGTTCGATGGTCGCGGGAACTACTCGCTGGGGATCAAGGAGCAGATCATCTTCCCCGAAATTGACTATGACCGTGTCGACAAACTGCGCGGCATGGACATCACCATTACAACGAGCGCAAAGACGGACGAGGAAGCCAAGGCACTGCTGGAAGCCTTCCGGTTCCCGTTCCGCAACTAAGAGGTAGGCGCACATGGCGAAGACATCGATGATCGAGCGCGAAAAAAAGCGCGCCCGTCTGGTCAAGAAATACGCAGCGAAGCGTGCGGAACTCAAGGCGATCCTGGTGGACGAAACGAAGTCCTCCGAAGAGCGCCTGGCGGCGATGCACGCCCTGCAGAAGCTGCCGCGCGATTCCGCGGCGGTGCGACAGAAGAATCGCTGTGGCGTCACCGGTCGCCCGAAGGGTTATTACCGTCGGTTCGGCCTTGGGCGGAACAAGCTGCGGGAGCACGCCATGAAGGGCGAAATCCCGGGCCTGCGCAAGTCGAGCTGGTAAGGAGACAGAAGCAATGATGACCGATCCGATTTCCGACATGCTCACCCGCGTGCGCAATGCGCAGCGCGCGAACAAGGAGCAGGTCGCGATCCCGTTCAGCAAGGCCAAGGAACGCATCCTCAAGGTGTTTGCCGACGAGGGGTTTGTGGGCGACGTGCAGGTCGAGGGCGAGGCCGCGCAGAAGAAGCTCCTGGTTAAGCTGAAATATTTCGAAGGGCGTCCGGTCATCGAGAGCGTTGAACGGATTTCCCGCCCGGGTCTGCGGATCTACCGCGGCAAGGACGAGCTCCCGCGGATTAACCAGGGGCTCGGTGTTGCGGTGATCTCCACGTCGCAGGGTGTCATGAGTGATCGCGCAGCCCGGGCCGCCGGCCAGGGTGGCGAGGTCCTCTGCAAGATTTACTGAGGAATCAGCCATGTCGCGCATTGCAAATCTGCCGATCCAGCTGCCCAACGGCGTGGCCGTGGAGCAGGCCGAAGGCGAGATCAAGGTCAAGGGTCCGAAGGGCGAGCTGCAGCTGGCTTGCCCCGAGGCGGTTACGGTCACGGTCGAGGACGGCGTCGTCCGGGTGAAGGCCAACGAAAACGCCAAGAACATGGCCCTGGCCGGTACCATCCGCGCCATCCTGGGCAACCATGTACACGGCGTCAGCGAGGGCTTCGAGCGGAAGCTCGAGCTGGTCGGCGTTGGCTACCGGGCGCAGATGCAGGGCACGAAGCTCAATCTGACGCTGGGCTACTCGCACCCGATCGAGTTCGATGTGCCCGAAGGGGTCACGATCGAGACCCCCAGCGCGACCGAGGTGGTGGTGAAGGGAACGGATCGCCAGAAGGTGGGGCAGGTGGCCGCGAATATTCGCGCCTTCCGTCCGCCGGAGCCCTACAAGGGCAAGGGCGTGAAGTACAAAGACGAGCGCATTGTGCGTAAAGAAGCCAAGAAGAAGTAGGTAGGCACCAGTGGACAAGAAAGAGGCTAGACTCAAGAGGGCGCGTCGCGCGCGGTTCAAGATCCGCGAGCTGGGGGTGCATCGTCTCTGTATTCACCGGACGCCGCGCCACATGTATGCGCAGATCATCGCCCCTTCGGGCGACGCTGTGGTGGCTGCGGCCTCCACCGTCGAGAAGGAGCTCAAGAGCGCCGGCAACACCGGGAACGCCGAAGCGGCGGCCCGCGTGGGCCAGGTGATCGCCGAGCGCGCAAAGAAAGCCGGAATCGAACAGGTCGCGTTCGACCGTGCGGGCTTTCGTTATCACGGACGCGTAAAGGCCCTGGCCGACGCCGCCCGTGAAAACGGCCTGCAGTTCTAGTCCAGCGCGACCCACCGGAGAAGATTAATGGCACGTAATGATGTAAGCGAAGCCACCGACGGCCTGCAGGAAAAGCTGATCGGCGTGAACCGCGTGGCCAAGGTGGTCAAGGGCGGGCGTCAGTTCCGCTTTGCCGCCCTGACTGTCGTGGGTGATGGAGAAGGTCGCGTCGGGTTTGGCTATGGCAAGGCCCGCGAGGTCCCTCAGGCCATCCAGAAGGCGATGCAGCAGGCGCGTCAGGAGATGCGCGATGTCTCGCTGAAGGACGGTACCCTGCACTATGCGGTCAATGGCCGCCACGGCGCCGCGAAGGTGTACATGCAGCCGGCCTCGGAAGGTACGGGCGTGATCGCCGGTGGCGCGATGCGTGCGGTGCTCGAGGTCGCGGGGGTGCACAACGTGCTGGCCAAGTGTGTTGGCTCGCGGAACCCGATTAACGTCGTGCAGGCGACCATCGAAGGGCTCACCAAGGTGAACTCGCCCGAACGCGTCGCTGCCAAGCGCGGCAAGTCTGTCGACGAAGTGACGAGCTAGTCATGAGCAAGCTGAAACTGACCCTGGTGCGCAGCACCGCTGGACGGCTGAAGAACCACAAGGCCTGTGTTCGCGGCCTCGGCCTGCGCAAGACCCACAGCACCTCTGTAGTCGAGGCCACGCCCGAGAATCTGGGTATGGTCCGCAAGGTGTCGTACCTGCTGAAGGTAGAGGAAGTCTGACCTATGAGACTCAACGACATTTCCAGCCCCGCCGGCGCTCGCAAGCCGGGCAAGCGCGTGGGCCGCGGTATCGGCTCCGGCCTCGGCAAGACCGGTGGCCGTGGCCACAAGGGACAGAAGTCCCGGTCGGGCGGTTTTACCAAGACGGGCTTCGAAGGCGGCCAGATGCCGCTGCAGCGCCGCCTCCCCAAGGTGGGCTTTCGGTCGCGCAAGCAGCGCTACGCAGCCGAAGTGCGTCTGAGCGAGCTGGCCAAGGTGGAAGGGGCGGTCACGCTGGAGAGCCTGAAAAAGGCCGGCGTGATTCCCGAGATCGCCCAGAGCGCGAAGATCTTCGCCTCCGGCGAGGTGTCCCAGGCCTGCGTCGTCAATGGCGTGGGCGTGACCAAGGGGGCCAAGGCAGCCATTGAGGCGGCCGGCGGGAGCGTCGAGGCCGAATAATGGCGCGAGGAGCGACAGCACGATCCGGTGGCGGGCTCACCGGCTTTACGGAGTTGCGGCAACGCCTGCTTTTCGTGCTGGGCGCCTTGGTCGTCTACCGCATCGGGACATTTATTCCGGTGCCGGGCATCAATCCGGTGGCGGTCTCTCAGTTCTTCGAGGAGCAGAGTGGGACCATCCTGGACATGTTCAACATGTTCTCCGGGGGTGCGCTGGAGCGGCTGTCGATCTTCGCCCTGGGGGTGATGCCGTATATCTCGGCGGCGATCATCATGCAGCTGCTCGCGGCGACCGTTCCGGCTCTGCAGCAGTTGAAGAAAGAAGGCGAGCAGGGTCGCCGGAAGATTACGCAGTACACGCGCTACGGGACCGTGGCGCTTGCGCTCTTTCAGAGTATCGGGATCGGGATCGCCCTGAACGGACAGACCATCCAGGGGATGCCGATGGCGCTGAATCCGGGGCCGATCTTTATCTTTACGGTAGTCGTGTCGCTGGTGACCGGGACGCTGTTCCTGATGTGGCTGGGTGAGCAGATTACCGAGCGAGGGATCGGCAACGGGATCTCGATCATTATCTTCGCCGGGATTGTGGCGGGCCTTCCGGGTGCGATTGGCGGAACCCTGGAACTGGCGCGCACCGGTGAACTGGCGGCCGCGTTTGTGGTGATCCTGATCGTGCTGGCGCTTGCGGTGACCGCCTTCGTGGTGTTCGTGGAGCGCGGACAAAGGCGCGTCACGATCAACTATGCCAAGCGCCAGGTGGGGCGAAAGGTCGTGGGCGGCCAGTCTTCCCACCTGCCTTTGAAGCTGAATATGGCGGGCGTGATCCCGCCGATCTTCGCGTCGAGTATCATTCTGTTCCCCTCGACTCTGGGGCAATGGTTTGGGCAGGCCGAGGGGATGGACTGGCTGCGCGAGCTGTCGACGACGCTTGCGCCCGGGCAGCCGCTGTACGTGGGCTTTTACGCGGCGGCGATTATTTTCTTCTGTTTCTTCTATACCGCGCTGGTGTTCAACTCGCGCGATACGGCGGAAAACCTGAAGAAGCAGGGCGCCTTTATCCCGGGGATCCGGCCGGGCGTCCAGACGGAACGGTTTATCGACGGGGTCATGACCCGGTTGACCGCGGTGGGTGCGGTGTACATCACCGCCGTGTGTCTGCTACCGGAGTTCCTGATTCTGTACTGGAACGTGCCCTTCTACTTTGGTGGGACGTCGCTGTTGATCATCGTGATTGTGGTGATGGACTTCATGGCCCAGTTGCAGTCGCACCTGGTGTCGCACCAGTACGAAGGACTGATGAAAAAGGCGAATCTGAAGGGATTCGGCGGGACCGGGATCCGCTAGACCATCCCGTTGGGAATCCGTTGAAGGAGAAAGACCATGAAGGTACGGGCATCCGTAAAGCCGATCTGCCGCAACTGCAAGGTGATCCGGCGTAATGGCGTGGTCCGCGTGATCTGCTCGGACAAGCGCCACAAGCAACGCCAGGGCTAAGGCTTGGCGTCACTGGTATTCATTGCTACTATAGCCGGCTTTGCCGGATTCTGATGGAGATGTTGGATGGCTCGCGTCGCTGGAATCAATATTCCTGACCAGAAGCACACCGTGATTGCGCTGACCGCGATCTATGGCATTGGCCCGACCCGGGCGCGCCAGATCTGCGAGGCCGCCGGGGTGCGTCCGGAAATCAAGGTGCGGGATCTGACCGATGCCGAAGTCGACGCTCTGCGCGCGCAGATCGATCGCATTCCGGTGGAAGGGGATCTGCGCCGCGAGATCAGCATGAACATCAAGCGGTTGATGGATCTGGGCTGCTATCGCGGGGTGCGTCATCGTCGCGGCCTGCCGCTGCGCGGCCAGCAGACGCAGACGAACGCCCGGACCCGCAAGGGCCCGCGTCGCCCGATTCGTAAGTAATCAGACTGGGATCACAGGTACATGGCACAAGCGCAGACCCGGACCAAGAAAAAGGTCCGCAAGAATATCGCCGAGGGCGTGGCTCACGTATACGCCACGTTCAACAACACGATCATCACCATCACCGATCGTCAGGGCAACACGATCAGCTGGGCCACTTCCGGTGGGTCCGGCTTCCGTGGCTCGCGCAAGTCGACCCCGTTCGCGGCCCAGGTGGCCGCGGAACGTGCGGGTTCGGCTGCCGCCGAGCATGGCGTGAAGAACCTCGACGTGATGGTGCGCGGGCCGGGCCCGGGTCGCGAGTCGGCGGTTCGTGCGCTGAACAACGCGGGGTTCAAGATCACCAACATCAGTGATGTAACCCCGATCCCCCACAACGGCTGCCGGCCGCCCAAGAAACGCCGCGTTTAAGGCTGGAGTTCAAGAATGGCTCGTTACATTGGACCGAAATGCAAGCTGAGTCGCCGCGAAGGCGTGGACCTGGGGCTGAAGAGCCGGGCGCGCGCGCTGGAGACCAAGTGCAAGCTGGACAAGGCCCCGGGGCAGCACGGCGAACGCCGCACCCGCCTGTCCGATTACGCCGTGCAGCTGCGCGAAAAGCAGAAGCTGCGCCGCATCTACGGGGTGCTGGAAAAGCAGTTCCGCAACTATTACAAGAAGGCCGCCCAGCGCAAGGGCTCCACGGGTGAGAACCTGCTGAAGCTGCTGGAGGGCCGTCTGGACAACGTCGTGTATCGCATGGGCTTCGGGAGCACCCGCTCCGAGGCGCGTCAGCTGGTGTCGCACCGCGCGGTGCTGGTCAATGGACAGGTGGTGAACATTGCTGCCTACCAGGTGCAGCCCTCCGACGTGGTCAGCATACGCGAGAAGGCACGCAAGCAGGTGCGCATCCAGGATGCGATGACCCTGGCCGAGCAGAGCGGTTTTCCGTCCTGGGTGGAAGTGGATACGAGCAAGTTCGAGGGCACCTTCAAGGCGATCCCCGACCGCTCCGACCTGCCCGCCGACATCAACGAGTCGCTCGTCGTCGAGCTGTACTCGAAGTAATCGTATAGCGGCCTTCCGCCAGGAGACACCATGCAGTCCAACGAACTGGTCAAGAAACAACAGATCGAGGTCGAGGCCGAGAATCGGAACCAGGCCAAGGTCGCGCTGGAGCCGCTCGAGCGGGGCTTCGGTCATACGCTGGGTAACGCCCTGCGCCGCGTACTGCTGTCGTCGATCCCGGGTGCCGCGATCGTCGAGGCCCGTATCGAGGGCGTGCTGCACGAGTACACCGCGATCGAGGGTGTGCAGGAAGACGTGGTCGACATCCTGCTGAACCTGAAGGGTGTGGCGCTGCGTATGCACAGCCGCGAAGAGTCGACGCTGACCCTGAAGAAGAAGGGCCCGTGCGTGGTGACCGCTGGTGACATCACCGTGGATCACGACGTCGAGGTGGTGAACCCCGAGCACGTGATCGCGACCATCACCAAGAACGTCGAGCTCGACATGACCCTGAGCGCCCGTGCCGGACGCGGCTACGAGCCGGTGAGCACTCGCCGCCAGGCCGAAGGCGACGAGACCGGCATTGGTCGGCTGCTGCTGGACGCCAGTTTCAGCCCGATCCGCCGCGTGGCCTACCGTGTCGAGAGCGCCCGTCTGGCGCAGCGCACCGACATGGATCGCTTGGTGCTGGAGCTCGAAACCAATGGTGCGATCGCCCCGGATGACGCGGTGCGTCAGGCGGCGACGATCCTGCAGGGTCAGCTAGCCCCGTTCGTCGATCTCCAGGAAGAGATGGGCGAGGTGCCGGGCACGACTGCCGGCGCGATCGATCCGATCCTGCTGCGTCCGGTGGACGAGCTGGAACTGACCGTGCGTTCGGCGAACTGCCTGAAGGCCGAGAACCTGTACTACATCGGCGATCTGGTGCAGCGCACTGAGGTTGAGCTGCTGCGTGCGCCCAACCTGGGCAAGAAGTCGCTGACCGAGATCAAGGACACGCTGGCCACTCATGGTCTGTCGCTCGGGATGCGTCTCGAGAACTGGCCGCCGCCGGGTCTGCGCGACGACAACGAGTAATCACGGCGCTTCGCGCCAACCGTATTTCAGAGGAAATCTCTCATGCGTCATCGTCATTCCGGCCGTCAGCTGGGCCGTAACAGCTCGCACCGCAAGGCCACCTTTCAGGCCCTGTCCGTGGCCCTGTTCCGGCACGAACTGATCAAGACCACGCTGCCGAAGGCCAAGGAACTGCGCCGCGTCGCCGAACCGCTGATCACCCTCGCGAAGGAAGACAGCGTGCACGGGCGCCGGACCGCGTTCGCGCGGCTGCGCGACAAGGAGGTCGTGGGGAAGCTGTTCAACGAGCTGGGCCCGCGCTACGAGGGGCGGCCCGGTGGGTACCTGCGGATTCTGAAGTGCGGGTATCGCGCGGGCGACAATGCCCCGATGGCGTACGTGGAGCTGGTCGATCGGCCGGAGCCGGACGCGGATCAGGGGAATGGCGAAGCCGCCTGATCGGCTAAGCGACCCGCGACAGGAAAGCCGGCCCAGGTGGTCGGCTTTCTTGCGTCTGGGGTGCGGTAAATAACAGGCAGCGGATTGCCTCAGGCCGAGGCGACCCTGCCCTGAGAGCGGCGCAGCAACGGCGCAAGAAAGCGCCCCGTGTGGCTGCGCGGGGTGGCGGCGACCGTCTCCGGCGTACCCGCAACGAGCAGCTCGCCGCCGCCACTGCCGCCCTCGGGTCCGATGTCGATCAGCCAGTCGGCGGTCTTGATCACGTCGAGGTTGTGCTCGATCACGACAATGGTATTGCCGTGGTCGCGCAGGCGGTGGAGGACCCGCAGTAGCTGGGCGATGTCCTCGAAGTGCAGGCCGGTGGTCGGCTCGTCGAGGATGTACAGCGTGCGGCCGGTATCGCGCTTGGACAGCTCTCGGGCCAGCTTGATGCGCTGGGCCTCGCCCCCGGACAGGGTGGTGGCGTTCTGGCCGAGCTGGATGTAGGACAGCCCGACCTCCATCAGCATCTCGAGCTTGCGATGGATCACGGGGACCGGCTGGAAGAACTCGAGGGCTTCCTCGACGGTCATATCCAGCACCTCGTGGATGCTCTTGCCCTTGTAGCGGACCTCCAGGGTCTCGCGGTTGTAGCGCTTGCCCTTGCAGACGTCGCAGGGGACAAACACATCCGGGAGGAAGTGCATCTCGACCTTGATGACGCCATCGCCCTGACAGGCCTCGCAGCGCCCACCGCGCACGTTGAACGAAAAGCGCCCGGGCTTGTAGCCACGCGAGCGGGACTCGGCCGTGGCGGCAAACAGCTCGCGGATCGGGGTGAAGAGCCCGGTGTAGGTCGCCGGGTTGGAGCGCGGGGTACGCCCGATCGGGCTCTGGTCGATGTCGACGACCTTGTCGATCAACTCGAGGCCTTCAATGCGCTCGTGCGGCGCGACCGTATGGCGACCACCATGCAGCGCGACGGCGACGGCCGGGTACAGCGTATTGTTGACCAGCGTGGACTTGCCGGAGCCGGAGACCCCGGTGACGCAGGTCAGCAGGCCCGTCGGGAACGCGAACTCGCCGCCCTTGAGGTTGTTGCCGTGCGCGCCGATCACGCGGATCTCGCGCTCGGGGTCCGGCGCAATGCGTTGTTCCGGCACCGCAATGGCCCGCGTGCCGTTGAGGTAGGCCCCAGTCAGGGAATCCGGGTTACGGGCCACCTCGTCCGGGGTGCCGGCGGCCACGATTCGGCCGCCGTGGCGGCCCGCACCGGGACCGATGTCGACGACATGATCGGCCGCGCGAATCGCGTCTTCGTCGTGCTCGACCACCATCACGGTGTTGCCGAGGTCGCGCAGGTGGCACAGGGTGTTGAGCAGGCGCTCGTTGTCGCGCTGGTGCAGCCCGATCGAAGGTTCGTCGAGGATGTACATCACCCCGACCAGGGCGGACCCGATCTGTGACGCCAGCCGGATGCGCTGGGCCTCGCCACCGGACAGCGTGTCGGCGGAACGGTCGAGGGTCAGATAGTCGAGCCCGACATCGTTCAGGAATCCCAGGCGCGCGCCGATCTCGCGCACGATCTTCTCCGCGATCTGGGCGAAGCGTCCCGGCAGGCGCAGCTCGGCGAAGAAGGCCCGTGCGTCGGCCACGCTCATGTGCGTGACCTCGGGCAGTGTCAGGTCGCTGATGAATACATGTCGTGCTGCGGAATTCAGGCGTGTGCCGTGGCACTCGGGGCAGGCCTGTTCGGCCAGATAGCGCCCCAGCTCCTCGCGTACCGCAGCGGAGTCGGTCTCGCGGTAGCGCCGCTCCAGGTTCGGAATGACCCCCTCGAACACGCGCTCGTCGGTGCGCAGGCGGCCATTCGCGGCTGGCGTCGACAGCTTGACCTTCTCCTTGCCGGAGCCGTGCAACACCACGGCCCGGACCTCGGCCGGCAGCTCCTGCCAGGCGGTTTCGACGTCAAAGCCGTAATGCCGGGCCAGGCTGTTCAGCAGGCTGAAGTACCAGGCATTGCGTCGGTCCCAGCCACGCACTGCCCCGCCGGCCAGACTCAGTTCGGGTTGCGAGACCACCCGCTCCGGGTCGAAGTACTGGCGCACGCCGAGCCCATCGCAGGTGGGGCAGGCGCCGGCCGGGTTGTTGAACGAGAACAGCCGGGGTTCCAGCTCGCGCAGCGCATAGCCGCAGACGGGGCAGGCATAGCGCGCGGAAAAGATCATTGGCTCGCGCTTGGGCTCATCCATCCAGGCGATCAGTGCTAGCCCGTCCGCCAGTTCGGTCGCGGTCTCGAAGGACTCGGCCAGGCGCTGGCGCAGGTCCTCGCGGACCTTGAAGCGGTCGATCACGATCTCGATGTTGTGCTTGCGCTTGGGATCCAGCGCGGGGAGGGCGTCGAGGTCGTGGATCTCGCCGTTGATGCGGGCGCGCAGGTAGCCCTGGGCGCGCATGGACTCCAGCAGCTTGTGGTGCTCGCCCTTGCGTCCGCGCACGATCGGGGCCAGCAGCATCACCTTTTCGCCCTCGGGCAGATCCAGCACCTGGTCCACCATCTGCGAGATGGTCTGGGCGGCCAGGGTCTCGCCGTGTTCCGGGCAGCGCGGCTCGCCGGCACGGGCGAACAGCAGGCGCAGGTAGTCGTAAATTTCGGTGATGGTGCCAACCGTGGAGCGC
The DNA here is from genome assembly GCF_000377265.1 of Thioalkalivibrio sp. ARh3. Lineage (NCBI taxonomy): Bacteria > Pseudomonadati > Pseudomonadota > Gammaproteobacteria > Chromatiales > Ectothiorhodospiraceae > Thioalkalivibrio > Thioalkalivibrio sp. ARh3. The sequence goes on from NZ_KB897950.1 coordinate 208,114, forward strand.
GGGTTGTGCGAGGTGCTTTTCTGCTCGATGGAGATCGCCGGCGACAGGCCCTCGATCTGGTCCACGTCCGGCTTTTCCATCATCGACAGGAACTGCCGGGCATAGGTGGACAGGCTCTCCACGTAACGGCGCTGCCCCTCGGCAAACAGGGTGTCGAAGGCCAGCGAGGACTTGCCGGAACCGGACACGCCGGTGATCACGATCAGCCGGTCGCGCGGCAGGTCGAGATCGATGTTCTTCAGGTTGTGGGTGCGGGCCCCGCGGATGCTGATGCTGTCCATGGATCGGTATTGGCTCTAACCTGTTTGGGCGATGGGCGCCCGCCAGACGGCTGTGGGGCGCAAACCGCTCATGGTAACACCCCGGCGACCGCCGCCATGGTTTCCGTGGCATTGTTACCGGTAAACTCGGCACGCATGACAGCCCGTCCTTCCCTTCGGATTTCACCGGCATGACGCCCCGCGAGCTGCGCGCAACCTCCGGTCTCGCGGCCATCTATGGCGCGCGCATGGCCGGTCTGTTCATGGTGCTGCCGGTGTTCATGCTGCACCTGGACACGCTCGCGGGCGCCACGCCGTTCTTGATGGGGCTGGCGCTGGGGATCTACGGGCTGACCCAGGCGCTGCTGCAGATCCCGTTTGGTCTGTTGTCCGACCGGCTGGGGCGCAAGCCCCTGATCCTCGGCGGGCTCGCGCTTTTCGTGCTCGGGAGCCTGGTTGCGGCTCTGGCGGAGACTGTACACGGGGTGATCCTGGGTCGCGCCCTGCAGGGCGCCGGGGCGGTGGCCGCGGTGATCCTGGCGCTGACCGCCGACCTGGTCGGCGAGGAACGGCGCATGCGTGCACTCGCGGCCATTGGCCTGACCATCGGGGTGACCTTTACCGCCTCGATGGCGCTGGGGCCGGTGGTCGATCGAGCGGCCGGGTTGAGCGGGGTCTTCGGCCTGTCCGCGCTGCTCGGAGTGCTCGCGATCGTGATCCTGCTGTTCTGGGTACCCAATCCGGAGCGCGTGCGGCAGCACCCGGACATGGTCCCCATCTGGTCCGCGCTGCCATGGGTGCTGCGCGAACCGGAGTTGCTGCGCCTGAATCTCGGTATCTTCGTGCTGCATCTGGTGCTCGCGGCCAATTTCCTCGTGATCCCGCTGCTACTGGTCGAACATCTGGGCCTGGGAGGCGCCGAGCACTGGCGCTTTTATGTCCCGGTGCTTCTGGCGGGCTTTGCCCTGATGCTGCCGGGGATCATTCTGGGCGAGCGCCGCCGGCGTGTGCATGCGGTGATGCGCGGCGCGATCGCCCTGCTCGTGCTGGTCCAGCTCCTGCTGGCGCTGGTGCTCTTCAACGGCATGGGGATGGTGTTCATTGTGGCCCTGATGGTGGCGTTTTTCGCCGCCTTCAACCTGCTGGAGGCCGCTCTGCCGTCGCTGGTCGCTCGGGAGGCGCCCGTCGCGCACAAGGGCACGGCCATGGGAGGATTTGCGACGGCCCAGTTTCTGGGCATATTCGCCGGGGGGCTGCTCGGGGGTGGTGTCCTGACTCTGGCGGGGCCGGCCGGTGTCTTTCTTGCGGCTGTGCCGCTGTTGCTGATCTGGTTTGCGGCCGCTTGGCACATGCAGCCGCGCTACCGCTCGAACCGTGTGCTGGCGGTTCCCGCTCACTGGGCCGGTCGCGAGGCCGAACTGCGCTACGCGCTGGCCGGTTGGCCGGGCATTGTGGAGGTGGCGCTGTCGCCCGATGTGCGCTCGCTGTACGTCAAGGTCGACCCTGGCGGGCCGGATACGGAGGATCTGGTGGCCTGGCTGGCGCAGCCCCCCGCTGTGGTGGCTGCGCGCGGGGATTGAGCTACTCCGCTCGGGTGGAGCACAAAACCGCACATGGGCGCTGCCGGCTCGCGGGCGCCCTGCTACAATTAAGGAAACACTGACCAATGTACGCGCTCGAGTCGCTTTTGCGTGCGAACAAGGCGCGGTGACTGCCGTGCAGTCATTCTGCACAAGGGAGCCGCAACGCCGTTCCCGCGCCCGTTGTTATCAAAAACGGGCGGCCGAGCCCCTTGGGGTTGGCACCCCAGGTTCCCCGATCCTGCGTTGCGCCGCTTGCGGGTAGAACCACTACCCGCTGCACGGCGCGCCTTGTCTCGGAAAACCTGGGGTACCAACGCGAGTGTGTACATTGATCAGTGTTTCCTTAACGGTTCGTTTCCCGCGCCCTGCACAAGGCGCCAGACACAAGGAGTTCCCATGGCCCGTGGCGTCAACAAAGTCATCCTGCTCGGTAATCTCGGGGCCGACCCGGAAAAGCGCGAGACCCCCAACGGGGTTACCGTGACCAATCTGCGTCTGGCCACCTCGGAGCAGTGGACCGACAAGAACTCCGGCGAGAAGCGCGAGAACACCGAATGGCACCGCGTGGTGATGTTCGGGCGTCTGGCCGATATCGCCGCGCAGTACCTGTCCAAGGGCTCGCAGGTTTATATCGAGGGCAAGATCCAGACCCGCAAGTGGCAGGACCAGTCCGGCAATGACCGCTACAGCACCGAGATCGTGGCCAACGACATGCAGCTGATCGGCGGCCGCGGGGGCAGCGGCGGTGGCGGCGGGTTCGACCAGGATCCGGGCTATGGCGGCGGCAGTTCCTACGGCGGTGGTGGCCAGCAGGGCGGCAACCGCAGCAGCGCCCCGGTCTCCGGCGGCGCCTTCGATGACGACGACGTCCCGTTTTGAGAAGTACCTGACGTCCACCAACACAAGTACGAACGCATGATCCGCAAGGTCTACATCCAGACACACGGGTGTCAGATGAACGAGTACGACTCCGACCGCATGCTCGACGCCCTGCGCGAGCTGCACGGGGCGGAGCGTACCGATGACCCCGAGCAGGCCGACGTCCTGCTGATGAATACCTGCTCCATCCGCGAGAAGGCGCAGGAGAAGGTGTTCTCGCTGCTGGGGCGCTGGCGGCAGATTAAGGAGCGCCGGCCCGAGGTGATCATCGGGGTTGGCGGCTGTGTCGCCAGCCAGGAGGGCGATGCCCTGCGGGCCCGGGCCCCGTACGTGGATCTGGTGTTCGGCCCGCAGACCCTGCACCGCCTGCCGGCGATGATCCAGTCGGTGCGCCGCGAGCGCGCCCCGGTGGTTGACATCTCCTTCCCCGAGATCGAGAAGTTCGACCGCCTGCCCGAGCCGAAGGCCGATGGCCCGACTGCGTTCGTCTCGGTGATGGAGGGCTGTTCCAAGTACTGCAGCTTCTGCGTGGTGCCCTACACCCGGGGTGACGAGATCAGCCGGCCGTTCGACGACGTGATCGCCGAGGTCGTGGCGTTGGCCGGGCAGGGGGTCAAGGAGATCAACCTGCTGGGGCAGAACGTGAATGCCTATCGCGGGCCGATGGAGGACGGTGATACCGCCGACCTCGCGCTGCTGATCCACTACGTCGCCGCAGTGGACGGTATCGAGCGCATCCGCTTCACCACGTCGCACCCGGTGGAGTTCTCCGATTCGCTGATTCAGGCCTATGCCGACGAGCCGAAGCTGGTCAGCCACCTGCACCTGCCGGTGCAGAGCGGTTCCGACCGCATCCTGGCGCAGATGAAGCGTGGCCACACGATCCTGGAATACAAGTCCAAGATCCGCCGCCTGCGCGAGGCGCGTCCGGACCTGGACCTGTCCTCCGACTTCATTGTTGGTTTCCCCGGCGAGACGGATGCCGACCACGCGGCGACCATGAAGCTGATCGAGGAGCTGCACTTCGACTTCTCCTTCAGCTTCATCTACAGCGCCCGCCCGGGTACGCCGGCGGCCGCGCTGCCGGACGACGTGCCGCTGGCCACCAAGAAGGCCCGCCTGGCCGAGTTGCAGGCCCTGATCGAACAGCACGGGCGCGAACGCAATCAGGCGATGGTCGGCAACATCGAGCCGGTCCTGGTCGAGGGCCCGGCCAAGCGCAATCCCGGCGAACTGGCCGGACGCACGGCGAACAACCGCATCGTGAACTTTGCGGGCGATCCCGGCCTGATCGGGCAGATGATTCCGGTCGAGATCACCGAGGCCTTGGCGCATTCCCTGCGCGGCCGCGCGGTGGAGCGGGCGATGTCCGCCGCCGTCGGCGCCTGATTGATGAGTAACCGCCTGGATTTCACCCTGGAGCCGGGGGATCAGGAGACGCTCGCGCGTCTGTCCGGTCCGCTGGATGCCCATCTGCGCCTGATCGAGTCGCGCCTGGGCGTGGCCGTGCACAACCGCGGGCCGCGCTTCAATCTGACCGGGCCAAAGAACGCGGTGCGGGCCGCCGGCGCGCTGATCCACGACCTCCACCGTATGGCGCAGGAGGAACCGGTCAGCCTGGAGCAGGTGCACACCGCGCTGCAGACCGCACACATGGAGGGGCTGGCGGAGGCCGAGCCGGCCGCCGCCGATCCCGCCCTGCGCCTGAAGCGTGCGGTGATCCGGGGCCGCGGTCCGCGCCAGAGCGGCTATCTGGCCTCGATCCAGCAGTACGACCTGAGCTTCGGGATCGGCCCCGCCGGGACCGGCAAGACCTTTCTTGCGGTGGCCGCCGCCGTCGCGGCCTTGGAGCAGGACCGCGTGCAGCGTCTGGTGCTGGTGCGGCCGGCGGTGGAGGCGGGCGAGCGCCTGGGGTTCCTGCCTGGCGATCTCGCGCAGAAGATCGACCCCTACCTGCGCCCGATGTACGACGCCCTGTACGAGCTGATGGGCTTCGACCAGACCGCGCGCCTGATGGAGCGCCAGGTGATCGAGGTCGCCCCACTGGCCTACATGCGCGGGCGCACGCTGAACGAGGCCTTCATCATCCTTGACGAGGCACAGAACACCACCGTCGAGCAGATGAAGATGTTCCTCACGCGGATCGGCTTTGGTTCCACGGCGGTCGTCAACGGCGATATCACCCAGGTGGATCTGCCGCGCGGCCAGCGCTCGGGCCTGAAGCACGCAATGCAGATCCTGCAGGGCGTGGACGGTGTGAGCATTACGCGTTTCCAGGCCGGTGATGTGGTGCGCCACCCGCTGGTGCAGCGCATCGTCGAGGCCTACGACGCACACGAGGATGGCGCGGCACAGGAGGGCGGATCCCGGGGCGATGGCGACGCTTGAGGTCGTGGTCCAGTATGCCCTGCCGCGCCGGGGGCTCCCGTCCGCGGGCACCCTGCATCGGGCCGCGCGCGCCGCATGGCGCGGGGCCGGTCGGGCCGGTGTAACCCTGCGCGTGGTGGATGCCGACGAGGGCCTGGAGCTGAACCGGGGGTTTCGCGGGCGTGACTACGCGACCAACGTGCTGTCCTTCCCTGCCCCCGACCTGCCCGCGATGGCGGCGGGCGAGCCGCTCTATCTCGGCGATATCGTGCTCTGTGCGCCGGTGCTGGCGCGCGAGGCGGCCGAGCAGGGCAAGTCCCTGCGGGCCCATTACAGTCACATGGTGGTGCATGGCCTGCTGCATCTGCAGGGCATGGATCACCAGGAACCCGGCGAGGCCGGGGCGATGGAGGCCGTTGAGCGCTCGATCCTGGCCGGGTTAGGCTATCCGGACCCCTATCAGACCGGCTCTCCGGCCCGTGACTCGAACGCGCCCTCCACCGGAACCGTCCCCGATGCCTGAACCCGTACCCGACGAGCAACCTGCCTGGCGGCGCTGGCTGGAACGCGCGAAGACGCGCCTGTGGCCGCGCCGCGATCCGGCCACCCGCCCCGAACTGATCGAGACGCTGCGCGACGCGCACGGTCGCGAGCTGGTCGACCCCGAGGCCCTGACCATGCTCGAGGGCGTGCTCAACGTGGCCGACATGCAGGTGCGCGACATCATGATCCCGCGTGCCCAGATGGAGGTCGTCCGCCGCGACGCGCGCCTGTCCGAGTTCCTGCCCGACGTGGTGGCCTCCGCGCACTCGCGCCTGCCGGTGGTCGGGGACCACCGCGACGAGGTCGTCGGTGTGCTGCTGGCCAAGGACCTGCTGCGCTTTTTCGGCGAGCCCGACGATGCCGCCTTCGACATGCAGGAGATCCTGCGCCCGGCGGTGTTCGTGCCGGAGAGCAAGCGCCTGAACGTGCTGCTGAAGGAATTCCGCCTGAGCCGCAACCACATGGCCATCGTGGTGGACGAATACGGTGGCGTGGCCGGGCTGGTGACCATCGAGGACGTGCTGGAGCAGATCGTCGGCGAGATCGAGGACGAGCACGATGTCGAGGACTACCTGACCCAGATCATGCAGCACCCCGGCGGGCGCTACACCATCAAGGCGCTGACGCCGATGGAGGAGTTCAACGCCTACTTCCAGACCGCTTACAGCGAGGACGACTTCGACACCATTGGCGGACTGGTGCTGTCGCACTTTGGCCATGTGCCGCGCCGCGGCGAGCAGATCGTGATCGACGGCATGCGCTTTCGCGTGCTCCGCGCGGACAACCGCCGTCTGCATCTGCTGGAGATGCGCCGGCCGGGACCCGACGTGGCCCCGGCCACGGATGACCCCGGCCAGACCTTCGAGGGCCAGCCGGCCGACGGTGGCGAGCACAAGGGGGCCTGATGCAGCCACTGGCCGAGCGTCTGCCCACCTGGGCCATCGCGTTGCTGGCCCTGGTCGCAGGGGCGGGGGCGACCCTCGCCTTTGCCCCGGTGGGCTGGTTTCTGGCCGCGCCCCTGGGCCTGGCCGTCTGGTTCGGGCTCCTGATTGGCGCCCCGGCGCGGCAGGCCGCATTTACCGGCTATGCCTTCGGGCTCGGGTTCTTCGGGACCGGGGTTAGCTGGATCTTCAACAGCCTGCTGGTGTTCGGGGAGGCGCCCCTGATCGTGGCCTCGGTCATTACCGTGCTCTTCGTGCTGGTGATGGCCCTTTATCCGGCCCTGCTCGCGGGGCTCGCTGCGCGCTTTCTGCCGCTGGCGCAACCAGCCGGACTGCTGGCCCTGGCCGGGGGCGTGGTGCTGGTGGAGCTGGCCCGCTCCTGGCTGTTCTCGGGCTTCCCCTGGCTGCTGTTCGGGCATACGGTGCTGGACACCCCGCTGCAGGGCTGGCTGCCACTGGCCGGGGAGCTGGGCGCCGGTCTGATGGTCGCGTTGCTCGCGGTGGCCGTGGTCAGCGTGTTCCTGGCCGGGCAGCGTTGGGTGGGCGCGGGGCTCGCCGTTGCGGTGGTGATCGCATCGCTGGCACTGGGGCTCGTGCGCTGGGTGGACCCCACCGGGGAGGAGATCCCGGTGGCGATGGTACAGGGCAACATCGACCAGGCCCGCAAGTGGGCCCCGGACGGCATCGAGCATTCGCTCGACATCTATCGGGGGTTGACCCGCGAGGCCGTCGGGGACGCCCTGATCGTCTGGCCGGAGACCGCGATCCCGGCGTTCTACACCGAGGTGCATGACCCCCTGGAAGGCATTGCGAGCGAGCTGGCCGACGCCGGTGGCGAGCTGGTGGTCGGCATCTTCGACTACGAGGCCGAGGGGCGGGATGTCTTCAATTCGGTGGTGCATGTCGGCAGTGGCGCGGGCTACAACAAGCGCCAGCTGGTGCCCTTTGGCGAGTACATCCCGCTGCGCGACCGCCTGGCCTGGCTGGACCGGCTGCTGCAGATCCCGATGTCGGATCTCTCTCCGGGTACGGGTGATGGCCGCATGGAGATGGCCGGGACGACCGCCGGGGTCAGTATCTGCTACGAGTCCGCCTATGCCCGTCACATCCGCGCAGCCCTGCCGGAGGCCGGATTCCTGGTCAACGTCTCCAATGACGCCTGGTTCGGCGACAGTCTGGCCCCGGCCCAGCACCTGCAGATCGCCCGGGTTCGCGCGGTGGAGACCGGGCGCCCGATGGTGCGCTCGACCAACACCGGCATCTCGGCGCTGATCGATGCCGATGGCCGCATTCTGGAGCGTTCGGGACTGTTTACCCGCGAGGTGGTCCGCGGGACCCTGGAGCCGCGCACCGGGCTGACCCCGGCCGCCGCGCTGGGCGAGGGCCCGGCCGTGCTGGCCGCGCTGGTCCTGGTGGTGCTGGGTGCGGCGGTGGGGCGCCGCCGTACCCGGTCACAGTCGCTTTGACGTTTCCGCTGGACTAGGAGCCTGTCGGACCCGGGACTGATCGGCTCCTAGGCCTCTGCGGTCTCGCTGGCGCCCGGGCCACGGCGGAAGGTCGTGTTGTGGCAATTGGAGCAGGGCGGAATGCGCGCGACCTTGGTCATGTGCAGCGCATGGCCGCATTTCTTGCACAGCAGCTCGCCGGGGCCGGTGATCTCGCCGGTGTGCCATTCGCCCATCACCTGGGCGCGGGCGGTCAATTCCGTGATCTCGATCCGGGTGCGATCCGCGATGCGTTCCAGTGCGCTGAGGATGCTGGCCTCGATCAGGCCGAGGTCGATCCGCAGCCAGCCGCGCCAGTCCTCGCTGCGGCTGTCCAGATAGGCCCCCAGGTCCTGCAGGTCGCGGCGCAGGTAGTCCATCACTTCGTGGGCCTCTTCGCGGGTCAGGTTGCGAGCCTTCTGCACGCGATCGCGGGCGTTCTCGAGCGACTCGGTTATCGCCTTGCTGGTCTTCTCCTCCAGTTTTTCCAGGTCTTCGGTGACCTCGTGCAGCATGCGCTGGTAAGCGCTGCTCAGGCGATGTTCGCGTTCCTGATCATGCTCCGGGGGCGTACCACTGGGCTTGTCGCTCATGCGCTGTTCCTCGCTGGCCGATAGGTGACTGGGGTCCCGTTCGGGGACGTGTCGGACGCTGATGCGCCCAAGGTAGCACGATGCCCGGACCAAGCCAGAGTCGCGAAAGCGAATTGGCCGGGTCCGGGCAAACGAGGGGGTGCATAGCGACTCGGAACTGCTGCAAGGTAGGGGCTGACGACAAGGGAGACGATCATGACGCGACCCGCACCCCTGACCGCGGAGCAGGTCTATCACCGGTGCCCTCCGGAGCATCTGGAGTTCGAGACCACCGAGACGCTGGAGGCACTGGAGCTGCCCTGTGGCCAGGAACGGTTGCTGCACACGCTGGAATTCGGTGCGTCGATGCGTGGCAACGGTTTCAACCTGTTCGTGCTGGGGCCAGCGGGCAGCGGACGGCACGAGCTGGTACGGCGCTTTCTGGAAGGGCGCGCGGCCGACGAGCCTGTGCCGCCGGACTGGGGTTATGTGTTCAACTTTGCCTGCCCGGAGCGTCCGCGAGCCATGCGGCTGGCGGCCGGCGAGGGCCAGACTCTGCAGGCCGATCTGGATCGTCTGATCGACGACCTGCACAGCAGTATCCCGGCCGCCTTCGAGAGCGAGGAGTACCAGCGGCGCCTGCAGGAATTGAAGGACGCCTCGGAAGAGGAGCAGACCGAGGGCGTGCGCAAGGTGCAGGAAGAGGCCGAGGCGCACGATATCGCGCTGATCAGTGCGCCGAACACCTTCTCGTTCGCGCCGATGCGTGACGGGGAGATGCTCAAGCCAGACGAATACGATGCTCTGTCCGAGGAGGAACGCGACCGCATCGACGCCAAGGTCGAGGAACTGCAGGAGAAGCTTCGCCAGGCGCTGCGCCAGATCCCCCGCTTGCGCAAGGAGTTGCAGGAAAAGATCCGGGCGCTGAACGCCGAAATGTTGCAGTGGACGCTGGGTGGCCCGATCCACGAACTGAAGGAGCGGTGGTCGGATCTGCCGGCCGTGGTCGAACACCTGGAAGCGATCCTGGACGATGTAGTCCGGCACGCGGAGGCATTTCGCCGCGGCCGTGGCCATGCACCCCCCGAAGGACTGCTGGAACGCTTTCGCATCAACCTGCTGGTGGATCATGCCGCCACACGGGGCGCTCCGGTGATCTACGAGGACCTGCCGAATCATCAGCACCTGACCGGCCTGATTGAGCATCAGATGCACGAAGGGGCTCTGTTCACGGACTTCTCGCTGGTGCGTGCCGGCGCCCTGCACCGGGCCAGTGGGGGGTACCTGATCCTGGACGCCCGGCGTGTGCTGACCCAGCCACTGGCCTGGGAGAGCCTCAAGCGAGTGCTGTTTTCTGGCGAGGTGCGCATCGAGTCGCTGGAACGCCTGTTCGGACTGGTGAGCACGGTGGGGCTGGAGCCGGAGCCGATCCCGGTGATGCCGAAAGTGGTTCTGATCGGTGATCGCCTGCTCTATTACCTGCTGTCCGCGTTCGACCCGGACTTCCTGGAGCTGTTCAAGGTCGAGGCCGACTTCGAGGACGACCTGGACCGCGGGGCTGACACCCATGCGCTGTACGCGCGCATGCTGGCTACCATGGCGCGTCGTGCCGAACTGAGGCCGCTGAATCGTGCAGCCGTGGCTCGCGTGATCGAGCATGCCAGCCGTCTGGCCGGCGATCAGCGCAAGCTCTCGGCGCATGACCGCACCCTGCGTGATCTGCTGCTGGAGGCCGACTACTGGGCCGGACAGATTGACGCGGATATCGTGGATGTTGTGCAGGTCGAACAGGCCATCCGGGAACGCCAGGAGCGCGGGGCCCGGCTCCAGCGCCGCAGTCTGGAGCAGATCCGGCGCGGGGTGGTCCTGATCGCGACACGCGGGGCGCAGATTGCCCAGGTCAATGGCCTCTCGCTGTTGCAGCTCGGCGATGCGACCTTCGGACGACCGATCCGGATTACCGCCACTGCGCGGTCGGGCAAGGGGCAGGTGGTCGATATCGAACGCGAGGCGAAACTGGGCGGACCGGTGCACAGCAAGGCGGTGATGATCCTGTCCCGCTTCATTGCCAGCCACTATGCCGAGGACAGCGAGCTGTCACTGTCCGCCAGTCTGGCGTTCGAGCAGTCCTATGGCGACATCGAGGGGGACTCCGCCTCGGTGGCCGAGACTTGTGCGCTGCTGTCCGCGATTGCGCGTATCCCGCTGCGCCAGTCGCTGGCGGTCACCGGTTCGCTCAACCAGCATGGCGAGGTTCAGGCTGTTGGTGGGGTCAACGAAAAGATCGAGGGCTTCTTCGACGTCTGTCGCGAGGCGGGCGCACTTGATGGTCACGGCGTGCTGCTGCCGGGTAGCAATGTCGAACATCTGATGCTGCGACGCGATGTGCGCGACGCGATCACCGACGGGCGATTCCATGTCTACCCTGTCGCCACGGTGGACGAGGCCATTGAACTCCTGAGCGGCATGACGGCGGGCGAACGGGCACCGGGTGGCGGGTTCCCCGAAGGCAGCTTCAACCGGATGGTCGCCGATCGCCTGGCGGAGTTCGCGCGCTTGAGTCACCGGCGCCGGTACCGCGATGACCAGGCCGATGCGGGACCGGACAGCCCCTCCGAAAGGGACGCCTGAGTGTTGGTGTCCGCTGCGACCCAGGCAGAGTTTCCCCTGAGGTCTGGTCCGCCCCGAAGGCGGACCAGCCGTTAACGGGTGTTTCCCTAGGGGGTCTCGACCAAGTCCCGGTAGCCATGCCACATGGCGAAGCCGAGCCACGGGAAGATCACGATCAAGGCCAGCAGGGCGGTCGCCACCGACACCACGAATAGCGCGGTGATGATCAGGCCCCACAAAATCAGCGTGCCCCGATTATGGTTGAAGGCCTTCAGACTCACGCCGATCGCGTCAAACAGCGTGGCCTGCGGGGTCTCCTCGCGGGCCCGGTAGTCAATCATGGCGGGAAGTGTCACGAGGCTCAGCACGAACGCCAGCAGCCCGAACACGATCGCGGCGACGATCACCCCAATCAGGGAGATGATCCCGGAGCCGGTGGTCAGCATTGCCGCCACCATGTGGTGCAGCTGCCCGGTTACCCCTAGCGCGCCGATATTCAGTACGCCGATCCACATCCAGACAAAGCTGGACCAGATGACGAAGATCAGCGCCAGGAGCAGGGCAAATACCCAGACCGAGCCCCCGAGGTGGGTGACCCAGCCCAGGCCCACACCTGTCGAGCGGCCTTGTTCACGCTCGAGCGCCAGGTAGTTCACGCCGACGGCAAACACCGGCCCCAGGAACAGAAAACCGGCCAGGAAGGAGAAGGCCATCCAGGGCTGGTTCCACGACAAGCCGAGTACTACGAGACCCGCGATGGCGATCACCAGGCCATGTATCAGGGCGACGGGGGTGTTCCAGAGATCGCGCCAGCCTTTGCCCAGCCAGGTCCCGAGATGGTCGGGTTCCACTGTGCGGATGGCAGGGCCCTCGGTTTCCGGTGTGTGTTCTTCTGCAAGCTCCCCCAGATCCTCGGGGTAGGCGCGCCTCACAACGGGGATTTCGTCCTTTTCCTTGCTCATGTCCTCAGCTCCTTGGAACTTTTCTCGTGGACTCACTGTTTCGGCCAGTGGAATTGCGCAGTGGTTCCGGAAAATTTTTGAAGGCTGTTCCGAAAAACCGGTCTGGTTTTCGGGGTCTCCCGGTTCTGACCCGTCGCTTGGAGGGGGTGGGAGCGGCTGGTATTCTGCGCAGTTCTTTGTTTCCCGCGATAAAGGCACAGGTGAGGCGCATGCAGGAGCAGTATTCCCCGGAGGTGATCGAGGCGCAGGTACAGCGCCAGTGGGAGGAGGCCGACTGCTTCCGCGCGCGCGAGGACGCCCCCGGCGAGCCGTTCTACTGCCTGTCCATGTTCCCCTACCCCTCGGGCAAGCTGCACATGGGGCATGTGCGCAACTACACCATCGGTGACGTGATCGCCCGTTTCCAGCGCATGCAGGGCCGGAGCGTCCTTCAGCCGATGGGCTGGGACGCCTTCGGCCTGCCGGCGGAGAACGCGGCGATGCAGAACCACGTCCCACCGGCCGCCTGGACGCGCCAGAACATCGAGCAGATGCGCACCCAGCTCAAGCGCCTGGGCTTCGCCTACGACTGGTCGCGCGAGTTTGCGACCTGCGATGCCGACTACTACCGCTGGGAGCAGTGGCTGTTCGTGCGCCTGCTGAAGAAGGGCCTGGTCTATCGCAAGAAGGCGACCGTGAACTGGGATCCGGTGGATCAGACCGTGCTCGCCAACGAGCAGGTGATCGAGGGCCGTGGCTGGCGCTCCGGCGCGCTGGTCGAACGCCGCGAGATGCCGCAGTGGTTCCTGCGCATCACCGACTACGCCGACGAGCTGCTGGACGCCCTGGACGGGCTGGATGGCTGGCCGGACCAGGTGCGCACCATGCAGCGCAACTGGATCGGGCGTTCCGAGGGCGTGGAGCTGGAGTTCGCGGTGGATGGCGGCGAGCCACTGACCGTCTATACCACGCGCCCGGACACCCTGTTCGGCGTCTCCTACATGGCGCTGGCCCCGGAACACCCGCGGGTGCAGGCCCTGGCGCAACATGATGCCGAACTGGCCGCGTTCGTCGCCGACTGCGCGCAGGGTGGGGTGGCCGAGGCCGATCTGGCGACCATGGAGAAGAAGGGCCGGTCGCTGGGCTTTACCGCCCGCCATCCGCTGACCGGTGCGGAGGTCCCGGTCTGGGTCGCCAACTTCGTGCTGATGGAATACGGCACCGGCGCGGTGATGGCCGTGCCGGCACACGACGAACGCGACCACGAGTTTGCCACGCAATACGGGCTGCCGATCCGGCAGGTGATCGCCCCGGCCGACGGTGCCGAGTGCGACGTGCAGCGGGCCGCGTTCACAGACCCTGGCGTGCTGGTGAACTCGGGCGACTTCGACGGGCAGGCCTCCGAGGCGGCCAAGGGCGCGATCGCCGAACACCTGGAGCAGGCCGGGCTTGGTCGGCGCCGGCGCAACTACCGCCTGCGCGACTGGGGCATCTCGCGCCAGCGTTACTGGGGCTGCCCGATCCCGGTGATCCATTGCGACGACTGCGGTGCGGTGCCGGTGCCGGAAGCCGACCTGCCGGTGCGCCTGCCGGAGGACGTGATCCCGGATGGGGCCGGTTCGCCGCTGGCGCGCATGCCGGAGTTCTTCGAGGCGACCTGCCCGGAATGCGGCAAGCCGGCGCGGCGCGAAACCGATACCTTCGATACCTTCTTCGAATCCAGCTGGTACTTCGCCCGCTACGCCTGCGCGGACAACGACACCGCGATGCTGGACCCGCGTGCCGACCACTGGCTGCCGGTGGACCAGTACGTCGGCGGCATCGAGCATGCGGTGCTGCATCTGCTGTACGCGCGCTTCTTCCACAAGCTGCTGCGTGACGAGGGCCTGGTGGCCTCCGACGAGCCATTCACCCGGCTGCTGACCCAGGGGATGGTGATCGCGCCGACCTTCTACCGCGAGCGCGGTGACGGCGGGAAGGACTGGATCAACCCGGCCGATGTCGAGCTGGAACGCGCGGAGGACGGTTCGGTGAAGGCCGCACGCCACCGCGAGGACGGCCAGCCGGTCGTCGTGGGCGGCATGGAGAAGATGTCCAAGTCGAAGAACAACGGCGTGGACCCGCAGGCGCTGATCGAGCGCTTCGGCGCCGATACCGCGCGGCTGTTCACCATGTTCGCCGCACCGCCGGACCTGTCGCTGGAGTGGTCCGACTCCGGCGTCGAGGGCGCGCAGCGCTTCATCAAGCGCCTGTGGCGGGCGGTGCACGAGCACGTGAACGGCGATGCCCCGGGTACGCTGGACGTGGACGCGCTGGACGACGCCGGGCGCGAGCTGCGGCGCAAGCTGCACGACACCATCGCCAAGGTCACCGACGACATCGGCCGGCGCCAGACCTTCAACACGGCCGTGGCCGCGAACATGGAGCTGCTGAACGATCTCGGAAAATTCCCGAAAGATGGTGCGCAGGCCGCGGCCGTGCGCCAGGAGGCCCTGGAGGGCATCGTGCGCATGCTGGCGCCGATCATCCCGCATGTGACTGAGACCCTGTGGCGCGCGCTGGGCCATGACGAGCTGGTCGCGACCACCGCCTGGCCGACGGTCGACGAGGCCGCGCGCCAGGCCGCGCAGGAGACCCTGGCGGTGCAGGTGAACGGCAAGCGCCGCGCCGAGATCGCGGTCCCGGCCGGTGCCGACCGCGACGCGATCGAGGCCACCGCGCGGGGTGACGAGAACGTGCAGCGGCACATCGAGGGGCAGAACGTGGTGAAGGTGATCGTGGTGCCCGGGCGCTTGGTGAACTTCGTGGTCAAGCCGCAATGAGCGCGCTGCTGCGCGCAGGGCTGGTGGTGTGGCTGGCGGTCTCCGTGGCCGCCTGCGGCTTCCAGCTGCGCGGCAGCATGGACTGGCCGGAGGCCCTGGCCCCGGTGCATATCACCGGTGTGAACCCGCGTGATTCCCTGTACCGCGAGCTGGCGGTGGCCTTCGGCTCGGCCGGGGTCGAGGTTGTCGATCAGCGCCCCGAGGGGCAGGGCGCGACCCTGGATGTGCGTTCCGTGCGCGACCGCCGGCGCACGCTGTCGGTGACCGACGCGGCGCGGGTCGCGGAGTACGAACTGATCCGGTCGGTGGAGGTGCGCCTGCGCCCGGTGGACGGCGAGGCCGTGGATCTGGGCACGCTGCACGCGAGCCGGATCTACCTGTTCGACGGCTCGGCGGTGCTCAGCCGTTCCGAGCGCGAGGAGACCCTGCGCGAGGCGATGAACCGGGATATCGTCAGCCAGCTGCAGCGCCGCATCGAGGCGGTGATCGGCCCCGACGGGCAGTTGCGCGAGGACGTCGAGTTCGAGGACGAAGAACCGTCAAGGGAACACTGATCCATGTACACACTCGCGTTGGTACCCCAGGTTTTCCGAGACAAGGCGCGTCGTGCAGCGGGTAGTGGTTCTACCCGCAAGCGGCGCAACGCAGGATCGGGGAACCTGGGGCACCAACCCCGAAGGGGCTCGGCCGCTTTTGCGCGCGCACGGCGTTGCGGTTCCCTTGTGCAGAATGACTGCACGGCAGTCACCGCGCCTTGTTCGCACGCAAAAGCGACTCGAGCGCGAGCGTGTACATGGATCAGTGTTCCCTTAGCCGGAGAACCCACCGACTGATGGCCCAGGATCTCGCCCGCCTGGAACAGGATCTGGCGCGCGGCGTGGCGCCGATCTACCTGCTGCTGGCCGAGGAGCCGCTGCAGGCGATCGAGGCGGCCGATGCGATCCGCGCGGCGGCCCGCGATCAGGGCTATCTGGAACGGACCGTGCTGGATATGACCGCGCAGGCCGACTGGGCGCCGTTCGAGTCCGCAATCCGTGACCGGTCCCTGTTCGCCGAGCGCAGCGTGCTGGACCTGCGCCTGGCCACCGGCAAGCCGGGCAAGGTGGGCGGCGATCACCTGAAGGCCTATGCGGCCGAGCCCCAGGACGACCTCGTGCTGCTGGTGCAGCTCCCGCGGCCGGATCGGGACATGCGCCGGGCGGCCTGGTTCAAGGCGCTGGAGAACCGCGCGGTGGTACTGCACGCGCGCCCGATCCCGCCATCCCAGCTGGGTCTGTGGGTCCGCGCCCGCCTGCAGCGCCACGGCCTGACGATCACCGACCCGGCGCTGGCGCTGCTGGTCTCGCGCATCGAGGGCAATCTGCTGGCCGCGCGCCAGGAGATCGAGAAGCTGGCCCTGGCGGGCGTGACCGAGATCGACGAGGCCGTGCTGGCGGAGGCCACCACCGACGCCGCACGCTTCGAGCTTTTTTCACTGGCGCCGACCGCACTGCGCGGCGATGCCCGCCATGCCCTGCGCATGCTGGAGGGCCTGCTGGACGAGGGGCAGCCGGAGCCCCTGATCCTCTGGGCGCTGGCGCGCGAATGCCGGTTGCTGGTACAGGCGATGGAGCGCAAGGCGGCCGGGGCATCGGATCGCGAGGCCTTTCAGGGCAGCTTCGGGGACGGCCAGAAGGCCCTGCGCCAGGCGATGTCGCGGCTGAGCCTGCCGGCGGCGCGCGGGTTGCTGGGCGAGGCCGCGCGCGTGGATCGCGTCATCAAGGGTCAGGAAAACGGCAACGCCCGGCAGGGGTTGCTAGACTTGGTGGCCCGTATGGCGGGCCGCCGGTTGTCCCGGCCATTGCCCGCACTGAACACCGAACGAGTCTGATTGCATGAACGCTGCCGTACACCCGACCGAATCCGCTGCCGCCGACGTGATCGCCCAGGTCGAGGCGCTGGGCCGTGCCGCGCGCGTGGCCTCGCGGCGCATGGCCGAGGCCGAGCCGGGCGCGAAGAACGCGGCTCTGCTCGCGATCGCCGAGGGCATCGCCGCGCGCCGTGCGGAGCTGGCGGAGGCCAACAGCCGCGATCTGGAGGCCGGTCGCGAGCGCGGCCTGGACGCCGCGATGCTGGATCGCCTGGCGCTGACCGACGCGCGCATCGACACCATGATCGAGGGCTGTCGCCAGGTGGCGGGGTTGCCCGATCCCGTGGGCACCATCACCGACATGGCCTACCAGCCGAGCGGCATCCAGGTGGGCCAGATGCGCGTGCCGCTGGGCGTGATCGGCATCATCTACGAGTCGCGCCCGAACGTGACCATCGACGCCGCCGCCCTGTGCCTGAAGTCCGGCAACGCCGCGATCCTGCGCGGCGGCTCCGAGGCCTTGCACTCCAATCAGGCCCTGGCCGCGATCATCCAGGCCGGGCTCGAGCAGGCCGGGCTGCCGCGCGAGGCGGTGCAGGTGGTGCCGACCACCGACCGCGCGGCGGTGGGGGCGCTGCTGCGCATGCCGCAGTACGTGGACGTGATCGTCCCGCGCGGCGGCAAGGGCCTGATCGAGCGGGTCAGCAACGAGTCGCAGATCCCGGTGATCAAGCACCTGGACGGCGTCTGCCATGTCTATGTGGATGGCGGGGCCGATCTCGATAAGGCGCTGGCCGTGGCGGTGAACGCCAAGACCCAGCGCTACGGCACCTGCAACACCATGGAGACCCTGCTGGTGCACGCGGACCGGGCCGAGGCCTTCCTGCCGCGCCTGGCGGCCGCCCTGGGCGAACACCAGGTGAGCCTGCGCGGCTGTGCGCGCACCCGTGCCATCCTCGCTGACCGCGGGGCGGATATCGCCGAGGCTAGCGAGGACGACTGGGTGGCCGAGTATCTGGGACCGATCCTCGCGATCCGCGTGGTCGACGACCTGGACGCGGCGATCGACCACATCAATACCTATGGCTCGCACCATACCGACAGCATCGTGACCGAGGACTACACCCGGGCCCGGCGCTTCCTGCGCGCGGTGGACTCCAGCTCGGTGATGGTGAACGCCTCCACCCGCTTCGCCGATGGCTTCGAATACGGCCTGGGCGCGGAGATCGGCATCTCCACCGACAAGCTGCACGCCCGCGGCCCGGTGGGCCTGCATGGCCTGACCACCCTCAAGTATGTGGTGTTCGGCGACGGTCATGTGCGTGGCTAGGGGGCTGCCGGGTTTGGGGCTGATCTGCTGCGCGCGATGGAATCAGCGTCTCCCTGGGGCGATGCCCGCGTGATCGGGATTCTCGGCGGCACCTTCGACCCGATCCACTTCGGCCACCTGCGCCCGGCCCTGGAGATCCAGCAGCACCTGGGCCTGGAGCGGGTGCATTTCATCCCCTGCCACGTGCCGCCGCACCGCGCGAGCCCGGGCACCGGCAGCGATGACCGTCTGGCGATGGTGGAGCGGGCGATCCGCGATGTGCCCGGCTTCGTGGCCGACCGCCGCGAGCTGGACCGCGAAGGGCCCTCCTACACGGTCGATACCCTGCTGAGCTTTCGCGAGGAACTGGGGCCGGAGGCCCCGCTGGTGCTGATCATGGGCATGGACGCCTTCGCCGGTCTGCCGTCGTGGAACCGCTGGGAACAGCTGTTCGAGCTGGCGCATATCGTGGTCTCGCACCGCCCGGGCAGTCCCGCCTCGCAGGAACTGGGCGGGTGGCTGGGCAACGCGGCCACCCATGATCCGGCCGCGTTGCGCTCCAGCCCGGCGGGCCGGGTGTACTTCCAGCCGGTGACCCAGCTCGATATCTCCGCCACGGCCATCCGCGACGAGCTGCTTGCCGGGCGCAGCCCGCGCTTCCTGCTGCCCGGGGCCGTCAACCGCTACATTCAGGACCACGGCCTGTACCGGGCCGGGGCCAACCGACATCACGGAACCTGATCGACAGATGAACAGCGAACAACTGCTTGAACTCGTGACCACCGCGCTGGAAGACATCAAGGCGCAGAACATCCGCACCCTCGATGTGCGTGGCAAGACTACACTGGCCGACTTCATGGTGATCGCCTCCGGGACCTCCGGGCGGCATGTGCAGTCGGCCGCCGAATCGGTCGCGCTCGAGGCGAAGAAGGCCGGCATCCAGCCGCTGGGGGTCGAGGGCCAGGAGAGCCAGGAGTGGGTGCTGGTGGACCTGAACGACGTGATCGTCCACGTGATGCTCCCGGAGACCCGCGACTTCTACAACCTGGAAAAGCTCTGGCTGGCCGAGGAGGCCGCGGATACCGAAAAGGCCGCCCCGGAAGACCCCAGCCTGGAGCGCGTCCGCCGCCTGCGCGGCTGACCGCCGCGCGCCGCCATGCGCCTGGACCTGATCGCGATCGGCAAGCGCATGCCCGATTGGGTGGCAGCCGGTTTCGATGAATATGCCGGTCGTCTCCCGCGCGAGTTGAACCTGAACCTGCAGGCCCTGGCCGGCCCCTCCGGGGCCAAGTCCATGGATACGGCCACGCTGCTGCGACGCGAGGGCGAGATCCTGCTGAAGGCCATCCCCGAGGGCGCCCGCGTGATCCTGCTGGACGAGCGCGGCAAGGGCGTGGACACCAAGGGCGTCGCGCGGCGCCTGGCCGACTGGCAGCAGGACGGACGCGATGTCGCGCTGGTGATCGGCGGGGCCGCGGGGCTGGATGAGGCCGTGCGCGCCCGTGCGGAATGGGCCTGGTCGCTGTCGCCGCTGACCTTCCCGCACATGCTGGTGCGGGTGCTGGTCGCCGAGCAGCTCTACCGCGCCTGGTCGCTGCTGAACAACCACCCCTATCATCGCGCGTGACGTCCGTGTCGCATCCGCTGCTGCTGGCCTCCGCCTCCCCGCGCCGCCGCGAACTGCTGGAGCAGATCCAGCTCGCCTTCGAGGTGGCCCCGATGGACGTGGACGAGACGCCGCGCCCGGGCGAGTCACCGGAGGCGCTGGTCGAGCGCCTTGCCATCGCCAAGGCGGAGGCGGCCCTCGAGCGCGGCATCCCGGGGCAGTGGGTGCTGGCGGCGGATACCGTGGTGGTCGTGGATGACGAGGCCCTGGGAAAGCCCGCGGATTTCGCCGATGCCGCGGCCATGCTGCAGCGTCTTTCCGGCGGGGAGCACCGGGTGGTGTCCGGGATGGCGCTGGGCCGGCCTGGTGAATCCATGCGGGCGCGCACCGTGACGACCCGCGTACGCATACGGCCGCTGACGTCATCCGACATCGAGCACTACTGGGCGACGGGCGAGCCGCGCGGCAAGGCCGGGGCCTATGCGATCCAGGGGCGTGGTGCCGCCTTTGTCGAATGGATCGCCGGTTCCTATACCAACGTGGTCGGGCTTCCGCTGTTCGAACTGGAGCAGTGGCTGGCGGAGATCCCCGACCCGCCGCTGCGCCGCGCCTGATACGTCCCTCTCACTCGATCCCAAGCTTCTTGAGTCGATAGCGCAGCTGGCGAAAGCTGAGCCCGAGCAGGCGTGCCGCCGCCGTGCGGTTGCCGCCGGTCTGCTGCAGCGCCGTGGCAATGGCCTGGCGTTCCTGCTCGGCCAGGCGCTGGTCCAGGGCAACGTCGTCCGCCGGGCCGGCCGGTTCCTTGCGCAGGGGCGGGGGTGGCACAAAGCCAGGGGCCTCGGCCGATGACGCGGGCTCGCCGTGTGCGGAACGGGGCAGGTCGATACTGTCGGCGTGGATCGTCGGGCCCTCGCTGAGCGTGGCGGCGCGCTCGAGGATGTTCTCTAGCTCGCGCACGTTCCCCGGGAACGGATGCCGAGCCAGGACCTCCAGGGCGTCCGGCGCCAGGTCCAGCGGTTCGGTACTCCACTGCTCGCTGATCCGGGCCAGCACGGACTGGGCCAGCGCCGGGATGTCCTCGCGTCGTTCCCGCAGGGCGGGGACCTTCAGTTCGATCACGTTCAGGCGGTAGTAGAGATCCTGACGGAAGCGCCCCTCGGCCACCGCGCGCTCCAGGTTGTGGTGCGTGGCCGACAGCAGGCGCACGTCCACCGGGATCTCGCGCGTGCCCCCCACGGGCTTGATCGCGCGCTCCTGGATTGCGCGCAGCAGCTTGACCTGCATGGGCAGTGGCAGGTCGGCGACCTCGTCGAGAAACAGCGTCCCGCCGCTGGCGGCCTGGAACAGCCCGGTGTGATCCTGCGTGGCCCCGGTGAAGGCCCCCTTGCGGTGGCCGAAGAACTCGCTCTCCATCAACTCGCCGGGGATCGCCCCGCAATTGACCGGCACGAACGGGCGATCGCTGCGCGGCCCCAGGCGATGGATCTCGCGTGCCACCAACTCCTTGCCGGAGCCGGACTCGCCACGGATGAACACCGGCGCCTGGCTGCGCGCCAGTTTCTGGATCGTCGTGCGCAGGGTCTGCATCGGTGGTGCCTGTCCGAGCAAGGGGCTGTCGGTGCGGGTGGTATCGGCCTCCAGGACCGTGCCGGCATTCAGTGTCCCGGGCAGGTCAGGAGCGGGTTCCATTCGCAGTGCGGTGTCGATCAGCTCGCGCAGCTGCTGCAGGTCCACCGGCTTGCTGACAAAGTCGAATGCGCCCAGCTTCAGGGCCTGGACGGCGGTGTCCACGCTCCCGTGGGCGGTGATCACGGCCACAGGCAGGTCCGGGCGCTGGCCCTGGATGTGGCGCACCAGATCCAGCCCGTCGCCATCCGGCAGGCGCATGTCGGTCAGGCAGAGGTCGAAATCCTGCTGGGCGAGCAGTTCGCGCGCCCCGTTCAGGCGTTCGGTTGTGGTGGCCTCGATCCCCATGCGGGAGAGGGTGATCTCGAGGAGTTCGCAGATGTCCGGTTCGTCGTCCACGACCAGGACGTGGCGAATGCTCATGCGCGTTCCCTCGCGGGCTCCGTCGACGATGCTTCCGTGCTGCCTTTGTCCGCGCCGGCCTCGGTTGGAGCGAACAGGATGCGGAAGCACCCGCCGGTGGGTGTGCTGACGTATTCCAGGGTTGCCCCGTTGTTCTCGCACAACATGCGCGAGATGTACAGGCCCAGCCCGGAGCCCCCGTTGCTGCCCGAGACGAACGGTTCGAACAGGTCGGAACGCTGGTCCGGCGGAATGCCGGGACCCGCGTCGAGCACGTCGAGGCTGACAACACGGGCGACCTGCCCGGCCCCGCCACGCAGCACGATCGGCGGTGCGCCCGGCTGGTCGTGCCCGCCGTGCACGCGGGCATTGGTGCACAGGTTCCACAGGACCTGGTTCAACTGCGACGGGTCGAACAGCACCTCGGAGTCATGCGGCTCGACCCTGGCGTGCAGCGCGACGCGAGGGATCTGCATCGCGCCGCAGAATTCGTCGACGAAGCGGTCGAGAAACTCCTGCAGGTTCAGACGCTCGCGTTGCCCGGTATCGCGCCGCGACAGGCTCAGCACGTTGGAGATCAGCTCGTTCACGCGTTTGCTCTGCTTGTTGATGATGGTCAGCAGGCGCTGGTCGGGTCGGGTCAGCTGGGGCGATTCGGCGAGCAGCTGGGCGCTGTGACTGATCGCACCCAGCGGGTTGCGGATCTCGTGCGCGATGCTCGCGGTCAGCCGACCCAGCGCCTGCAGCTTGCTGGCCTGCGCCTGGCGCTGGATCTCCGCGAGATCCTCGAGGATCAGCAGCGTCCCGCGCTCGCCCAGAGGAGTCAGGCGGACCTGCAGGGCGGGCTGGTCACGATCCCCCGGCAGCTGTTGCGTGTCCGTGCGCATCCCGGCCTTTTGCCATTGCTCGACCAGCCGGGCCAGCGAGGGCGAGATCGCGGCGAGCTGGCGGCCGGGACGGGGCGGGAGCAGGCGGCGGGCGGCCTCGTTGATCGAGCGGATCTCGCCATCCGGGTCGACCGCGATGACCCCGGCGCTCATGCGCGCGATGATCTGGGCGTTGAGCTCGGCGAGACTGGCAAGGTCCTCTTCCTGACGCTCGACCTGGGCGCGGGTCGCCCCCGCGCGGCGTGCGACGTGCCGCGCCAGCAGCCCGGCGGCAAAGAGCGTGGCACCGAGCAGCCCGGCCTGTGTCAGGCCCGAGCCATCCTGGCCCAGCAGGACAATCGCGGCTGCTTCGGCTGTGAGCAGGCCCAGGGTGGCCACGGCCGCCAGCGACAGGCTCAGGCGTCCGCCGGAGAGCAGGGTGGCGGCCACCACCGCGGGGATCAGCAACAGGCCGATGCCGGTGCCTACACCACCGGCGACCAGGACCAGCGCGACCAGGCTGATCGTGTCGCCAATCCCGCCCAGCAGCGCCAGGGTCGCCAGGCTGGTCGTGGCAGGATCGCGGGTCGGGTGCCAGGTCATCGCCGCGACAAACAGCGCAAAGACCAGATAGCCGCCGGCGACTGCCGGATACATCTCCGGGGCCGCGGCGTGCAGCCCCACCGGACCGTCGGGGATTAGTCCCAGGATCAGCAGGACGCTGGCGACAAAGACTCGATAGAGTGCGAACAGCCAGGCCGAGCGGCGCGTGTCGGCATCAAGCGCGATGGGCTCCCCCATGAATGCCGACCTCCCGGTCAGTCAGTCGGGGCCCGAGTCGGAGCCGGACCCGGTGTTCTGCCGGTTGCGGTCGACCTGGGCGTGTTGCGGGGAGCAGTACAGGCGATCGCCATCGCGGTAGGCCTCGGCCTCCGGGACGTGTACGCCACAGAAGGCACAGCGGATCACCGCACCGCCTTCCTTCAGGCGCTCGGGGCGGGCGTCGCGCGAGACGGGCTTCTTGCGTGCGCCGGTGGAGCGCACCAAGGTGCGGACCGCCAGAAAGATGGCGACGATGGCAACAATGAGCAGCAGTAGGCGCATGCTGCGATTCTAACGCATGGATGTGCGCGCCGCCCCCACGGGTCGGCAGGGGCAGTGGGTAGCGCCGTTCAGCCGGTGTTGCGCATCCCGGCGGCGATGGCGTTGATCGAGCGCAGCAGGGGCGACAGCCAGGGGTTGTCCGCGCCGTCGTCGGCCTGGGCGTCGAACTGGCGGGACTCGCGCAGCAGGTGGATCTGGATGCTGTTGAGCGGGTCCAGATACGGGTTGCGCCGTTGCAGCGAGCGCGCCAGGAGCGGTGTCTCGTTCATCAGGTTGTCCAGCCGGGCCACGCGCAGGACCTCGTTGACCGTGCGCGTGTGTTCCTCGCGCACGCGCGAGTACAGCCGCTCGGCCAGTTCCGGGTCGCTGCAAAGGCGCGCGTACTCGGCCGCGGTGCGCATGTCGGCCTTGGTCAGCGCCATCTGGCAGTTCGACAGCAGGGAGCGGAAGAACGGCCATTCCTGGTACATCCGCTGCAGCTGTTCCAGACGTTCCGGGTTGTCGCCGCGCCACTGTTGCAGGGCCGAACCGATCCCGTACCAGGCAGGCAGGGTATGGCGTGACTGCGCCCAGCCGAACACCCAGGGTATTGCGCGGATCGAGCTCTTGGAGCGATCCGTCTTGCGCCGGTGCGAGGGGCGCGAGCCGATATTCAGGAAGCCGATCTCCTGTACCGGCGTGATCTCGTAGAAGTAGTCGAGGATCCCCGGGGTGCGGTCGATCAGGTCGCGGTAGGCGTCCTCGCCGGCGCGGGCCAGCTCGTCCATGGTCGCGCGGTAGTCATCGCGGTCCTGGCGCGCCGGGCGGATCAGGCTGCGCGAGGCGAGCATCAATCCCGTCGCGCCCATCCCCAGTTCGTAGACCGCCGTCTCCACGTTGGAGTACTTGTACGACAGCACCTCGCCCTGCTCGGTGAACTTGATCCGGCCCTGCACGGTGGCCGGGGGCTGGGCGAGAATGGATTCGTGGGTCGGGCCGCCGCCGCGCCCGACGGTGCCGCCACGCCCGTGGAACAGCTGGCAGCGCACG
Organism: Thioalkalivibrio sp. ARh3; assembly: GCF_000377265.1. Taxonomy (NCBI): domain Bacteria; kingdom Pseudomonadati; phylum Pseudomonadota; class Gammaproteobacteria; order Chromatiales; family Ectothiorhodospiraceae; genus Thioalkalivibrio; species Thioalkalivibrio sp. ARh3. The sequence continues at coordinate 232,907 of NZ_KB897950.1, forward strand.
CCGAAGCGGTCGGTGATACCGACGATCTTCTTCTGGGCCTCGTAGAGGTTCCAGGAGGAGGCGAGGATGCCGCCGTCCTTGCACGAGTCGGAGTAGCCGAGCATCACGTCCTGGATGTTGCCGGAGGCGGCCAGCAGGCGGGCATACACGGGGTTGGACAGCAGGCCTTCCAGCACGTCCTCGACATGCAGGAGGTCTTCGATGGTCTCGAACAGCGGCGAGATGCGCAGGTGACAGAACGGCTCGCCGTTCTCGTCCTCGCCGGCCAGACCCGCCAGGCGGCCCAGCAGCAGGACCTCCAGTACATGCGAGGCGGCGTGGGTCATCGAGATCACGTAGGTGCCGATGCCATTCGGGCCGATCTCGCGACGCATCGCCTGGATGACCTCGAACACGCGCAGGGTCTCCAGCGCGCTCTCGCCGAGAGCCTCGCGGTTCAGCTCGGGCAGCGACGGGGCTGCAATCAGGTCGCTCAGCACCTTCTGGCGGCCAGTCTCGTCCAGCGCGTTGTAGTCGTCTTCCGGGGCCAGTTGCTGCAGCAACTGGGTGACGGCCTCGCTGTGGACCGTGGACTCCTGGCGCACATCCAGGTGGTGCAGGTGGAAGCCGCAGGTCTCGACCAGGCGGATCAGGTCGGTCAGCGCGCCGGAGGCGATGTTGCGGTCGCCATGGCTGATCAGCGAGTCGCGGATCAGGTTCAGGTCCTGCAGGAAGGCATCGGCGTTGGCGTAGGCGCTGTTGGTCGGCAGTACGGCCGCCTCGCCCTGGATGCGGCGGCAGACCGTCCCCAGCGTCTCGCGCAGGCGATAGCGCATGATGTACAGCTTGCGCCGGTAGGGTTCGCTCTCGAAGCGGTCGGAGGCGCCATGGAAGACGGCGTTGGCGATGTTGCTGTCGGCGTCCAGGCTGTCGAGGAATGCCTGTGACGGCTGGCACATGTAGGCCGAGTGGGTCAGGACATTGCGCAGGTGGTTCACCCGCTTGATGTATTCACGCAGGACCTGCTCCATCGCCAGGCGGCAGGCCAGTTCGGTGACTTCCGGGGTGACGTTCGGGTTGCCGTCGCGGTCACTGCCGATCCAGGAACCGAAGTGCAGAAAGGCCGGGATGCGCACCGGCAGGCTGCCGTCGGGGTGCACGCCGTAGATGCGCCGGATCGCCTTCTCCAGGAAGCGGTAGGACTGCGGTATCGCCTCGAACAGGCTCTCCTCGAAATAGAACAGCCCGTACTTGATCTCGTCCTGCACCTGCGGCTTTTTCACGCGCACTTCGTTGGTGCGCCACAACAACTGGATCTGGGTCTCCAGCTCCTCGATGATGAGCCGGCGTTCGTCCTCGCCCAGCCCCGGCTGGTTGAGGCGGTCGGCTGTCTCGAACACCCGGCGCTGGTTCTCCATCGTGGTCCGGCGACGGGCCTCGGTGGGGTGCGCGGTGAACACCGGCTGGTAGTGGAGTTCCGAGAGAAGCTGCTCCAGCTCGGCGGCGGTCACGCCCTCGTCGTGCAGTTCGCGCAGCGTCTGGTCGAACGAGCCGGTCCACAGCGGTTCGCCGCTGGAGACCTGGGCGCGCCGCCAGCGGTAGAACAGGTCCTCCTCGGCGATGTTGACCAGGCTGAAGTAGATGCTGAACGCTCGGATTACGCGCTCGGTCAGGGCCGCATCGAAGTGCGTGATGTCCGCCATCAGGCGCTGGCGCAGCTCAGGGTCTTCTTCCTTGCGCAGGCTCACAAAACCACGGCGGAGTTTTTCCACCGCGTCGAACACGGTCTGGCCTTCCAGCTTGCGGATCACGTTACCCAGCAGTTCGCCGAACAGGCGCACGCGGGCGCGCAGTTCCTTGTCCTTGGGCAGGAATCGGTCGTCTTGGTCGCTCTGAGTCATAGGCCCTTCTGCAAGCACAAGGCCGGCGCTGGGCCGGCCTTAGTGGGTCTCATTGCATGCGCGAAAAGATAACGATTATAGCGCAGATCAGCCGTTCGTAGCCTGTCGCTTGCGGGGAGCCAGCTGGCGGTACAGGGCGAGGTAGCGTTCGGCGCTGGTGGCCCAGTCGAACTCCTGGCCCATGCCGGTGCGCAGGATCTGTTCCCAGCGCCCGTCGGCGCGCTGGTGGTAGAGCTCGAGCGCGCGTTCCAGGGCCCGGGTGAACGCGCTGACCGTGTCGGGCGTGAAGCTGAAGCCGGTGGCCGTACCGTCAGCCAGGTGTTCGGGGGTGGCGTCCACGACGGTATCCGCCAGCCCGCCCGTGGCATGCACCACCGGGGGGGTGCCGTAGCGCAGGCTGTACATCTGGTTCAGGCCGCAGGGTTCGAAGCGCGAGGGCATCAGAAACAGGTCGGAACCGGCCTCGATCTGGTGCGCCAGGGGCTCGTCGTAGCCGATATGTACCCCGACGCGGCCGGTGTAGGTCCGGGCCAGGGCGCCGGTCGCGTGCTCCAGGTCCTTCTGTCCGGAACCGACCAGCGCGAGCTGCACGCGTCCGGCCTCCAGCAACGGGGTGCAGGCCGCATGGATCAGGTCCACGCCCTTTTGCTCGACCATGCGCCCGACATGCCCGAGGATCGGTACGTCGGGGTCCACGTCCAGTCCCATGCGTTTTTGCAGAGCGGCCTTGTTCTCGGCCTTGCCTGACAGGTCCTCCGCCGAGTAGGTCCGGGCGATGTGCCGATCGCGGGAGGGATCCCAGGCGCGGTAGTCCACGCCGTTCAGGATGCCGTAGAGATCCTCGGCGCGGGCGCGCAGCACGCCGTCCAGCCCCATGCCCGACTCCGGTTCCTGGATCTCGCCGGCGTAGGTGGGCGAGACGGTGGTGATGGCATCGGCGAACACCAGCCCGGCCTTCATGAACGACAACTGGTCGTGAAACTCCAGGGCGTCCGGGGTCCATAAATCGGACGGCAGTCCCAGATCGTCCATCGCCTGCGCCGGGAACAGGCCCTGATAGGCGAGGTTGTGGATCGTGAAGATCGTTCGCGGGCGCGGGGCGCCGCTGCGTTCGGGGTCCAGGAATACGGGGACCAGGCCGGTCTGCCAGTCATTCAGGTGCAACAGTTCCGGTGCCCAGTCGAGCCCGGCCTCGTCGCGGGCAATGGCGGTAATCGCCCGGGCGAACCCGGCGAAACGCTGGGCGTTGTCCGGCCAGTCCATGCCATTGCTGGCGCTGTAGGGGTTGCCGGCCCGCTGGAAATACTCCGGCCAGTCGACCAGGTAGACAGGCAGTTTGGTACCGGGCAGATGGCCCTCAATCAGCTGCCAGGGCGCATCTGGGGGGCCGGGCAGGGGTTGCGCGTGGGCCAGCTGGCTGCAGGCCTCTGGATAGCCGGGCACGACCAGCCGCACGTCCTGCCGACGCCGGCGCAGGGCGACGGGCAGGCTGGCGCTGACGTCGGCGAGGCCCCCGGTCTTGGTCAGGCCGTAGGCCTCGCTGCTGGCGAAAAGGATGCGCATGATATTTCCCTGGTGGAACCGGAAGCCCCGGTTGCGTTTCCAAGAGTGTAACGCAGGCGCCCGCAGCAATATGGAACGGGGTGGCCCGCAGGGCGGGGGCATTGAACCGCCGGATCGAGCACTGCAATCTGGGAACACTATCGCGAGGAGCACACGGATGGCGTCAGGGAACCGATCGGTACGGCACGATGATCTGGCTGGACATGCGGAGCGACTGAACGAGCACCCCCTGCGAAGCCTGCTGGAACAGGACCCGGGCCGGGTGCAGCGGGATGTGCAGGCGATCGCGGGGCTGCGTCTGGACTGGACGCGCCAGCGGCTGGACGGCCCGGCCTGGCAGGCCCTGACGGCGCATGCGGAGCATTGCGGTGTGGCCGGGGCGCTGGAACGCCTGTTCGCGGGCGGGCGTGTGAATACCACCGAAGGGCGCGCGGCCCTGCATTCGGCGCTGCGCCTGCCGCCCGGGGCTCGCTGCGAGGTCGAAGGCGAGGATCTGGCCCGGCCGGTGCACGCCGAACTCGAGCGCATGGAGACCTTCGTGCGCCGGGTCCACGCGGGCGAACATACGGGCTACACCGCCCGGCCGATCCGGCGCGTGATCAATATCGGCATCGGCGGCTCCGACCTGGGGCCACGCATGGTCTGCCGTGCACTGGCCGCGCATGCCCGGCCGACCGCCGAGGGCGGTCCCCTGACCGTGCGCTTTGTCTCCAACGTGGATGGTGCCGCGCTGTCCGCCGAGCTGCGCGAGGCCGACCCCGAGACGACCCTGTTCATCGTCGCCTCCAAGACCTTCGGCACGCAGGAGACCCTGACCAATGCCCGCGCCGCGCGCGACTGGCTGCTCGGCCGTTTTCCCGAGGAGGCGGTCGCGCGCCACTTCGTCGCGGTGTCCACCGCGCGCGAGCGGGTGGTGGAGTTCGGGATCGACCCGGCCAACATGTTTGGCTTTTGGGACTGGGTTGGCGGCCGCTATTCGGTGTGGTCGGTGATCGGTCTGCCGGTAGCGCTGCTGCTGGGCATGGACGGCTTTCGCGCCTTCCTCGGCGGGGCGCATGCGATGGACGAGCACGTGCGCGGCGCGACCCTGGCCGGCAATGCCGCCGTGCGCATGGCCCTGGTCGACTACTGGAACCAGAACCTGCTGGGGGCCTGCGCCCGCGCGGTCCTGCCCTATGACGAGCGCCTGGCCCTGCTGCCCGCCTATCTGCAGCAGGCGGAGATGGAGAGTCTCGGCAAGCGGGTGCGGCTGGACGGCCGGCCGGTGGAGGAGGAGACCGGCAGTATCGTCTGGGGGGCGGTCGGCACCGATGGCCAGCACGCGTTCTTCCAGCTGCTGCATCAGGGCACGCGGGTGATCCCGGCGGAATTCATCGGCGTGGCCCGGCCGGAGCACGATCTGCCGGCCCAGCACCCGCTGCTGCTGGCGAACCTGGTGGCGCAGGCGCAGGCCCTGGCGCTGGGCAAGGACGAGGACGCGGTGCGCGCGGAGATGGCCGCGGCCGGGGTCGCCCCCGAGCAGATCGATGCCCTGGCCCCGCACCGCACCTTCCCGGGCAACCGGCCGAGCACCGTGATCCTGCTGGAGCAGCTCGACCCGGCCACGTTCGGGGCACTGATCGCGCTGTACGAGCACAAGATCTATGTGCTCGCGACGCTCTGGGGCATCAATGCCTTCGACCAGTGGGGCGTGGAGCTTGGCAAGCAGCTGGCCGGCGAGGCCCTGCAGGCCCTGCGCGGCGAGGGTGGGCAGCCGGACGCGGCCACCGCCGCGACGCTGGACTGGCTGCGCCCGCGGCTGCCGGCTGCCGACTGACCGCCCCTCTCCGGCGGCGGTACCTATACGGCCAGGGCGTCGTCCGCCTCCTCGATCTGCGGGACGTCGGTGGGCAGGGTGATGGTCTGTTCCTCGCCGTCCAGCCAGAAGCGGATCTCCGCCTCTTCGCCATCCGGGGTCTCGGAGACCGCATCCAGGAACTCGATCGGGGTCTCGGGTGTTTGCCCGTTCACCTCCAGGATCAGCGCGCCCTGCGCCAGGCCGGCGGCTGCGGCCGCGCCCTGGGCGCGGCTGACCAGCACGCCGGGTTCATCCGGCAGTTCCAGTGCCTCGCGCAGGTCGTCGCGCACCGCGATCACGGTGATACCGAGCGCGGTCACCACCTCGTCGTCACCGGGCGGGCTGTATTCGAACGGCACGTCGGCCTCGAGGACGTCGGGCGACACCGCAATCGTGGCCCCGGTGCGCACGGCCAGGGCCAGGCCGTCACTGGGGCGGGTGTCGACGTAGCGCGGCTCGTCCTCGCCCTCCACACGCAGTTCCAGCCAGCCGAGGTAGGTACCGTCGACCAGGCCGTCAACGATCACGCGTTCCAGGGTCGCATCCAGCTCTTCCAGCAGGTCGATCATCAGGTCGTGCGTCTGCGGGCGCGACAGCTGGACCTCGTGCATCGCCAGCAGGATGGACTGCGCCTGCTCGGGGCCGATCACGATCGGTACCACGTCGCCGGAGTCGGGGTCACGCAGCAGGGCGATCGGGGCGCCGGTCTGGGCGTCCATGCCGACGGTCGCCAGTTCCACTGGCAGCACGCGTTCCAGCGCCTCCGGATCGACTTCGCGGGCGAGGGCGTCACTGACGGCGAGCACCAGGGCGAGCGCCAGCGAAAGCAGCAGGAGCCGGGGCCAGGCAAACCAGCGGGGATGCGACATCGGGCGGGCCTGTGGTCAGGATGTCCCTCGATCATGGCAGTCCGTCCCGGGTGCGTCCAGAATGACCCGAAATCCGATGCAGGAGAGATGATGTCCCGCCACAAGCCCCATGCCCCGGCCGCGGAGGAGAACCGCGACCCCATCCTGTCCGTGCTGCGCGCGCGTTTTGCGGCACCCGGGCGCGTACTGGAGGTCGGGGCAGGAACGGGGCAGCACGCGGTGTATTTCGCCGGTGCCCTGCCACACCTCGACTGGCTCCCAAGCGATGTCGCGGAGAATCTTCCGGGGGTGGAGGCCTGGCGCGCGGACGCGGCGCTGCCGAATCTGCGGGCGCCAGTGGCGCTGGACGTGCTGGCCGACCCCTGGCCCGAGGGGCCGTTCGACTACGTCTACAGCGCGAATACCGTGCACATCATGCACTGGCCGGCGGTCGAGGCCTTTTTTGCCGGCGTGGGGCGGGTGCTGGCGCCGGGCGGGGTCTTCGCCCTGTACGGTCCGTTCGCGCATGACGGCGTGCACACGGCGGCGTCCAATGCCCGTTTCGACGCGATGCTGCGCCAGCAGGACCCGGGCATGGGCGTGCGCGACCGCGCCGATCTGGACGCGCTGGCCGGGCAGCATGGACTCGGTCGGGCCGAGGTGGTGGAGATGCCGGTCAACAACCAGGTGCTGATCTGGCACAAGGCCTGAAGGGTCCGTGTTTCCCTGGCGTGGTGCGTGTCAGATGTTGTGGTGCTTCAGCGGGTAGCCGCGTTCCTTGAAGTAGCGATAGCGGGCGCGGCCCGCCTCGCGTTCCGACTCCTCGCCGCCGACGATATCCGCGACGCGCTCGAAGCGCCCGCAGTACTCCGGCACCTCCGGCGCCAGGTTGATCAGCACGTCGCAGCGATCCGACGGGGCATGGGCCTCGTGCAGGGAGACCGGGACGTCCGCATCGCGCACATCGGTGCTGTGCGGCAGGAAGGCGGTGTCCTCGAAGGTCCACAGCCACTCGTCCAGCGTGCGCGTCAGCTCTGGCGAGCCGGTGTGGATGTGCACGCGATGCCCCTGGCCGCTGGCCTTTTTCGCCAGGCGGCAGGTGAAGCGCAGGCGCGCCTCCGGGGCCGGGTCCTGCAGCAGGTAGAAGCTGACGTGGGTCATCCGCGCCCGACCCGGATCAGGCCTGGTCGAGCAGGTAGCGCATCAGCATCGGTACCGGGCGGCCAGTCGCGCCCTTCTCCTTGCCGCTCTTCCAGGCCACACCGGCGATGTCGACATGCGCCCAGGTGTAGTCCTCGGTATAGCGCGACAGGAAGCAGGCGGCGGTGATGGTGCCGGCCGGACGCCCGCCGATATTGGCCATGTCGGCGAAATTGCTCTTCAGCTGTTCCTGGTACTCCGGCCACAGCGGGAGCTGCCAGCCGCGATCGCCGGTCTCCTCGCCGGCGGCCAGCAGGCCCTTCGCCAGGCGCTCGTTGTTGCCCAGGATCGCCGCCCCCTGGTGGCCCAGGGCGATGATGCAGGCCCCGGTCAGCGTGGCGATGTCGATGACCGCCTTCGGCTTGTAGCGCTCCACCCAGGTCAGCGCATCGGCCAGTACCAGGCGGCCCTCGGCGTCGGTGTTCAGGATCTCGACGGTCTGCCCGGACAGCGTGGTGACGATGTCGCCGGGGCGCGTTGCGCGGCCGTCGGGCATGTTCTCGGCACTGGTGACCACGCCGACCACGTTGACCGGCAGCCCCAGCTCGCAGCAGGCCTCGATCACCCCGAACACGCTGGCGGCGCCGCACATGTCGTACTTCATCTCGTCCATCTCGGCACCAGGCTTCAGCGAGATGCCGCCGGTGTCGAAGGTGATGCCCTTGCCGACCAGCACCACCGGGGCGTCGCCCTTCTTGCCGCCGGAGTACTCCATCGCGATCAGGCGCGGTGGGCGCTCGGAACCCTTGCCCACCGCCAGGATGGCCCCGGCGCCGAGTTTCTCCAGGTCCTTCTCGTCCAGCACCGTGGCCTTCAGCTGCTTGTACTGCTTCGCCATCTCGCGGGCGGTGTCGGCCAGGCTCTCCGGGTAGCAGACATTCGGCGGGGTGTTGCCCAGGTCCTTCGCGCGGTTCACGCCGGTGGCGATCGCCGCGGCCTCGGTGCAGGCCTTTTTCGCGGCCTCGGCGTCCTTGCGCTCCACGCACAGCTGGATCTTGTCCAGCTTCACCGGAGTCGTCTTCTCCTTGCCCTTGAACGGGGTGAAGCGGTAGGCGGCCTCCGCGATCGCCGCGACCAGGGTGTGCACCACCCAGGCGATGTCCTTGCCGCGCGGCTGGAAGTCCGCGACCGCGATCGCGGCGCTGGTGGCCGGGCGCTCGACCAGCGCGGCGGCCAGGGCCTGCGCCGCCTTGCGCGCGGCGCGGGCGTCGAAGTCCTTCTTCGCACCCAGGCCAATCAGGAGTGCGCTACCCTTGCTGCCACTGCCGGGCAGCAACAAGCGGCTGCCGGCCTCGCCATCCATCTCGCCGGCCTTCAGCAGGGCCGCGATCTCGCCGTCGCGCACGGCATTCAGGGCGCTGGCGCCCGCGGCCGGCTTGCGCTTGTGGGCGATCCCGGCGGCGCGGATGCCGGCGCGGGGTTTGTCGAGGGTCGAGGTGGTGACGGAGAATTGCATCAAATGCCTCCCGAAAATGAGTCCGAGCATGTTACCAGCGCCGAGCGGCGCCCGACCACGCGTCGCGTCCGACGCGGGGTGACGGGCGCATGATCCTGCGTCGCGCCGAGCGCTTCATCGCCCGCGAGCTGTGGCTGACCCAGGCCGCGGTGAGCGTGGTCCTGCTGCTGGTCATTATCGGCGGTGTGCTGGCGCGGGTACTGCGCGACGTCGCCGAGGGCAGCCTGCCGGTCGATTTCCTCCCCGGGATGGTCGCGTTCGGGGCGTTCAAGGGTATCGTCTTTCTCTGGCCGGTCGCATTGTTTCTGGCGTTCATGCTGGTGTTCGGGCGCATGCAGCGCGACAGCGAGATGACCGCGCTGCAGGCCAGCGGGATGTCGTTCGCGGCCCTCTACCGTGCGCTGTTCTGGGTGGCGGCCCCGGCCGCGATCCTGTTGCTGGTGCTGATGACCATGGTCGTGCCCCGCACCGAGGCGCAGATCGACCAGCTGCGCGACCTGGCCGAGCAGCGCTCCGACCTGGTGGGGATTGCCCCGGGCCGGTTCCTGCGTTCGCGGGTGGGCGATCAGGTCTTCTTTGCCGAGCGCATGAGCGAGGACCGCGAGGCCTTGCTGGAGGTCTTCATCTATCGCGAGGTGGATGGCGAGTCGCAGATCACCGTGGCCGAGCGCGCGGTGCCCGATCCCGACGCCGAGGGCAGCGGCTTCCTGCTGCTGGAGAACGGCTACCGGTATGTAGGCGAGCCCGGTACCGCGAGCTTCCGCATGCTGGAGTTCGAGCGTCTGCGCACCCAGATCACCGAGCCGGATCCAACCACGCGGCGCGCCAGCCTGGATGCGTTGCCGACCGCCGCGTTGTGGGCGCAGCGCGACGACCCCGAAGCCCGCGCCGAGCTGGAATGGCGTCTGGCGATGCCGCTGTCGATCCTGGTGCTGGCATTGCTCGCGCTGCCGCTGGCACAGGTGCCGCCCCGCACGGGGCGCTATGCGCGCATCCCCGCCGCGATCGGCGTGTACGTGCTGTACGCGAACTTCCTGATCCTCGGGCAGGGGCAGCTGGCCGACGGCCGCACACCGCTGGCCTTGGGGCTGTGGTGGACCCACGGCCTGATGCTGCTGTTGTGGGTGGGCCTGGCCTGGCACAAGGGCCTGCTGCGACTGCGACCGGCCACGCCCCGGCTGCGGGATGCCGGAGGGACCTCATGACCACGGTGCTGGGGCGCTATGTGATCCGCCAGGTGCTGATCGGCACCTCGCTGGCCGTCGTGCTGCTGGTTGCGCTGGATGCGGTGTTCGCGATGATCGACGAGCTGCGCGACACCGGCACCGGCGACTATGGGGTGGCCGAGGCGATGCTCTACGTGGCCCTGACTCTGCCGCGGCGGATGTACGAAATGCTGCCCCCGGCCGCACTGGTCGGCGGGCTCTTGTGGCTCGGCAACCTGGCCGCGAACAGCGAACTGACGGCGATGCGGGCCGCGGGCATGACCCTGGGCCGGTTCATCGCCTGGGTGCTGCAGGCCGGGTTGGTTGTGGTGATGGTAATGCTCGTTATCGGCGAGTTCTTTGCCCCGGCCTCCGAGACGCATGCCCAGGCACTGAAGGCCTCGGCCTTCGACGAGGAGATCAGTGTGGGCTCCATGGGGCTTTGGGCGCGTGATGGTCAGCGGATGATCCATGCCGAATCGGTGCTGGCCGGGAATCAGCTGATGGGTGTGCGCATCATCGAGTTCACCGGTGATCGCGAGCCGAGCCAGATTACCCGCGCGGCGCGGGCGCAGTACGGCGACGGCGACTGGCGTCTGGAGGACGTGGAGCGTTCGCGCCTGTCGCATGAGCGCGTGGTCACCGAGCACCGGGCGGAGGAGACGATCGATCGGCTGATCGCGCCCGAGTATTTCGATGTACTGGTGGTCGAGCCGAGCCAGATGGCCGCGCTCGATCTGTCCCGCTATATCGACTATTTGCGCGAGAACCGGCTGGACGCGGCCCCGTACGAGGTCGCGTTCTGGCAGCGCTTCACCCTTCCGGCCAGCACCTTCGTGATGCTGCTGCTGGCGATCCCGTTCCTGTTCGGCTCGCAGCGCGAGGGCGGTGCTGGCCAGCGCCTGTTCATCGGGATCGCGATCGGGGTTTCGTTCGTGATCGTGATGCGGGCCATCACCCACCTCGGGCTGGTGTACAACCTGCCACCGCTGCTGGCTGCCAGTCTGCCGGTGCTGCTGTTCCTGGTGATTGCCCTTCTCGCCCTGCGGCGTACGGCGGCACGGGCATGATGGCCTGGTCGCGGCGGCTGTTTCTCGCAGGCGGGATGGCCGGGCTGCTGGCCCTGCTCGCCGGCTGTGGCGGCAGCGGACCCGGTGACCTGGATCCGCTGCCGCGCGCGGCCACCGTGCTGGCGTTCGGGGACAGCGTGACCCACGGGACCGGCGCCTCGCGCGGCGAGGATTTTCCGGCGCGGCTGGCCGAGATCACCGGCTGGCAGGTGGTGAACGACGGGGTACCGGGCGACCGGGCGGACAGCGCGCGCGACCGGCTGGGCCCGAGCCTGCGCGAGCACGAGCCCGATCTGGTGATCATCGGCCTTGGCGGCAATGACTTCCTGCGCCAGCGGGCCGCGTCGGCGGTCAAGGAGGACCTGCGGGCCCTGATCCACGAGGTGCGCAACCATGGTGCCCAGCCGCTGCTGATCGGCGTGCCCTCGGCCTCGGCCTTTGCGGCGGCGACGGGACGCCTGCGCGACGACGGCATCTATGGGGAGCTGGCGCGCGAGGAAGATGTCCCGCTGATCGGCGGGGTGCTGTCGGGGGTGCTCTCGAACGGCGACTTGCGCGCGGACCGCATCCACCCCAATGCGGCGGGCTATCAGCAAATGGCGGAACAAATCGCCGACGGGCTGGAGGATCTTGGCCTGTGGCTTGCCCCCTGATGGAAAGGACCCTGCGGGCTCCGTGGCCGCCGGCGGCCACGGTTCAGTCCGTCTTGTCCTTTTTCCAGCGTGGCTTGGCGAGGCCCGGGATGCGCACCAGCTCGGTACCGGACAGCCAGTCGTGCAGCATCCAGCGCCGCGGATGGAACTGCGACAGCCCCAGCGCGAAGATCGCCGCGGCGGTGACCGCCACGGTCGCCACGGCGCCGTGCTGGCGTACCGCCCAGATCGCCATCAGTATCACTAGCCACTGGGCGGCTGCCACCAGATAGCGCAGCGTGGCCTGCCAGGCGGTGACCGGCTGACCATGCTCGGTGCGCAGCTGGATGTTCCAGGTCTGCATGCCCAGCGTCTGCCCGGTGCGTGTCCAGAACCAGAAAAAGAACGCCCAGCCCACGAACAGGTTGGCGATGAAATGCACACGGGTGGAGTACCAGCCGGTCAGGTTGCCCAGTGCCACCACGATCATGCCCAGCACCATCCAGATCGCGACCAGCAACAGGGCGTCGTAGATGATTGCGCCGAAGCGGCGCAGCAGGCCGGCGGGCAGGCCTTCGATATTCTTGGGGTCTTGGCTCATGGGCAGGGTCGGGTTCGGGGCACGAGTTGGTGAAATGGGCAAGGAGCGCGTAGTCTTCCTGTATGGAGCGACGGTTTCAACGTATCCCCCTGGAGTTTCCGGCCACCCTGATCCATGCGAACGGGGAGTGTCCCGTGCGCGTCGAGGATATCTCGCTGCGCGGTGTCCTGGTCGAGGGGTCGCAGATCCCCGTACTGGAGTCGGGTGCGGAGGTTACGCTGGACATCCCATTGTCCGACGAGGCGCGCATCGCGTTCGAGGGCCGCGCGCGCTGGCAGGAGGGCCTGTGGCTGGGGCTCGAGATCGAGGCGATGCCGCTGGAATCGGCGACGCACCTGCGCCGGCTGGTCGAGCTCAATCTGGGCGACGAGGCCCTGCTGGAGCGCGAGTTTGCCGCCATGGCCGAGTCCATCCCGACCCGCGAGTAGGTCCGCCCTCCAGGTGGAGCCTCCGGTCCGCATCCATCGAGGATGCGGCGATCAGAAGACCTCCCGGAACGGGAGCACCTCCACCCATTCGCCCACGCGCGCCCCGTCGGACTCGCGCGGAAGCACGATGTAGGCATTGGCCTCGCTCATCGCGCGCAGCTGGTGCGAGCTCTGGCCGCCGGCCGAACGTACGACCCATCCACGCTCATCGGTGGCGAGCACGGCCCGCTGAAAGTCCTTGCGCCCGGGGGTCTTGCGCAGGTCCTCCACCAGGCGCGCGCTGATGGTGTGCGGCGGCGTGGTGTCGCGTCCGGCCAGGGCCTGCAGGGCAGGGCGTACCAGCAGCGCGAAGGTCGTCATTACCGCCACCGGGTTGCCGGGCAGGCCCAGGAAGTGGGCGTTGCCGAAACGCCCGAAGGCCAGCGGGCGGCCGGGCTTGATCGCGATCTTCCAGAAGCCGACCTGCCCCGAGGCCTGGAGCACGCGGGTCACGTGGTCGGCGTCGCCGACCGAGACCCCACCGGTGGTAATGATCAGGTCCGCCTCCTGTCCGGCGCGCTCCAGCGCCTCGCGCACCGCCGCCTCGGTATCGCGGATCACGCCGTAGTCCAGCGCCTCGACCGGGTAGGACGCCAGCAGCGCGCGCAGGGTGTGGCGATTGGAGTCGTGGATCTGGCCCGGGCCCAGCGGCTCGCCCAGCGGCACCAGCTCGTCGCCGGTGGAGAAGAACGCGACGCGCGGCTTGCGCAGCACGCGCAGTTCCGCGATCCCCTGGCTGGCCAGTACGCCGATCTCGGCGGCGCCAATGACCTGCCCCTGGTCGAACAGAGCGGTACCGCTGGCGGTGTCGCTGCCCGGGCCGCGGATGTTGTGCCCGGGCGCCAGGCCGCCGTTGTGCAGGCGGATCCCGGTCTCGCCGACGCGCTCGATCTGCTCCTGCATGATCACGACGTCGGCCCCCTCCGGGACCACGGCCCCGGTCAGGATGCGCACGCACTGGCCCGGTGCCACCGTGCCGTCCCAGGGGTGCCCGGCGGCCGAGGTCCCGGCCAGCATCAGCTCGCGGCCCTCGACGGTGTCGTCTGCACGCAGGGCATAGCCATCCATGGCGGAGACCGCGGCTGGCGGGACGTCGATGCGGGCGGCGATCGGCTCGGCCAGGGTGCGTCCGAGGGCCGATGCCAGCGGCACCGTCTCGGATTCGGCCAGCGCATCGCAGGCCTGCAGGATGGCGGCGCGCGCCTGCTCCAGGGTCAGGGCGTTGGGGTCGAACTCGTCGCAGCTGGGCACGGACATGGCGCTCGGCGTCTCCGGATCAGGGGTGCAGGTTGAAGTAGTCGATGATGAAGCGGGCGACCGCATCGGGGTCGTTGATCGGCAGCAGGGGGCCGTCGAAGTCCAGTTCGGTGGCATCGGTCGCGACCGCGATCACGCCGGGGACCTCCGGGTAGAGCGGGGGCTTGCCGACAGAGGGACGGTGGACCTCGATCTTCGGCAGGTCGGCCTGCTTGAAGCCCTCGACCAGGATCAGGTCCGTGCGCTCCGGGTCCAGGCGCGAGCAGAGCATGTCCAGGTCCGGCACGCGGCCATCGTCGGTCTCCGGGGTCTCCACCATCAGCGCATAGCGTCGGCAGGAGGCGACCAGCATCTGGTCCGCGCCGGCGTGGCGCAGCTCGTAGCTGTCCTTGCCGGGGGTGTCCACATCGAAGGCGTGATGGGCATGCTTGATCACGGCCGGGCGCTGGCCGCGGGCGCGCAGGGCGGGTATCACGGCCTTGAGCAGGGTGGTCTTGCCACTGCCGCTCCAGGCGGCAAAGCCGATGCGCGGGAGGCTGGTCGGGTGCTGGATCATGGCGGTATGCTTGCGTTTCCTTGAGCCCGCCCGAGTATAGCGACAACCGGTTGTAGCGGAAGGGAATGGGCGCTCAACCAACCAGATCCTCGGGGGTGTTGAGATTGATGAAGGCCCCGGGCTGGTCGGAGAAGTCGACCACGGTCGCACCGATGTCGTGGAACCAGCGGCCGACCGCCAGCGATCCACACGCGAGGTCCGCCTCCAGGCGCGCGGCCAGCTCGGGCCCGAGCAGGGAGAACAGCGGTTGCAGGCGATCGCCGTCGTGGGCGATCGCGGCTGGGGCGTTGCCGGATTCCAGTGTCTGACTCAGGCGTCTGGCCAGGTCCGTTGGCAGGTGCGGGGCGTCCACCGGGACACAGAGCAGAGTGTGCCCGGGGTAGTGCGCCCATGCCGTGGCGATGCCGGCCAGCGGTCCGGGATAGTCCGGGCGGGTATCCGGCAGACAGGGAAACCCCAGCGCGCGATAACGGTCGATATCGGTGTTGGCGCTGATCACGATGGAGTCCACTTGCGGCCGGAGGCGTTCGATCACCTGTTCCACCAGTGGGTGGCCCTGGTACTCCACCCAGCCCTTGTTGCGCCCGCCCATGCGCTGCCCCCGCCCGCCGGCCAGGATCAGGCCGAGTGGCCGATGCATTGCCTTGTTCGTTTGGGATGCGGACATCGGGATTGGGGAATCAGCGGCGCAATAGCCTATGGTTTAGGGTGGGAGTGCGTACCGGGCGAACCGTTGCCGAGTGTACGACGAAACAGGACCGACGGGAGAGGAAGCCCATGAAGCGAGGCGGCATGCGCCTCTGGCGAACCGCAATATGGCTGGCGTTCCTGCTGCTGGGGGCTGGCTGGCTGGCGGTGTCCACACTGGCGGACACCGGGCAACGGCAGGCACTGGTGCTGACCGTGGAAGATGCCATTGGTCCAGCCACCGGGGATTACATCCGCCGTGGTATCGAGCGTGCGGAGGCCGAGGACGCCGAGATCATGGTGCTGATGCTGGATACCCCCGGCGGGCTGGATACCAGCATGCGCAGCATCATCCGCAACATCCTGCAGTCGGATGTCCCGGTGGTTACCTATGTCCATCCCTCGGGCGCCCGCGCGGCCAGCGCCGGGACCTACATCCTCTACGGCTCGCATGTCGCCGCGATGACCCCGGCGACCAACCTTGGTTCCGCCACGCCGGTGCAAATGGGCGGGGGCGGCCTGCCGGGCATGGATCCGCCGGAAGAGGAAGAAGAAGCGGTCGACGAGGCCAACGACAATGGCAACGGCGAGAACGGGGACAACGGCGACAACGGTAATGGCAACGGGGACAACGGCGAGGTCGAGCCGGCCACCGAGGAAGAATTGCTGGACGACGATCCCCCCTCGCCACGCCGGGGCGACGATGCGATGGAGCGCAAGATCCTGGAAGACGCGGTGTCCTACATCCGCGGGCTGGCCGAGCGCTACGATCGCAACGCCGAGTGGGCCGAGGAGACGGTGCGCGAGGGCTCCAACCTGACCGCGACCGCCGCGCTGGAACAGAACGTCATCGACTTCGTCGCGAACAACCTCGACGACCTGCTGGCGCAGATCGACGGCCATACCGTGCGCATGCACGACGGCGAGCGCACGCTGGCCACCGAGGGGCTGGAGATCGTGCGCATGGATCCGGACTGGCGCACCCAGCTGCTGTCGCTGATCACCAACCCGAACATCGCCTATATCCTGATGCTGATCGGGATCTACGGCATCATCTTCGAGCTGGCCAATCCGGGCGCGATCTATCCCGGGGTGATCGGTTCGATTGCGCTGATCCTGGCGTTCTTCGCGCTGCAGGTGATGCCGGTGAACTACGCGGGCCTGGCGCTGATGCTGCTGGGCATGATCTTCATGATTGCAGAGGCCTTCGTACCCAGTTTCGGGGCGCTGGGCATAGGAGGAATCGTGGCCTTCATCGTTGGCTCCATCATCCTGTGGGACGACCCGCAGCTGAATGTGGCGATCCCGCTGGTGGTCGGTACGGCGATCGCCATTGGCATCCTGTCGGTCTGGGTGCTGGGCCGGCTGTTCAGCCTGCGCGGCAAGAAGCCCGCCACCGGCTATGAAGAGATGATCGGCATGGTCGGCGAGGCACGCGAGGACTTCGACCGCAGCGGTCGGGTCTGGGTCCACAGCGAACAGTGGAACGCGGAGACCTCGGCACCGGTCCGCGAAGGTCAGAAGGTGCGCGTGACCGCCATCGAAGGGCTCAGGCTTCGGGTCGAACCCGTGACCGAAGAGGACACCCCGGGCGCTGCGTCGGCCGGCTGACCCGCCGCCGCAAGGCCTACAACCCAGAAGGAGCAGGACATGAACGATCTCGGTTTCTTTGTCGTCCCGCTAGTCATCCTGGTCGCCATCATCGTGATGTCGATCAAGGTGCTGCGCGAGTACGAGCGCGGTGTCATCTTTTTCCTCGGCCGCTTCCAGTCGGTGAAGGGCCCGGGCCTGATCATCGTGATCCCGGGCATCCAGCAGATGGTCCGGATCGACCTGCGTATCATCACCCTGGACGTGCCCAGCCAGGACGTGATCTCGCAGGACAACGTGACGGTCAGGGTGAACGCGGTGCTGTACTTCCGCGTGGTGGATTCCGCCAAGTCGGTGATCCAGGTCGAGGACTACTACGCCGCGACCAGCCAGCTCGCGCAGACCACGCTGCGTTCGGTGCTCGGCAAGCATGACCTGGACGAGATGCTCTCCGAGCGTGACAAGCTGAACAACGACATCCAGGAGATCCTCGACTCGCAGACCGATGCCTGGGGCATCAAGGTCACCAACGTCGAGATCAAGCATGTGGACCTGGACGACTCGATGATCCGCGCGATCGCCCGCCAGGCCGAGGCCGAACGCGAACGGCGTGCCAAGGTCATCCACGCCGAGGGCGAACTGCAGGCGGCCGAGAAGCTGGTGCAGGCGGCGCAGAAGATGGAGTCCAGTCCGGCCGCGCTGCAGCTGCGCTACCTGCAGACGATGTCCGACATGTCGACCAACGGCAACGCGAACTCGATCTTCTTCCCGCTGCCGCTGGAGCTGACCAAGGTGTTCGAGAACCTGGCCGGCAAGTTCCGCGCGGAGAACCCGGAAGCCCCGGGCAATCCTGCTAACCCGGGAGGCAACCCGTAGGCCGAGCACGGGAAGTGACCGTCGCGGCTGTCCAGTCCGACACCCTCGACCGTTTCCTCGACGAACTCTGGGCGGTCGAGGGCCTGTCGGATCACACCCTGGCGGCCTATCGCCGCGATCTGGAGGCCCTGGCGCGCTGGCTGCACGGGCGCGGGGTCGCACTGGAGGCGGCGAGTGGTGCCGACCTGCTGGGATTCGTCAGTGCCCGCATGCAGGCGGGCGCGAGGCCGAAGTCGATCACCCGTGCCCTGTCCAGCGTGCGGCGGTTCTACCGCTATCTGGTGCACCAGGGCGAGCGCGAGGATGACCCCAGCGCCGGGATCGAGTCCCCGCGCGCCGGGCGGCCGCTGCCGGACAGCCTGTCCGAGGGCCAGGTCGACGCCCTGCTGGCGGCCCCGGAACTGGATACCGCGGTCGGCCTGCGCGACCGCGCGATGCTGGAGCTGATGTACGCGACCGGCCTGCGCGTGTCCGAGCTGGTCGGTCTGGAACAGTCCGAGGTGAACAGCCGCCAGGGCGTGGTCCGCGTGACCGGCAAGGGCGACAAGGAACGCCTGGTGCCGCTGGGGGAGGAGGCCGTGCACTGGCTGACACGCTATCTGCGCGAGGCGCGCAGCGAGCTGATGGCTGGCCACCCGCCGGTGGATACCGTGTTCGTGACCCGGCGTGGCCGGGGGCTGACGCGTCAGGCCTTCTGGTATCGCATCAAGCACTACGCCCGGGTGGCCGGCATCGAGGCGCCACTGTCGCCGCATACCCTGCGCCATGCGTTCGCGACCCATCTGCTGGACCATGGCGCGGATCTGCGTGTGGTGCAGATGCTGCTGGGCCACAGCAGCCTGTCGACCACGCAGATCTATACCCACGTCGCACGCGCCCGCCTGCAGAGCCTGCATGCGGAACATCATCCCCGCGGCTGACGTCTACTAGTCCAGTCTTGCGCCGGAATCCCGCGGGCCGCATTTGGTGAGCCTGCTAGACTGGCCCCCTTTTCCTGCACAGCCACGAGAGAGTCCATGTTTGTAAAACGCGCACTGCCCCTGGCCATCCTGCTGGCCGCCTTCACCTCCACCGCCGCTGCGACCGATGCCATCGAGGAACGCATGGCGCAGGTTATCCCCGATGCCGAGATCGACAGCATCCAGGAAACCGGCATGGAAGGGGTCTTTGAAGTGCGTTACGGCACCGAGATCTTCTATGTCTCAGGGGACGGTCAGTATCTGCTTCAAGGCAACCTGATCGATCTCGAAACCCGCGACAACCTGACCCAGGAATCGCTGCGCGGGGTGCGTGCCGACATGTTTGCCGCGATCGACGACGGGGAGCTGGTCGTCTATTCGCCGAACGGCGACACCCGCGGCGTGCTGAACGTGTTCACCGATCCGAACTGCCCCTACTGCCGCGAGCTTCACCAGGACATCCCGCAGTACCTGGAGGCCGGGATCAAGGTGCGCTACCTGATGTTCCCGGTGCTGGGGCGTGATTCCCCGCAGATCATGGACCGCATCTGGTGTGCGGACGATCGCGAGGACGCGATGGATCGCGCCAAGGTCGGCGACAAGCTGGAAGACATCGATGGCAGCTGCGACACCCCGCAGGACATGCACATGGCGCTGGGGCAGCAGCTGAACGTGCGCGGGACCCCGGCGCTAATCACCGAGGACGGCCAGCAGATGTCCGGCTACCAGGAGCCGGAGGCCGTGATCGAGCGGATCATCGGCGGTAGCTGAGCCAGCACCTCCCTGTAGGAGGCCAGCCCTCTGGCCGATGCAGCACCTGCGGGAGCGGGGCTGCCCACGAGGCCCCCGTCCGCGCGGATGGGGCGGCTTGCCTTATCAATACAATAGCGAGGCCATCTGCCGTCGGTACTGTCCGACCAGCGGATGGTCATCGCCCAGCACCTTGAATGCGGCCAGCAGGCCCTTCTGGCCGGCGCCGTCGTTGTAGGCGCGGTGCTGCTTCATCAGTTGCAGGTACAGCCCCAGCGCCTCCTCGGCCCGCCCGGAGAGCATCGCGTAGGCGGCCATCTTCTCCAGCGCCTCGGGACTGGGGTCGCCGGACTGGATCTCCTTTGCCACGGCCTGCGGGTCGATGCCCGCCGCGGTCTTCGCGAATACCAGCCGCGCGCGCAATTCCTTCACCGCGTCCTGTTCGTGCTGGTCCATCGGCAGCTTGTTCAGCTCCGCCTCGGCGGCTTCGGCATCGCCGGACTGGGCCAGTGCGCGGGCCAGCTCGATGCGCAGGTCGCCATTGTCGGGGTCTTCCTCGAGTGCGGCCTTGAGCGTGGCCAGGGCCCCGTCCACGTCGCCGGTCCTGGCCTGTTCACGCGCCTGCTCGAGGATCTTGTCCGAGGGCTTTTCCAGGTAGCGGTCGATCATCGCGCGGATGTTCGGCTCCGGCTGCACGCCCATGAACTGGTCCACCGGCTTGCCGTGGCGGAAGACCATCACGGTGGGCAGGCTGCGCACGCCGTACTGCTGGGCCAGGGCCTGCTGCTCGTCGCTGTTGACCTTGGCCAGGCGGAACTTGCCGGCGTACTGCGCGGCCAGTTGCTGCAGCAGCGGCATCAGCTGCTGGCACGGCCCGCACCAGGCGGCCCAGAAGTCGACCACCACCGGGCGTTGGTGCGACTCGTCCAGTACGGCCTGTTGAAAGCTTTCCTGGGTGACGTCGAGGATGTCCTCGCCGGTTACGCTTGCGGCTTCTTCCATCGGAAACCTCCTGTGAAGGCGGGGATACGGAATCTGCCCTGCATTGTTGGGATCGGAACCGGGATTGCAAGCAGCCTTTCCCCGGCGGGCTTTGGTACGCTGCGCACAGTTCGGCGCACGGGTCGCCGGCAACGTAATACCAGCCAGCCTCGTCATCGCGAGGCGCGCAGCGCCGTGGCGATCTCCGCGGGCGGCCCCGACGCTGGCCCGGACCAACGCCGGGGGTTTCGTTGGGGGGTTGCTTCGTCGCCTGCAGCTCCTCGCAATGACGGTGCATGATGGCCGAGGCCGTGCCTGGCGCGGGGCACGATCCATATCAACAAAGGGGTTTGTGTGAGCTATTCCGCATCCGATATCGAGGTCCTCGAGGGGCTGGACCCGGTGCGCAAGCGCCCGGGCATGTATACCGACACCACCCGCCCGAACCACCTCGCGCAGGAGGTGGTCGACAACTCGGTGGACGAGGCGATCAGCGGCCATGCGAAACGCATCGACGTGATCCTGCACAAGGACGACTCGGTCTCTGTTTCGGATGACGGCCGCGGCATGCCGGTGGACCTGCACCCGCGCGAGAATCGTCCGGGCGTGGAGGTGATCCTGTCCACGCTGCACGCGGGCGGGAAGTTCTCGGACAAGAACTACCAGTTCTCCGGCGGTCTGCACGGGGTCGGCGTGTCGGTGGTCAACGCCCTGTCGCAGCAGCTCGAGGTGCAGATCAAGCGCGACGGGCGCGAGTACCGCATGGCCTTCGCCGGCGGGCACAAGACGCAGGACCTGGAGGCGGTCGGCGAGGTCGGCAAGCGCAACACCGGGACCACGCTGCATTTCTGGCCGGACCCGCAGTACTTCGACTCGGCGAAGTTCTCGGTGCCGAAGCTCAAGCACATCCTGCGCGCCAAGGCCGTACTGTGCCCGGGCCTGACCGTCACCTTCCGCGACGAGACCACCGGCGAGGCCTGCGAGTGGTGCTACCAGGCGGGCCTGCGCGACTACCTGGTCGAGGCCTTGGACGGCCTGGAGCGCCTGCCGGAGGAGCCGTTCATGGGTTCGATGGCCGGCGCCACCGAGGCGGTGGACTGGGCCGTCACCTGGCTGCCGGAGGGCGGCGAGGTGGTCAGCGAGAGCTACGTGAACCTGATCCCGACACCCCAGGGCGGGACCCACGTGAACGGCCTGCGCACCGGCCTGACCGATGCGGTGCGCGAGTTCTGCGAGTTCCGCAGCCTGCTCCCGCGCGGGATCAAGCTGGCGCCGGAGGACGTCTGGGAGCGGGTTGCCTGCGTGCTGTCGTTCAAGATGCAGGACCCGCAGTTTGCCGGGCAGACCAAGGAGCGGCTGTCCTCGCGCCAGGCCGCGCCGTTCGTCTCCGGCGTGGTCAAGGATGCCTTCAGCCTGTGGCTGAACCAGCACCCGCAGCAGGGCGAGCGCATCGCCGAACTGGCGATCCAGAACGCGCAGAAGCGCAGCCGCGCCGGGCGCAAGGTGGTGCGCAAGAAGGTCACCCAGGGCCCGACGCTGCCGGGCAAGCTGGCCGACTGCGCCAGCCAGGACCTGGAGCGCACCGAGCTGTTCCTGGTCGAGGGCGACTCGGCCGGTGGTTCCGCCAAGCAGGCGCGCGACCGCGATTTTCAGGCGATCATGCCGCTGCGCGGCAAGATCCTGAACGCCTGGGAGGTCGACCCGGATCAGGTGCTCGGATCACAGGAGATCCATGACATCTCCGTCGCCCTGGGCGTGGATCCGGGCCAGGCGAGCCTGGAGGGGCTGCGTTACGGCAAGGTCTGCATCCTGGCCGATGCCGACTCCGATGGCGCGCACATCGCCACCCTGCTGTGTGCGCTGTTCCTGAGGCACTTCCGACCGCTGGTCGAGCGCGGGCATGTGTACATCGCAATGCCGCCGCTTTATCGCGTGGATGTCGGCAAGCAGACCTTCTACGCCTTGGACGACGACGAGAAGGCCGGCGTGCTGGAGCGCATCGAGGCGGAAAAGCTGAAGGGCAAGGTCGCCGTGACCCGCTTCAAGGGCCTCGGCGAGATGAACCCGCTGCAGCTGCGCGAGACCACGATGAACCCGGACACCCGGCGTCTGGTGCAGCTCACCCTGGACGCCGCCGATGACACCCAGCAGCTGATGGACATGCTGCTCGGCAAGAAGCGCGCCGCAGATCGCCGCGCCTGGCTGGAAGGCAAGGGCCACCTGGCCGACGTCGCCGTTTAACGAGATTACATGCCAATACATGTGTCCGCGCTCGGACAGTTGCCCGCGGCTTGTGGCGGAACCCGGCCATCCCTTTGGGCTCGATCAGGCGTCATGCCCCAGGAAGCATCACCCATGGAGTCCCCGATGAAATCTCTGTCCCCCATGCGCTGGGTTTTCGGACTGGCGCTGGCCGGCTGTATGGCGCCCGCGCTGGCCAATCCGTATATGACGATGCAGGACCGCGAGATCAAGGCCCTGTCGGCCGAGGAGCAGGAGGGTCTGCTGGACGGGCAGGGGCTGGGAATGGCCCTGCCGGCGGAGTTACATGGCTATCCCGGTCCGCAACACGTGCTGGAGGTGGCCGATCAACTGGACCTCAACGCGGAACAGCAGGCGGAAACCGAGCGGCTGTTCGATGCCATGCGCGAGCAGGCGCGGGAGCTGGGGCAGCGGATCGTCGATCTGGAGCGTGAACTCGACGAGCGCTTTGCCTCGCGCGAGATCACCAGCGACCAGATCGAGGCGCTGACGGTCGAGATCGGCGAGCTGCGTGGGCGGCTACGCCACGTCCACCTGTCCTACCACCTGGAAATGGACGAGCTGCTGTCTGACGAGCAGAAGGAGGCCTACCAGCGTGCCCGTGGCTACGACGAAGATCGGCCCGGTGCGCACGATCATCAGCACGATCACGGCCATCATCACAGCCACTGATCCGTGCCGTACGAGGGCGCGGATCGGCGCCCCGTACTCGTTTAGCGGCGCTTGCGGCGTTTGCGGCGACCGAGCTTGATGCGCTTCAGGGCGGTTTGCAGCTCGCCCTGCGCCTCGCGGGGGATGGAGCCGGAGGCGCGCAGGCGCGCGCCCTCGCGGGTACGCATGGCGGTCACGCGCCCGCGCTGGATCCCGTAGCGCCGGGCGACATCCCGAGCGGTATGCTCGAAGTGCATGGGCACGTCGCCGCGCCGCGCCCGCGGCTTGCCGTCCACGATCTCGAGACTGAACAGGATGCTGGCCTGCCAGATGATCAATGCCGCCGCGGCCAGTAGCAGCGCGATCATCAGCAGTAAGGCGGTGAGCATGGACATGTTGGTCTAATCCGACTCCGGTTCCGGTAGTGCCTCGACCTGGCGGCGAAAGCGCTGGAAATCATCGCTGTCTCGCGCCAGTCCGTCCAGTGTTTCCTCCGGGAGCGCGTCGATGCTTGCCTGGGTGTCCTCGACGCGCTCGCGGGTGGTGGGGTGGGTGGCGAAGAATTGCTCGACCCGGCCGGGGTCGCGGTCGCGCTCGTCCAGCAGGGTCTCGAAGAACGAGACGAGGCCGATGGGGTGGATGCCGGCATCCACCATATAGCCAATGGCGACGTCATCCGCCTCGCGCTCCGCCTCGCGGCTGTAGCCGGCGAATACGCCGGCCGCGCCGACCTGCACGGCGACTTGCTCCGCCGCGCCAGGATCGCGTCCGAGAATCACGCCGTAGACGACGGCAAGCCCCATTTCCGCCTGCTGCGCGCGGCGCCACTGGTCGATGCCATGGCGCTTCACCACATGCCCGACCTCGTGCGCCAGCACGCCGGCCAGCTCGGACATGTCATCGGCCCGCTCGATCAGACCGCGGTAGACATAGATATGGCCGCCGGGCACCGCGAAGGCATTCACGTCGGGCCCGTTGACGACATAGAAGGTGTAGTCGATCTCTTCGCGGTCATCGGCTACCGCCGCGATCGAGCGCCCCAGCGAATTGATGTAGTCGTTGATGGCCGGCTCTTCGACGATGGGCAGCTCCGCGTTCAGGTCCTCGGCCAGCTCCTCGCCCAGCTGGCGCTCCTCCTGCACCGATACTCGTGGTGCGCAGGCACTCGCCAGCACAAACATCCCGGCCAGTGCCAAGACGGCGGCAAGTCGCCCATATACCGCTCGCATCCCGATTGCCGTCATACCATGCCTCTTTCTGGTCGATTGCGTCTGCTCACTTCCCAACATTAGAGGGTTTTGTCGTGGATCGGGAGCCCCGTCACGCCGGCGCACGTCCGGTTCGTGACATTCCGCCCGTTGCGGGTTGCAAGGCACGTCGAGAACCCTTGTGACTGGCGCTTTGGAGCCTGCGGGTCCATAATGTGCGTCAAGCACATAATTGCAGGAATTGTGCAACCGGACGTTTATGGAGGTCGCCTGTGAGTGTCGCAACGATTCCGGCTGCGGAGCGTGCAGATGTCCTGCGCGAGGCACTGGTCAATGCCGGCAAGGCGCTGGGCCTGACCCAGGCGGACCTGGGTGCGGTCGTCGGGCGCGGGCGCACGGACATCAGCCGGGGCAATATCGACCCGGCCAGCAAGCCGGGTGAGCTCGCGCTGTTGCTGATTCGCTGTTACCGCGCCCTGTACGTCCTGACGGGTGGCGATCCCGCTGCGATGAAGCACTGGATGCACACGCGGAACCACCACACGGGTGGTGTGCCGGCCGAGCAGATCCGCACGGTGCAGGGGCTGGTCGGCGTTCTGGAGTATCTCGACGCGATCCGCGGCAAGCTTTGAGTCGGCGCACTGCCATGCCGGACTGGAATGCGCTGGTGGCAACGGCGCCGCGCGTCACGCTGCGTGGCGAGGTCCTGCGCCTGGTCGAGAGCCAGGAGCAGGTGGCCACCAACCAGCTTGTCTCCTCGCTCGACCGCCAGGCCGTACTGGAAGAGATGCTGGAGGCCACCAAGCCGCCCCTGCGCCCGGGTACCGAGCGGCTGCACTATCTGCTGGCGACCCCGTTTCGTTATCCACCACTGCGCCACGGTTCGCGCTTTGGCCGGCGCCATGAGCCCAGTCTGTTCTATGGTGCCCTGCGCGAGCGCACCGTCCTGGCCGAGGCCGCTTACTACCGCTTCGTCTTCTGGCACGGTATGGCCACGCCGCCGGCGCGCAAGCTCGACACCCAGCACACCCTGTTCGCCGCCCGCTATCAAAGTGCTGACGGTCTGCGGCTCCAGGAGCCGCCATTCGCGCAATACGCGGAGCGATTGCGCCACCCCGCCGACTATCAGGCCACCCAGGCCCTGGGGGCGATCCTGCGCGAGGCCGGTATCGAGCTGTTCGAATACACATCCGCCCGCGATACCGCGGGTGGCCTGAATCTCGCGCTCTACAGCCCGCGTCCATTCACCCGCAACAAGCCTGCACGCCAGGATCCCTGGCTGTGTCAGCTCACCGCCGAGCACGTCCGCTTTCTCAAGCCTGGCGATGGCACATTCCACGACTTCCCGCTGACCCGGTTCCTCCATCAGGGTGGGTTGCCGCTACCGGCCTGAGTGTTGTTCCCGGGCGCTGTGGTCCGGTCGCCACGGGTGATCGCGGCTACCGTGGTCCGCTTTCCAGCAGTATCTGGTTGGGGGTGGACTCGCCGAAGAACTCGGCCCTGAACTCCTGGCGGGCCCGAATGCGATGGTTGGTGCATTCGACCATCTGGGCCTGGGAGTCCCAGCTATCGCAGCCTTCCGGGACCTCGTACTGTTCGACGAAGGCGCGCTCGAACGCGCGTTCTCTGCGCGCTTGCTGTGCCTCGCGTTGTCGGGCGGCTTGCTCGCGCTGGCGCTGGATCTGCAGGCGTTCCTGACGCTCGTGCAGCGCGTCGACTGCCGGGGTGACGAGCCGTTCGGCGGTCTCGGCCTGGATCAGGCCCAGGCGCTCGAGCATGTTGTTCACCGCCCGGATTTGCATGTGGTAATGCACCAGGTACGCCAGCGCCAGTACGAACGCCAGGATGAGCCCGACCAGCAGGAGCTGCTTGCTGCTGCGATCCAGCAGCGCTTCGGGGGTTGCGCGTCCTCTCTTTGTCCGCTTCCGCCGTGGTGGCCCGTCGCGGTCGTAATTGCGGTCTGATAGTCCCATCGGTGCAGTCCTTCGCGCTCTTGTTGCCGGGCTGAAAAGCCGGTTCGGGAAACCTTACCGAATTTCGGCGTATGCCGTGTCGGGCGGGTTGGCGCGAGGCAGGGCTATTACCGAAGCGAGCGGATTCGTTACGGTGTCGAGTCCAGAGAAATGGATGCGACGGGAGCGATGACCATGGGGTCGACCACCAGGTGCGAACTGGATGAGCTGGCGACGCGGCTGGAGGCGTTTGTCGAGGAGCGCGACTGGGCGCAGTTCCATTCGCCGAAGAATCTCTCGATGGCGCTGGCAGGCGAGGTCGGCGAGCTGATCGAGCACTTCCAGTGGCTGACCGAGGAGCAGTCGCGCGGCCTGTCCGGCGAGGCGCTGGAGGAGGTCCGGTCCGAGATCGCGGATGTGCAGATCTATCTGCTGATGCTGGCCCGCAAGCTGGACATCGATCTCGTACAGGCCGCGAACGACAAGCTGGAAACCAACGCGAAGAAATACCCGGTGGACAAGGCGCGTGGCCGCGCGCGCAAGTACACGAACCTGTAAATCGTTCTTCGTCCCGCCGGGAGGCGTATGCGGAGAGAGTCGTGACCCGCATCAAGATACCGGGCCTTTGCCGGCCTGATAATGTTTTTGTCCGCGAGCGCCTTGCCGCGGTTACCCGACTGCATGACGAAGGAGACACAGCATGAGTCCCTTGGAAGGAAAAGTGATCGCAATCACCGGTGGCGCCGGTGGTATTGGCGAGAGCACGGCGCGCATGGCGTACGAGCAGGGTGCCAGTGTGGTGATTACCGATCGTGAGGCCGGGCCGGTCGAGGCCATTGCCCAGTCCCTGGGCGAACGGGCGGTGGGCCTGGCCGTGGACGTCACGCGGCGCGAGGACAACGAGCGCATGGTCGCGACCGCGCTGGAACGTTTCGGGCGCCTGGATGGCGTGTTCCTGAACGCCGGGATCGAAGGCGAGGTCGGCCCGTTCGACAGCCGCTCGGACTCGGCCTGGGAAAAGGTCTTCGCCGTTAACGTGCATGGCGTGCGCTTGGGCGCGGAGGCGGCCCTGCCGGCCCTGCGCCGTGGCAATGGCGGCAGCATCGTGATCACATCCAGCGTGGCCGGGCTGCGCGGCGCCGTCGGCCTCTCGCCGTACGTGTCCAGCAAGCACGCGGTGGTGGGTATGATGAAGTGCCTGGCCGCCGAGCTGGGACCGGAGAACATCCGCGTCAATACGCTCAACCCCGGGCCCGTTGCCAACCGCATGATGCAGTCCATCGAGGAGCAGGCGAACCCGGGCCACGCCGACGAGGTGCACAAGTCCTTCGAGGCCCGGATCCCGCTGGGCCGCTACGTCAGCAACGAGGAATGCGCTGGGATGGCGGTATTCCTGCTGTCCGACGCCGCCTCCGGCTGCACCGGGAACACCTACGTCGTCGACGGCGGCCTCTGCTCGCAGTAGTCAGCCGGGGTGCGCCATTCGTTATCGTGCTGCGCGCCCCGCAGGGGCCGCGGCAACCTGTCGGTCGAGCCCCAGGCGGGGCTCCGGGACTTACGCCGGAAACCCGCATCAGCGCCCCACGCAGTGGCTCGCAAAGGCGAAGGCGTCGTTCATCGTCCATTGGGCCTGGGGCGTGTTGGCCATGGCCTCGCACGAGGCGGGACCACCTGTTTGTCATGCCTCAGGCGGCATCCTGCAGTCGCTCGATCAGGCGGAGGGCATCCTGTGGCGCGGCCCCCTCGGCATCGTTGTCGAAGTAGACATGCACCTCGCGCCCCTGTGCTATCCACTCGCGCACCCGTCCGGCCCAGTGCTCCAGCAGGCGATCACTGTAGGCCGAGGCATAGGTGCGCGTATGGCCGTGCAGCCGGCAGTAGGCCAGCGGGCTCGTCACCGCCTCCCAGCACGGCCAGTCCGGGGCATCGGACTGACAGATGCCGACACCCGCCGCCTCCAGCTGCTCCGCCACCGCATCGCTGAACCAGCTGACGTGGCGGAACTCGATCGCGTGGCGTACCTCCGGCCAGCCTCCCAGCGCGGCGGTAAACGCCTCCAGACGTTCGTGGTTCAGACGGAAGTTCGCCGGTAGCTGCCACACCACCGCCCGCAGCCGCGCGCCCATCGGCTGCATGCGTTCGCGCAGCAGCCGAACCGAATCCGCGGCGTCCTTCAGCCGGCGGATATGGGTGACGTAGCGGCTGCCCTTGATCGCGAAGCCGAACTCGGGCGGCACCTGGTCGGCCCAGCGCTGCACGGTGGACAACTCCGGCAGGCGGTAGAAGGTGCCGTTGATCTCCAGCCCGGTGAAGTGGCGCGCGCAATGCGCGAGCCATTCGCGTTGCGGAATCCCGCAGTAGAAGTCGTCCTTCCACCCGCGGTAGTTCCAGCCGGAGGTACCGATATACGCGCGAGCCAACGGTCACCCTCGTGGTTGGCCTGACACGAGTGCAGGCGTCCCGTGCGGTTCATCCCCAGGCACCTGAAAACCGAACTGCTCGCGAAACACGGCCTGTGTGTCCATGGTCATGGCCGATGGCGGCTGACCCCGGCGGTTACGCCGCCCGCGATCATGTGCGCGACCCGCAGCGCCTCCGGGAGCCGGCTGTGAATCTGCTGCGCTTCGAGCAAGTGCCCCGCCGCCTCGCGGCTGATCCCGCAGCGCTGCACCTGCAGCCCGGCCAGCGGTTCCATTGGCCCGGCGGCCTCGATCAGCCGCCACTTGCGGGTGCCGCCCGGCACGTGCTCCAGCAGCGCCCGGCGCACCGCCTGGAGATCCGGCGCCCGGCGTGTCACCACCAGCACCGGCAGTCCGGTACGTTCGCGCAGTGCCCGCAGGTCCACCACATTGAAGCCGGCGAAGGCGATCCCCTGCAACAAAATTGCGTGCAGCTGCGGCGCGAACGGGCTGGCCAGCAGGCATTCGGCTAGCCGCACGGTGGCGTTGGCCCCATCGCGGCGCACCCGGGTCGAAATCACCCCGTCCAGCCGCGCGCCGGCGAACACCGTGCCCACCACCATCACGTCGCCCCGATGTCGTCGGGCGAAGGGGGCGTCGTCGAAACCTGCGATATGCGAAAGGCGCTCCTGCATCTCCTTCCAACTCCCTCCGGGGCAGTGCCGAACAAAGTCATCCCGGCCTTGTTCAGCGCATGCGGCGACGCCGGACGCGCCGTCAGGTCCCGCCGTCGGGCAGCGCGCTCACCTGCCGGCGGAATCGCTGGAAATCGTCGTGGTCACGCCGCAGCCCGGCGAGGGTGCCCGGCGGCAGCGCCTCGATCTCCGCCCGGGTGCGCTCGATGCGCTCGCGCGTGGTCGGGTGGGTGGCGAAGAACTGCTCCAGGCGTCCCGGGTCGCGGTCACGCTCCGCCAGCAGCACCTCGAAGAATTCCACCAACCCGGCCGGATGGATCCCCGCGTCCACCAGGTAGCCGATCGCCAGATCGTCGGCCTCGCGTTCGGCGGTGCGGCTGTAACCGGCGAACACCCCCGCGGCGCCGAGCTGGATCGCCACCTGCTCGATGGCCCCGGGGTCGCGGTTCAGCAGGATGCCGTAGAGCACCGCCAGCCCCAGCTGGGCCTGCTGCGCCCGCTGCCACTGCTCGATCCCGTGGCGCTCCACCACATGGGCGACCTCGTGCGCCAGCACCCCCGCCAGCTGCGACTCGTTCGCGGCGCGTTCGATCAGTCCGCGATAGACATAGACATGCCCGCCCGGCACGGCGAAGGCGTTGATCTCCGGGGTGTTGGCAACGTAGAAGGTATAGTCGAAGTCACCGTGCGGGTCGGCCACGCGGGCGATCGAACGGCCCAGCCGGTTGATGTAGCGGTCGATCGCCGGGTCGTCGACGATCGGCAGCTCCTGGTTGATCTGCCGCGCCAGATCCGCCCCCAGGGCGCGTTCCTCCTGCACCGTCACCCGCGGCGCACAGGCCGCCAGCGCGAAACTCACCACTACCAGCAGCATGATCGCCAGGGACTGGCGCCGCACAGCAAGACTGGAACGCATGGCTTGCCCTCCCGCGGGTGGTGGCAGGGGCCCACCCCCGGCCACACGGGCCGCCTTGTTCCGAGCATAGAGGATTTTCCGGCCGGAGACCTGCGGCCCCGGGCGGTCCTGCGAACCTACCCCAGCAGGCCGCTTTTCTCGAGGCCGTCGAACATGAACTGCATGGCCAGCGCGCACAGTAGAACGCCGAGGATGCGTGTCAGCACATGGGCGCCGGTCACTCCCAGCAGGTGCTGCAGCCTTGAGGCCACCAGCAGACAGATCAGGGCCAGCACCATGATCGCCACCAGCGCGCCCAGCACCACGGCCTGGGCTGCCCAGTCGTCGCCGGCCCGGCTCATCAGCAGGATCGCCGCCCCCATCGCGCCCGGCCCGGCCAGCATGGGTGTGGCCAGCGGGAACACGGAGATGTCGCCCCGGCTGCGTGCCTCGGTGGTTTCCGCCGGGGTTGCCGAGACCCCGCCGGAGCTGCGGGCGAAGACCATGTCGATCCCGATCAGCAACAGCAGGATGCCGCCGGCGGTGTACAGCGCCGGCATGGTGATGCCCAGCAGCGACAGCAGCGACTCGCCGAGCAGGGCGAACAGCATCAGGATGCCCGTCGCCAGCAACGCGGCGCGCCAGGCCATACGGCGGCGCTGTGCGCGTGTCATGCCCTGGCTCAGCACGGCGAAGACCACCGCCACGTCCACGGGGCCAACGGTCACGAAGAAGGTCGCCAGCGCGACCACACCCAGTTCCAGCATTACTCTCCCCGTTCCCTTTGGCGTTCTGTACCAGGCTCCAGCGGCCGCCGTTGTGTTGCACGCGAGCCATCAATGGCCTACATCATTGCAGATGCACGAGCCTGTTGCGGACTCGGCATGACGGGCGCAGGCCCAGGCGTCCTGCCCGATCGGGTGTGACAGCGATGTCGGGCCTCGAGAGTGGGGCGCGTCTGCTGCCGCTCGTCGCGAGGGGCCGGACCGCGCGGATGGGCCCGCCCCGACACTACGTGGCGCCCGCCGTTCGCACACGCCATCTGCCGGTTCGGACAGTGGCTGCGGGGAAATATGTCGGAGGAGACCATGGTGCTGTCGATTGAGGAAGTTGCCCGGGCCCGGGAGGTCGTCAGCGGCCTGCTGGAGGAATTGCACCTGAGCAACTACACCTTCGATGTCGAGCCGCGTGACGGTGGCTGGGAGATCCAGGTCGAATGCGCTGCGGACGATGGCTGGGTCACGCACACCTTCGCTGCCACGCGACAGGAACTGCACCGCTGTGACGATGCCCGTGTGCGCCAGCAGCTTCTCGACGCCTGGGCGGGGCCGCTGGCCGCCTGTCAGCGCATGCGCTGATACGGGCCCGCCGGCATGAGCGCAACGCCGCCACGGCCGGTCCCGGCGGAGCGCTGGGAGCACTTCCCGCATGTGGCCGATATGGGTGTGCGCGGGTTCGGTAGCACCCTCGACGAGGCCTTCGCCGCTGCTGCTCACGCGATGACCGCGGTGATTACCGATCCGGATGCCGTGCGCCCGGAGATCCGCGTGGAGATCCATGCGCAGGCCGCAGACCCGGAAATCCTGCTCTATGATTTTCTCAACGGCCTGGTGTACGAGATGGCCGTGAACGGTCTTCTGTTCTCGCGCTTTCGCGTGCGGAGCGAGGGCGACCGCCTGCTGGCCGAGGCGTGGGGCGAGAAGACCGATGTTGCGCGTCACCAGCCCTGCGTGGAGGTGAAGGGGGCCACTTTCACGCAGCTCGACGTGCGCCGCGAGGACGACGGGCGCTGGCTCGCACAATGCGTGCTCGACATCTGAACGCGCCGTGTGCGGCAGCCCGTTGTCCCTTCCCCTGAAGGCCGTTGCGGGGTTACCCGAGGCCGGGAGGAACACCATGGACCTGAGCCGCTTTTCCCGCCTCTCCGACACCGCCTGGCAGCTCGAGCCCAGGGGCGATATGCGGGTCCCCGCGATTATCTACGGCACGGCCGAGTTGATCAGCCAGATGGACGACAAGGTTGCCGAACAGGCCACCAACGTCGCCACGCTGCCCGGCATCGTCCAGGCCTCCTATGCGATGCCGGATGCCCACTGGGGCTACGGCTTTCCGATCGGCGGTGTGGCTGCCTTCGACCCCGACGAGGGCGGCGTGATCTCCGCCGGCGGGGTCGGCTTCGATGTCTCCTGCGGGGTGCGCACCCTGCACACCGGGCTCGCCCGCCAGGACATCGAGGCGGTGAAGCACGAGCTGGCGGATGCGCTGTTTGCCACCGTCCCCGCTGGCGTCGGCAGCACCGGCCGCATCCACCTGCAGGACCAGCAGATGACCGAGATGCTGGACGGCGGCGCCGCCTGGGCCGTCTCCCAGGGCTATGGCGAGAACACCGACCTCGACCGCACCGAGGAACGCGGCCGCATGGCCGGTGCCGACCCGCACGCGGTATCCGAGCTCGCGCGCAAGCGGCAGCGCAAGGAGATGGGCACCCTGGGCTCCGGCAACCACTACCTTGAGGTGCAGCACGTCACCGAGATCTACGACGAGGAGACAGCCCGCACCTTCGGGCTGGAAGGGGGTGCGGTGGTGGTCAGCATCCACTGCGGCTCGCGCGGGCTGGGCCACCAGATCGGCACCGAGTTCCTGCGCGAGATGGCCCTGGCCGCCGAGGAGCACGGGATCCACCTGCCCGACCGCGAACTGGCCTGTGCGCCGATTCGTTCCGAGGTGGGCCAGCGCTACCTCGGGGCGATGCGCTCCGCCATCAACTGCGCGCTGGCCAACCGCCAGATCATCACCCACCTGACCCGCCAGGTCTTTGCCGACGTCCTGCCTGCGGCGCAGCTGGGTCTGCTCTACGACGTCTCGCACAACACCTGCAAGACCGAGCGCCACGTGATCGACGGCCGCGAACGTGAACTCTACGTGCACCGCAAGGGTGCGACCCGGGCCTTCGGCCCTGGCCATCCGCAGCTCCCGGCCGCACTGCGGGATGCCGGCCAGCCGGTGCTGATCGGCGGCTCCATGGGCACCGCCTCGTACATCCTGGCGGGTACCCGCCAGGCGGAGGACCTGTCGTTCAGCTCCGCCTGTCACGGTGCGGGCCGCGCGATGAGTCGCCATCAGGCCACCCGCCAGTGGCGCGGGCGCGCCCTGGTCGATGAACTGGCCGCGCGCGGCATCGTGATCCGCAGCCCCAGCCTGCGCGGCGTGGCCGAGGAGGCCCCGGGCGCCTACAAGGACGTCGCCGAGGTCGTGCAGGCCACCCACGAGGCCGGCCTTGCACGCCTCGTCGCCCGCGTCGAGCCCCTGGTGTGCATCAAGGGCTGAACACGTCCCGCCGGAAGAGGGCGTCTCACTAGCCGTAACGCCCGTCAATGCGCGGCTTTACCAGCATCGGGGCGTACACCCAGACGAATCCCGCGAAGGCGGCGATCCACAGGAGTTGCGAGGCGCCCATCCAGCTTGCGGTCAGGGCCGGCCAGAGCAGGGGGCCGACCACCCGTACCAGCGTCCCGATGGCCAGCAGGGCGAAGAGCACCCCGAGGATGCGCGGTGGATCGAAGACATTGCGGCCGGTATGGCCCAGGGCCACGCGCGTCATCATGCCCAGGGTCATCAGGCCGATGCCCCCGTAGGTAAAGGCGTGCAGCGCGGCTATCGGGGCGAGGGGCGTGAACTCGGCCGCGGCCCGCAGCGCAAAGCCGATCACGATCCAGCCGTAGGCCAGCATCAGCACCCAGAGCAGCGGCTTGCCCCACAGCGCCGGCGTATGCCAGCCCGCCCAGCGCACGCCATGCACCACGGCCAGACCGGCCGCCAGCGCCGCCGCGACCGTTGGCCAGCGCAGGAAGACCTCCACCAGCCAGAAGGCCAGCAACAGCACCAGGGCCAGGCGGTCCAGCCAGACCCGGTTCACCGGCGTAAAGGCCCCGTCCAGCCCGCGCTCGATAAAGAACGGGATCACCCGGCGCCCCATCATCAGGATCAGCGACAGCAGCAGGTAGACCCCGGAGTAGAGCCCCAGGCGCTGCCCCCCGTCGAGCAGGTCGAAGGCGCCCAGATAGAACAGGCCGTTACTGGCCCCCAGCAAGGCGACCTTGCCGATCACCGCCAGTTGGCCCCACTGACGCGCCTTCCACACCGGGCGGGCCAGGGCGGCCAGCAGCCAGAGGGTAAAGCCGAGATCGAACAGCGCCATCGCGACCAGCCCGGGGTCCCCGAACAACGCCGCGACCCGGCCGCCGAGCCAGAGCCCGGCCAGTACCAGCAGGGCGGGCCCGTGGGTCGTCTGCATCTCGGTCCAGTTGCGCACGGCCGTGAGCAGAAAACCGGCGACGACCGCCATCCCGTAGCCGAATATCAGCGTATGGCCATGCCAGGCGAAGGGCCCACCAAAGGCGGCCGTGGGCAGCGCCGCCATGTCGACGTGGTAGAGCCAGGTCCACAGACCCGCGACCAGCACGGCGTACAGCCCGGCCAGCAGAAAGAACGGGCGGAAGCCAAGGTGGCTCAGGCCGAAGCGATACTGTCCCGGAACCTCGATGTTTACCCTCACGTTTGCCCCCTTAGGCTCCGCCGAGCCGGTACCTGCCATCGCTACGGGCACCACCCGGAAAATCGGCCCTTCCCATTATCTTGCATTTTTATTACTGCTTCATGCGAGCCGGCCCGCAAGGCACCGGTCGCTTGTGCGAAGCGACTCGATGAGGTCCAAGGGCAAAAGGCATGGTCCGACCCCGCTCGTTCGGATGACCGCATTAGTCGTTGACGCCCCGGCGGGATTCCCGGAATACATACAGCGTCCGCACCAAGTAGGGGCTGACCAAAGTCAGGATCGCCCATCCGTTGAGCAGCCATCCGGACGCCTGGCCCACCTGCAGCCAGCTCCCCACTGCAAGAAGCGCAAGTGGCGCCAGGATTGCGAGCAACGCATACGACGCGCGCGTGCCGAAACCCGCTCGATCCCGCGAAATGAGGATCGCGACAGCCATCCCGAGAACAAAAATGGGAAGAAGTACAGGCCACAACATTCGCGACTAACCCACCCGGATCCCGCGAATTTCAGTGATTGCCATCTGCGCAGCTCCTCTCGGATGGCGAATGGCCATGTCGTCCGCGGTCATGGCTCCATGGAAGCCCATTGATTGGCGGTCGCTGTGACACCCTCTGAGCCAATGGCCTGGTCCTGTTATTGCCTCCGGGCGCATCAGAAATAGTCGTCCTCGCGCGGGTGCCGAGACGCCAGCAGGGTGACCGTCTCGGCATCGTCGATCTCGAACAGGGCGACATCACCAGAGCGGCCAAACGGAATCAGGAGTTCGCGGATGCGCGGGTGGGAGGCATCGGGCGTGCGGCAGCTCAGCGGAAAGCGCTCCAGTGGCGACACCGCCTCGCCGATGGCGTCTCGGGCATGGGCCGCGGCCGCCGGGTCGCGATCGGCGAGGAAAGCGACAAGTCGCAGGAGATCCTCGCGCGCCTGCGCCGTGAAGCGTACCGAGTAACTCATCCTTGAGACTCCAGCGGGCGGGTTACTGCTTGGTTAACAGAGGGTCGAGATCGTCCAGCACCGATTGGGCCGGGTAGTACTCCGCCGTTTCCCGGGCGCTGCGCGCGGACTCCAGGCCGCGCGCCAGGAACCCGGCCCGGGCGCGCCGACGGTCAATCTCGTGCCGCACGGCCTCCTCGATGAAGGCCGACAGTGTCTCTCCCTCCCCAAGGGCTTGCTCCACCTGATGCCGAAAGCCATCGCTGACCCGCAGGGCTGGCAACGTCGTGTTTTTATCCTGTGTCTCCACAACGACCTCCTCGCCATGTATCGCAAATGCAATACAGGCTGCCGGCACACATTGGAAGCGTGGTGTTCTGTACCGGGTTTCTTGCGGCGGTTTTGATGGCTTTTGGGGCTTGGGGCGGGCGGTCAGTCGTTGACGGTGCGGGTCGTTGGGTGTGTCAGGCGGCAGTGGCAGGGTTGACCGCGCGGTTGTTGTCGCGGCAGCGGTCGAGAAAGGCCTCCGCGTGTTCCGGCACAGCGATCGACGGGGTGCCGGCTGTTTCGGCGGTTACGCGTGGGGCGACGGGAGTGTGGGAAATGGGGGTTGTGCTACCAGATGCCGCGTGACGTTAGGGATGTGGTGGCTTTGTGGTGGGGGGTGGCCCGCCGCGTTGCCGTGGTCGCTCTGACGGCCGATTCACTGCGCACAGTGGCCGGGATGGCGCAATCGGCGCTGGGGGGCGGGGTGAACGGGAGTCCGGTTGGCGGGTCGGACTGGGTAACCGTATCTGCGGATGATGAAGGTGAGCGGGGTAGGGATGTTGGTGGGGGCGTGGACTGGATGTTGCCCTCTGTGCGCAATCCGTAGCACTCGCCGGCGCGATAACCGCCGGCTATCGCCGGGATGGGCAATCTCAACTGGTACCCATGACTCCTGGGGCCTACCTTCATAAACAAACGGGTAGCAAGCCGCTCTTCGGCCGGTTGGAGTCCGGAGTGGAATGGTTCGCCGCCCTCGAGGAAGCCTATTGCCGTGTGCACGGATGGCGGTTTCCGAAAGACGAACAATCTCGACGCAGCGAACATGGAGAACGACATGGGTGAGCAGCAGAACATGGGCAAGTGCCCGGTCATGCATGGTGGCCAGACCACCGAGGGCCACTCCGTCACGGAGTGGTGGCCGGAATCGCTGAACCTGGACATCCTGCACCAGCATGACCGCAAGACGAACCCGATGGGCGAGGACTTCGACTATCGGGAAGAGGTGAAGAAGCTCGACTTCGAAGCGCTGAAGAAGGACATGCACGCGCTGCTGACCGAGAGCCAGGACTGGTGGCCGGCCGACTGGGGCCACTACGGCGGCCTGATGATCCGCATGTCCTGGCACGCGGCAGGCACCTACCGCATCGCCGATGGCCGGGGGGGCGGGGGCACCGGCAACCAGCGCTTCGCGCCGATCAACAGCTGGCCGGACAACGTCAGCCTGGACAAGGCGCGCCGCCTGCTGTGGCCGATCAAGAAGAAATACGGCAACAAGATCAGCTGGGCCGACCTGATCATCCTGGCCGGCAACGTGGCCTACGAGAACATGGGCCTGAAGACCTTCGGCTTCTCTTTTGGCCGCGAGGACATCTGGCACCCCGAGAAGGACACCTACTGGGGGGCCGAGAAGGAGTGGCTGGCACCCTCCGACACGCGCTATGGCGACGTCGACAAGCCCGAGACCATGGAGAACCCCCTGGCGGCCGTCCAGATGGGCCTGATCTACGTGAACCCGGAAGGGGTCAACGGCAAGCCCGACCCGCTCAAGACCGGCGAGCAGGTCCGCGAGACCTTCGCCCGCATGGCGATGAACGACGAGGAGACCGCGGCGCTGACCGCTGGCGGCCACACCGTAGGCAAGTGTCACGGCAACGGTGATGCCTCCATCCTCGGTCCCGAGCCCGAAGGGGCCGATGTCGAGGAACAGGGCTTTGGCTGGAAGAACCCCAATATGCAGGGCAAGGCCACCAACGCCGTCTCCTCGGGTATCGAGGGTGCCTGGACCAAGAACCCGACCCAGTTCGACATGGGCTATTTCGATGCCCTGCTTGACCACGAGTGGGAGCTCAAGAAGAGCCCCGCCGGGGCCTCGCAGTGGGAGCCAGTCGACATGAAGGAGGAGGACAAGCCGGTCGATGCCACGGATCCGTCCATCCGTCATAACCCGATCATGACCGATGCGGATATGGCGATGAAAATGGATCCGATCTATCGGAAGTACATCGAGGCGTTCCGCAAGGACCCCGAGTACTTCAAGGACTGCTTCGCCCGCGCCTGGTTCAAGCTGATCCACCGCGACCTCGGTCCAAAGACCCGTTACATCGGGCCAGACGCACCCCAGGAAGACCTGATCTGGCAAGACCCGGTGCCGGCTGGCAATACCGACTACTCCGTCGAGGCCACCAAGCAGAAGATCGCCGAGAGCGGCCTTGGCATCGCCGAGATGGTCGCTACCGCCTGGGACAGCGCCCGCACCTTCCGCGGCTCCGACATGCGCGGCGGTGCCAACGGCGCCCATATCCGCCTGGCGCCGCAGAAGGACTGGGAAGGCAATGAGCCACAACGCCTGGCCCGCGTGCTCAAGGTTTACGAGCAGCTCTCCGCCGAGACCGGGGCCAGTGTGGCCGACCTGATCGTGCTCGGGGGTAGCGTGGGCATCGAGCAGGCGGCCCGGGCGGCCGGTCACGATGTCCTGGTGCCGTTTATCCCGGGCCGGGGTGACGCCAGCGCCGAGATGACCGACGCCGACTCCTTCGCGCCCCTGGAGCCGTTGGCCGATGGCTTCCGCAACTGGCTGAAGAAGGACTATGTGGTCAAGCCGGAGGAGATGCTGCTCGACCGCGCCCAGCTGATGGGCCTGACCGCGCCGGAGATGACCGTGCTGCTCGGCGGGATGCGCGTGCTGGGTACCAACCATGGTGGCAGCAAGCACGGCGTGTTCACCGACCGCGAAGGGCAGTTAACCAACGACTTCTTCGTCAACCTGACCGACATGGCCTACGCCTGGCAGCCCGCGGGCAACGGCGTGTACGAGGTGCGCGATCGCCAGAACGATCAGGTGAAGTGGACCGCCAGCCGCATCGACCTGGTGTTCGGCTCCAACTCCATCCTGCGCAGCTACGCCGAGGTGTACGCCCAGGACGACAACGAGGAGAAGTTCGTGCAGGACTTCATCAAGGCCTGGACCAAGGTGATGAACGCGGACCGCTTCGACCTGGAGCAGTATCAGCAGTGATGCTGGTCTGAGCCGGACAGTTTGTCCGGCGTGCAGGCCAAGACGCCCGGGTTCATCCCGGGCGTTTTCTTGCCGCGGAGGGCGTTGGCTCCTGCTGGTCGCAGGTGCGCGTATCCTGGGCCGCACGCCTCCTGCTCCCGCGGCTGTTCGAGGGAAAGAACCAGGGCCTGCCCCTCACGTGCCTTTTCCCCGCGAGCGTGGACCCTTTCGTCATTGCGAGCCCTTGCTGAGGCCACGGCAATCCGCTGGATCGGCCCGCTATCCCGTCGCGCGCATGCCGCCGCCACCTCCGCCGCCCGGCGGTGGTGTCCAGACGTTGCGAAAGGCCTGGTGTGTCTTCTCTGGAAGATCGCGGGAGAAGCGCAGTTGAACACCCGAGTCGGTGCGCACGGCGGCGATCCGGCCCCGCGTCAGGCCGAACTGGCGTGCCACGTCCTCGCAGCCACGCACGAACCCGGCCGGCGGCTTGCCGCGCCGCACGCGGGCCGCGCCATCGCGCAACTCCACCGAAAACACCTGCCGTGCATGCCAGAGCATCAGCGCGAGGCCAAGGCCCAGCAGGACGAACATGATCAGCAACGTAAGCAGCATGATGGATTGCATCGCGGGACGGGAACGGCGCCCAGTGTAGCGCACGCCCACCGCGGTTCCGGGTTTTCCGTCGTCGAGTCAGCGCGATTGATGGGCTACTTCGCGATCCGTGCCGCGGGCCACCGGGGACACAAAGGTGGCTGCCCAATTTGCCCAGGCTGGCAAGGAGGGCGGCGGTTCCCGCCCTTCGCGCTCAATCCTCGCCCGGCTTAACGATCTCCAGCGCGATCTCCACCTCGCGCTCGGTGCCGTCGCGCCACACCTTCAGCGTCACCACGTCGCCCTCCTCGCGCCCCAGGATCACGCGCTGGATGTCGATCGGCCGTGCAACGCGCTGACCGTCGATATGGGTGATCACGTCGATATCCACCGGGAACGCGCGCCCGTTTACCAGCACCACGTTCTCCGGCCGCCGGATGCCGGCGCGGTCGGCCGGCCCGTCGGGCGAGACGTCGGTCACCACCACGCCATGCTCCGGCAGCCCCAGTTCCGCGCGCAGGCCGCGCGGGTAGTCCGCTACCCGCAGCGCCACCTCCATGCCCATGCGCGGGCGTTCCGGCAGCTGCGCCGCCGCGGCCGCCAGGCCGGAAAAACCGCCCGCGCGAAGCTCCGCCATCGCCTCGGTGACCAGGTTGCTCGGCACCGCCAGACCGATGCCCGCGAAGGTCCCGGCCGGCGCCAGGATGGCATTGTTCACCCCCACCGCCTCGCCGCTGGAATCGAGCAGCGGCCCGCCGGAATTGCCGGGGTTGATCGCCGCATCGGTCTGGATGTAGGGGATCTCGATCCCCACCAGCCCCGGGCGCTCGCGCTCCAGCGCTGACACGATCCCGGCGGTGACCGTCGAATGCAGACCGAACGGATTGCCGATCGCGATCGCCTTCTGGCCGACCTGCAGGCGGTCGGAGTCCCCCAGCGGGATCGGACCGGGGTCGGGCGCCGCCTCCGGGTCCACCAGTTCCAGCAGCGCCAGATCCACGTCCGGGTTGGCACCGACCACCCGCACATCGTGCTCCACCTCCGGTGTCCCCAGGAACGACACCGTCAGCGAGGCCCCCTGGGCCAGCTCGATGCGGTCTTCCGTCGCCTCGCCTAACGTGGCCGCGATCACGTGGAAATTGGTGATGATCTGGCCCGCGTCGTTCACCACGAAGCCACTGCCCCCGATCACCTCGGTCATCTCGTCGGCGTCCGCGTCGTCCTCTTCTGCTGCTCTCGACACCCGTACCGAGACCACGCTCGGCCCCGCCTCGCGCGCCACCGCGATCGTGTTGCGCTCGTCATCCAGGCCCTCCATCGGCGGGCTGATGGTACAGCCTGCGGCCGATACCACTGCCAGCAGTACCAGCACCAATCCGGCCCCATGCAGCATCCGATACGGCCCCGCCATAATGCCCCTCTCTTTTCGCCAGCATCGCGCGGATCCGCACCGAACCCACGTCCCCTCGAGCATAGACCCCGCTCCGCCGCCGACGCAGGGGGCAGGCACAGCCATACCAAAAGGCGGACGCTGTACCGCGGTGATGGATCCCCGGACCTGCCAAGTCCGCAGGCAGACCCCAAGCTCCCGCTTGCCTCAGTGCTTCAGGAGCTCGTCCAGCGGGCGGCGCGGTGTGGGGCGGGGCGTGCCGTCCGGGCGGCCCAGCGCAAACAGCAGTTGTGGCTGGCCCCCGCCGAGGACCTCGGCCAGCATCGGGCGCCATTCGGCCTGCTGGATCGGCTGATTCAGATAGCGTGCGCAGAGCCCGTGCCGGGTGGCCTCGAGCAGTACACGTTGCAGGGCCTGTCCGGCCGTCAGCCACTGCATCGGGCCTTCGATCCCCGTGCCCAGCGCCAGCAGTAGCGGGGCTGCCCGGGCCATATGCGCCTCGCCGCGGGCCATCGCCCGTGCGGACACCAGATGGCGGACGCTCCAGCGGGTCAGACCGCCGGTTACACGCCCGACCGGCAGCCCGTCGCCGCGGGAGGGCGGGCGCATCCAGTGCGCCAGTTCGCGGCGCCAGGCCGGGTTCTTCCATTGTGCCGTCGTCGCCGCCCGGATCAGGTCAGCGATCTCCCTGCGGATCTCGGCGTCCGTGACCGGGCGCAGCCAGGCTCCCTCATGGTGGGCGGCTTGCACCAGCTTCTCGACGATGTCCGGCGAGCCCTCGTCAGCCAGAAAGCGGCCGCGCCAGGAACGACGCTCGCCGATCCAGTCCCGCAGTGGCGCCAGATCCCGCCGGCCCGCCCCGCCGTGGTGCCCGGTCAGCAACCGCACGAACGGGCCGTCGCCCGCCTGCTCCGGGCGCACGTTCAGCCCGTGGCCGTCAGTGGCGGCGGCCACGCGCAGGTTCAGCACCGCACAGCCGCAGCTGATGATGCGCTCGCGCCCGGTCGGGTCGTTCACCGGAAGCGAACGCGCCGGGTCCGTCCAGACCTCCACCCCCGCGCGGTCCACGCGGAACCGCCAGGGCTGGGTGTTATGCGAGGAGGGCGCCTGACCGGCCAGGTGCAGCCATTCGCGGATGACGGGGTCGATCTCCATTTCGCCAACATACCGTCCCTGCCGCGCACGGGCGATGGGTGCCGTCGCCCGAGCGCCCGAAGAACATGGGTGTCTTCTTTCTCGAGCGTTCTCGCGTAGGGGGGCTGCGTGGGGGAGGCCCTGGCTCTTCGTGGCGTGGCGGTCGGGAGGATGAGGGGGCACAAATTGTAGGAGCGTGCTTGCACGCGAAGCTCCTGCCCGTGTCCGGCTTTGGCCGGGGCTTCGCCTGCAAGCAGGCTCCCACAGGGGGAGGTGGGGTGCTATTTCTTTGCACTGCCGGGGTCGTCGGGACGAGACCGGCCTGAAGTGAACCAGGTTCCGTGTGGCCCGTGGACCGACCCGCTGGCGCCAGGTGCGGAGTGCATGGGAGACGTGGCCTGCCAACGGAATGGTGGGCGTGTTTTTTCCCACTCGCGGGGGGCATGCCGAGCCTGGTACCCCGAGGGAAATTTCTGGACCCGAACGCGCATTCGAGGACCACGATAGTGCCACTTCGAAATATAAAAGCGCGTCACGTCAATTGGTTATCACGGTGCGATCCCGTCCTGAGTCTTGGCTCACGGACTGCCCGGTACCGTTAACCGAGCTATCCGCATGCATTAGAGTCTGGGGCCGCCAAATCAAAATCCAGTGCCCGATGGGGCCAAGACGGGAGTTAGATAATGGATCTTCGAGAGGGGCGCCGCAGGGCCGTACGTATGGAAGCCGAGGTGGAGACTAAGGCCGGCGACTCTGAGTGCAGAGCAAGCGGCCGGGTCCGCGATGTCAGCCTTAGCGGGTTGTATCTGGAACTGACGGATTCGGTTGTCTCGAAAAATACGAGACTGCGGCTGACCGTGAGCCCGGAGGAGTCCGGGGATGGCCGGGCCCATGTCTGGCATTGCATCGTGATGCGACTGGATGAGCATGGCGTGGGAGCGATGTTCGAGCCTGAAGATCCGTTTGCGGTCGATGGCCTGCTGGATCTGATGCGCGAGAGCATCGGCCTCCGCTCGGTCCAGGGTGGTCCGCGGCATGACAGTCTCTGCACACCCTAGACACCACGGGATCACACCTGGCCGTTTGTTTTCGGCGCCGACCAGGCGCGATAGACAAGGTCCGATCCTAAAGGCAAAAAGGCAATTAAAGACAGAGATTTACCATGTTCCGGCCCCGCCATTGTCCCCATTTGGGTGACGGGATATGGGTTGTAGGAGGCCAGCCCTCTGGCCGATAGGATTCTGCCTGCGCCGGATGGGCCAGAGGGCTGGCCTCCTGCAGGTGATTGGGGGTTAGAGCCAGCGGCGGCGGCGGAACAGGTAGAGCATGCCGAGGACGATGGCGAACATGATGCCGAGCAGGATGGGGTAGCCGTAATAGGTGTAGAGCTCGGGCATGGACCACGGGCTTTCCGGGTGGTCGAAGTTCATGCCATAGATGCCGACGATGAAGGTGAGCGGGATGAAGATGGTGGCGATGATGGTGAGCACGCGGATCACGTCGTTGGAGCGCTGGTTGACGGCCGACAGGTAGGCCTCGATCAGGCTGGAGGCCATGTCGCGGTAGGACTCCAGCAGGTCCATGATCTGGATAGTGTGGTCGTGGACGTCCCGCAGCCAGGGCATTATCTCGGGGCCGAACGGGTCCTGGTCGTCGCGCATCAGGCGGGTGATCACGTCGCGCGTGGGCCAGAGCTGTCGGCGCAGCACCAGCAGCTCGCGGCGAACGGCGTGGATGCGGCCGAGGGTGTCGTGGTCGGGCTGCGAGAGCACTCGTTCTTCCAGGGCTTCGATGCGGTCGCCGAGTTC
The DNA here is from genome assembly GCF_000377265.1 of Thioalkalivibrio sp. ARh3. Taxonomy (NCBI): domain Bacteria; kingdom Pseudomonadati; phylum Pseudomonadota; class Gammaproteobacteria; order Chromatiales; family Ectothiorhodospiraceae; genus Thioalkalivibrio; species Thioalkalivibrio sp. ARh3. The sequence goes on from NZ_KB897950.1 coordinate 277,054, forward strand.
CTCCAGTAGCGGAAAGGCCTGATCCACGACCACGTCCATCAGGGCATAGGCCAGATACGGGGCCCCCAGGCGGTTGAAGTTGCGGTTGGTGCCGCGCATGCGCTGGCGGATGGGCTCGAACGGGTCGGTCTCGCCACTGTGCACGCTGATGACGAAGCGCGGATTCACGAACAGGTTGAACTGGTCCAGGCGCACGCTATCGCCGTCCAGTTGCGGCTGGTTGAGGATGATTACCGCGTGCTCGCCGAAGTAGTCGAGCTTGGGGCGCTGGCCGCGATGGCGCACATCCTCCAGCGCCAGCGGGTGCAGCCCGAAGGCCTCGCCAAGGGCGTGCAGTTGTTCCGGGCCGGGGCAGCCCTGCAGGTGCAGCCAGACGAAGCCTGATTCCGGTTCGCCCTCGGCCAGGGCCTGTTGCGGGTCCAGCGGTTCGAGCTGCTCGTTGTGGTAGCGCCAGGCTTCAAGCCGGACCTCTCCGGCGGGGTGTTCGGGGCTGTGTGCGCCGTGCCCAGGGGCGGTTCCGGGCTGGGGGTAGGTCTTCTCGAACAGTCGCGTCATCGGGGCTCTCTTTGGCCGGGATGGTCGTTCCTGTTCGGGAGTATAGGGGGCGGGGGCCGGCCGTGCGCCCGTCCAGCAAGTCTGGCAGGCTGGAGCTGTCGCCGGAGCGGTCTGGCCAAGCAGCAGTGGATGGGGAGGGGACAATGGAGCTGAAGACCATGTTGGTGCCGGTGGACGGCTCGGACAACGCCTGGCGGGCGGTGGAGGTGGCCGCGGATCTGGCCGCGAAGTACCAGGCACGAGTGGTCCTGCTTAGCGTGCTACTGCAGGGCGAGGAGGTGCCCCCGCACATCCGCAAGCTGTCGGATCTGCCCGATCCGGACGATCCGCCCGTGGCGCTAGGCGGTGCGGCGGTCGCGGGTGCTGTACCGCCGAAGGTGCTTCACGATATCGCGAAGAAACTGACCGAAAAGGCCAGCGAGTACTTCACGGAACGGGGCGTGACGGACATCGAGCGACACGTCCAGGACGGCTCGCCGGCCAAGGTGATCCTGCAGCAGGCCGAATATCACCACGCGGACATGATCGTGATGGGCGCGCGCGGCCTGGGCAACTTGAAGGGGCTGGTGTCAGGCAGTGTGTCGAACAAGGTGCAGCAGTTGGCGCGCTGCATCGTGGTGACGGTGAACTGAGTTCGGGATGTCGCGGCTGTCGATCGACCTGCACGAGTGCTTTCGCGACGGGCGCAAGATCGATGCAGCGCTCAACGGCGTGATCGAGGAGGCCTGCGACAAGCGCATCAAGACGGTGGAGATCATCCACGGCAAGGGGAGCGGGCAGCTGAAAAAGCGTGTGCTGCGCTTCTTGCAGCAGCCGGAGGTCAAGCAGCGCTATCACCGGGTGGAGAAGGATTCGAAGAATCACGGGCGCCTGTTCGTGCATTTCAAGCACTGAACAAGGCCGTTCCCTTTCCCGTGTAGGAGGCCAGCCCCCTGGCCGATGGGGCGCGGGTAAAACCCCGTCGGCCAGGGGGCTGGCCTCCTACGGGGGGTGGAGCTAACGCTGTTGGTGGCCCAGGCTGCGTTCGGCGAGGTGGTAGCCGAGAGTGATCATCTCCTGGGCGCGGTGGAAGTCGAAGATGCCGCAGGCGTTGACCGGGACCTCGATCAGGTGCTCGGGGTTGTAGGCAGCGATGCGAAAGCGCGCAATCGAGCCCTGCATGGCCTCGATGGAGTGGGAGACAACATCGATCAGGCCGAGCGCCCGCGCCTCCTGGGCGCGGCTCATGCCCTCGGTGGTGGATCCCAGGCCCAGCTTGTCCTGCCAGTCCTGCAGCCAGCCACCGACCCGGTCCGGCAATACCTCCTGCAACCGCTTGTTCAGTCCGCTGCGGGCGAGCTTGTCCACGTCGGCGTCATCGAAGGCATTGGGGCGGGTGACGCGCGTGAGCTCGTCGCCCATGCGCCCGTTGAGGCTGACGGCCACCGTGATGTCGGTGTGATCGTTCAGCGTCGGCGCGATGGGCACCGGGTTCAGCAGGCCACCATCCACCAGTAGCCGCCCCTGGTGGCGCACCGGGGTGAACACGGTGGGGATGGCAATGGAGGCACGAATGGCGCCGAACAGCGAGCCGGTGTTCAGCCAGACCTCGCGTTCGCGCTCGATGTCGGTAGCCACGGCGGTGAAGGAGATCGGCAGCTCTTCGATGTCGATGTCGCTGAGCATGTCGCGCAGCTTTTCGATCAGGCGATCGCCCCGGATCAGCCCGGCGCCGCTGAACGAGAAGTCCAGCAGCCGCCAGACATCCTGGCGGCGCAGGGTCTTTACCCAGTCCTCGTAGATATCCAGCTTGCCCGCCGCGTAGATGCCGCCGATCAGCGCGCCCATGGAGGAGCCCGAGATGGAACGGATGTGGTAGTCCGAGTGTTCCTCCAGCCAGCGGATGATCCCGATCTGTGTCAGGCCGCGGGCCCCGCCGCTGCCCAGTACCAGCGAGATGGACTGTTCATGGTCGCGCATCGTCGGATCGTCAGGACGAGGCGTCACCCAGAAGGAAGTCGTGCAGGGCCCGCGCGGAGTCCGTGGCCGACTCTTCCAGGCGCACCTGCCATACGGCGACAGGGTTTTCCGGTGACCATTCGCTGACGACCACCAGACCCGAGTAGACGCTGGTACCGCGGATCGTGCCGACCGTGACGCGCCCAGTATCATCGCCGAACAGGCGGACTTCGAACTCCGAACCGGGTGTGGGCAGGGACCAGTATCCGTTTTTGCCCGTCTCGCGGAATTCTTCGTCGGAGGGATGCACGGCCTCGCCAAAGTGGCGGCGCAGCAGCGGTACCGCGAGCCGGTGGGGCAGGCCCAGCACGGTCTCGATCCCCGAGCGGCCGCGGTCGATCGCTCGCGCGGCCCCGGTCAGGGGGGCTTCGCGACCCAGCCAGCGTTTTACGGCGTTCAGCATGGCTTAGATGATCCGCGTGACGGCGAGCGGCTGCAAGCGGTTGGTTTGGGTCCGCCGTGCGCGGTAGGGTGGTGGCTACGTTCCGACAGGAGATTGGTCATGGGTTTTGCACTGTCCGACATGCAGCTGTCCAGTTCCGCGTTCGGCCCCGGCCAGCCGATCCCGAAGCGCCACACGGGCGAGGGCGAGGACACGTCTCCGGCGCTGCAGTGGAGCAACCTCCCGCAGGAAACCCGCTCGCTGGCCATCATCTGCCATGACCCGGATGCCCCGCTGATCAAGTCCGGCACCTACGGCTTTGTGCACTGGGTGCTGTACAACGTGCCGCCGGATACCGACGGTCTGCCCGAGGCGGCCAAACTGGGCGATGTCGGCGAGAACGACTTTGGCGGTACCGGCTACGGAGGCCCGATGCCGCCGGAGGGTCACGGCAAGCACCATTACTTCTTCTGGCTGCTGGCGCTGGATCGCGACCTGCAGCTTCCTGCCGGCCTCACGCTCTGGCAGTTCCTGGACCGCGCCGAGCCCCATGTGATCGGCATGAACCGTCTGGTTGGCACCTACCAGCGCGACTAGCCCTGGAGTCACAGTTCTTGTTGTGGGAGCGTGCTTGCACGCGAAGCTCCCGCCAAAGTCGGATGCCGGCAGGGGCTTCGCGTGCAAGCACGCTCCCACGGGGGCAGGGGTCGGAGCAAGTGCCATCCATAAAAAAGGCCCGGACCGAGGGAGCTCGGGCCGGGCCTTTTGCGTTCCCGGGCGGGTGCCCGGGGCGGCGTGTGGTCGCTTAGTAGCGGTAGCCGAAGGCCTTCTCGAACTTGTCGGCGAACTCGTCGGCGGTGAAGTGGTGGTTCTGGGTGCCGGAGTGGGCGATCTTGATCGAGCCGATCAGCGAGGCGATGCGGCCGGTGGTTTCCCAGTCATAGCCCTGTTCCAGGCCGAACAGGATGCCGGCGCGGTAGGAATCGCCACAGCCCGTCGGGTCCTTGATCGCGGCCGGCTCGACCGACGGGATGGTGATCTTCTTGCCGCCGGTGTAGATGTCGGAGCCTTCGCCGCCACGGGTGACGATCATCGCGTCGACCATCTCGGCCATCTGGTCCAGGCTCAGGCCGGTGCGGTCGGAGGTCAGCTGTGCCTCGTAGTCATTGAACGCGGCATAGGTCGCCTGGTCCAGGAAGCGCTTCAGGTCATCGCCGTCGAACATCGGCAGGCCCTGGCCCGGGTCGAACATGAACGGGATGTCGGCCTCGGCGAACTGCTGGGCGTGCTCGATCATACCGTCACGGCCGTCGGGGGAGACGATACCGACCTTGATGCCGTCGGCCTCGGTGACCTTCTGCTGGTGCGAGAAGCTCATCGCGCCCGGGTGGAAGGCGGTGATCTGGTTGTCGTCCTGGTCGGTGGTGATGAACGCCTGACCGGTGTAGGTGTCGTTCAGCTCCTTGATGTGCTTGCGCGAGATGCCGTGCTTGTCCATCCAGTCGGCATAGGGGGCGAAGTCGCCGCCGACGGTGGCCATGATGGTCGGATCGCCACCCAGCAGCTTCATGTTGTAGGCGATGTTGCCGGCGCAGCCGCCGAACTCGCGCCGCATGTCCGGGACCAGGAACGACACGTTCAGCATGTGCACCTTGTCCGGCAGGATGTGGTTCTTGAAGCGGTCGGGGAACACCATGATGGTGTCGTAGGCGATGGACCCACAGATCAATGCGGACATTGTTACTCCTTAGCGTTGGCGGAAATCGTTGTCGCGCGCCCTTGCAGGCGGCACAGATGGTCCCGTGGCGCGCGCTGAAATCCTCGATTGCGCGCCGAAAACGGGCCGAATGGTGTGCATAGGGTAAGTATTTGGGCGCAAAACAACAAATCGGGGGCTCGCGCGACGTCGTTCGTACCCCCCGTCATCGCGAGTCGCGAAGCGATGTGGCGATCTCCGGACGCAACCCCGACGCTGGTCCGGCCGGGGCGGCGGCGCTGCTTTTGCCGACGCCGCGCCGAAGGCTTTGTGGCAGCATGGAGGTATTGCCGCGAACGAAGGCCTGTCCGATGAAACCACGAGTCCTGATCCCGATCCTGATCATCCTGCTGTTGCTGCTGAGCCTGTGGTCCATGAGCCTGGATGGCGAGGGCGGCATCCTGCCGAGCGCGCCCGAGCCGGGGGCCTCGGCACCGCAAACCACGCACCTGGTGGCCGCTCCCGCATGAGCGCGTCCCCGGCCCCCGTGGCCACGCGGGAGACGATCTTTCGCGCGGCGGGGGTGACCAAGGTCTACCGCATGGGCGAGGTGACCATCCACGCCCTGCGCGGGGTGGACCTGGAGCTGTACACCGGTGAGCTGGTGGTGATGCTGGGGGCCTCGGGCTCCGGCAAGTCGACGCTGCTGAACATCATGGGCGGGCTGGACACCGCGACCGAGGGCGAGGTGCGCTACCGCGACCAGGACCTGGCGCAGGCCTCCGAGCGCACGCTGACGGCCTTTCGCCGCGACCATGTCGGCTTCGTGTTCCAGTTCTACAACCTGATCGCCAGCCTGACCGCGCGCGAGAACGTGGCGATTGTCACCGAGATCTCGCGCGACCCGATGCCACCGGAGGAGGCGCTGGCGCTGGTCGGGCTGGAGGACCGCATGGACCACTTCCCCTCGCAGCTCTCCGGTGGCGAACAACAGCGCGTGGCCATCGCCCGCGCGATCGCCAAGCAGCCCGCCGTGTTGTTGTGCGACGAGCCGACCGGCGCGCTGGATTCGAAGACCGGTATCCGTGTGTTGGAGGTGCTGCAGCACATCAACGAGCGCCTGGACACGACGGTGGCGATCATCACTCACAACGCGGTGATCGGCGAGATGGCCGACCGGGTGATCCACCTGAGCGATGGGCGCGTGAGCGAGATCCACGAAAACGCCACGCGCCAGTCGCCGGCCGAGCTGCACTGGTAGCGACCGCGGCCGACCATGCGCGCGCTGAACCGCAAGATCCTGCGTGACCTCGGCCACCTGAAGGGGCAGGCGGCGGCGATCGCACTGGTGATCGCCAGCGGCGTAATGACCCTGGTGATCGCCGTGACCAGCCTCGACGCCCTGACGATCACCAAGGACCGTTTCTACTCGGAATACCAGTTCGCCGATGTATTCGCGGAGATCACGCGCGCGCCGGAGAGCGCGGTGGAGCGCTTTCGCGATACGCCGGGGATCAACCAGATCGAGACCCGGGTGCAGGCCCCGGTGCGCCTGGAGGTCGCCGGTTTTGACGATCCGATCCGCGGCACGGTGCTCTCCATACCGGACGGCGGCGAGCCACTGCTGAACCGGCTCTACCTGCGCGAGGGGCGGCTGCCGGAGGCCGGGCGCGAGCGGGAGGTGGTCGTCAGCGAGGCCTTTGCGGAGGCCCACGAGCTGCGGGCCGGCGATTCCCTGCGCGCGATCATCGACGGGCGCCTGACCGATCTGCAGATCAGCGGCATCGCGTTGTCGCCGGAGTTTGTCTATCAGATCAGCCCCACCGACCTGCTGCCGGACTACGAACGCTACGGCATCCTGTGGATGAACCGCCGCGCGCTGGCCGCCGCCTACGGGATGGAGGGGGCGTTCAACTCGGTGGCCGTAAGCCTGGAGGCAGGCGCGGACCCGGCCCCCGTGATCGAGGCGATGGACCGGGAGCTGGCGCGCTATGGCGGCATGGGGGCCTATGGCCGCGACGACCAGTTCTCGCATCGCTTTCTGTCCGAGGAGCTGACCCAGCTGCGGGCGCAGGCGGCGATCCTGCCGACCATCTTTCTGGCCGTCGCGGCGTTTCTGCTGAACGTCGTTGTTGGTCGCATCATCCGTTCCCAGCGCGAGCCGATTGCCGTGCTCAAGGCCTTCGGCTACGGCAATGGCGCGATCGCCGGGCACTACGCCCTGCTGACTGGCGGCATCGTGCTGGTGGGCTGTGCGCTTGGGCTCGCATTCGGGGCCTGGGCCGCGCAGGGGCTGGCCGGGATCTACGCCGAATACTTCCGCTTCCCCGAGATGAGCTTTCGCCTGCAGGGCTGGGTGATGGTGCTGGCGGTGGGCGTGGCCATGGGCGCGGCCATGCTCGGCACCTTCCGCGCGGTCTGGCAGGCGGTGCGCATGCAACCGGCCGAGGCCATGCGTCCGCCGGCACCGGAGCGCTTTCACCGCGGCTGGCTGGAGCGCTCGGCGGCCTGGGGCGCGTTCGATCAGCCGACCCGGATCATCCTGCGCAACCTCGCGCGCCACCGGCTCAAGTCCGTGCTGTCGGTGATCGGTATCGGCCTGTCCGGCGGGCTGCTGCTGATGGGCGCCTACCAGCTGAACGCGGTGACCCAGATGCTGGACACCCAGTACGGGCAGGTGCTGCAGATGGATATCGACCTGCAGTTCACCGACCCGGTGCCGGCGCGCGCGGCCGGCGAGCTGCGCCACGAGCCGGGCGTGCTGGCGGTGGAGACCTTCCGGGCGGTACCGGTGCGGCTGGTCGGCGTGAACCGCGAGGAGCGCGTGCGCCTGCTGGGGCTGGACGCCGAGCCGCGCCTGCGTCAGCTGCCGATGGGCGGCGGGCGCGGCCGACTGCCGGAGGAGGGCATCCTGCTGACCGACTACCTGGCCGAACAGCTCGGGCTGCGCGTGGGCGACCCGGTGGAGGTGGAGATCCTGGAGGGCCGCCGCCGCACGGTCACGGTGCCGCTGGCCGGCGTGGTGGAGGAGCCCATCGGTGTCGGCGCCTATATGCACCGCCCGGCGCTGAACCGCCTGATCGGCGAGGGGCCGGCCGTCTCCGGCGCATGGCTGCTGACCGACCGCGCACAGGAGGACGCGCTGTTCCGCAGCCTGTCCGACCGCCCGCGGGTCGCCAGCGTCGGACTGATCGCCGAGGCCGAGCGCAACATCCGCGAGTACATCGGCGAGACCGTCATCGTGTTCGCCATGGTGTTCGTCGCGCTGGCCGTGTCCATTGCCTTTGCCGTGACCTACAACAACGCCCGCATCACCTATGCCGAACGCGCCCGCGACCTGGCCACGCTGGAGGTGCTCGGCTACTCGCGCGGTCAGGTCAGCTGGATCCTGCTCGGCGAGATCGCGGTGCTCACCATCGCGGCGATCCCGGTCGCCTGGCTGACCGGCACGGGCTTCGCCTGGCTGCTGAACCAGGCCTTTGCGATGGACCTGTTCCGCGTGCCGCTGGTGATCACGCCGCAGGCCTACGGCTTCGCCGCACTCGGCATCCTGGTCGCGGCCAGCCTGACCGCCTTCCTCGCCTGGCGACGCCTGCAGCAGCTCGACCGCGTACAGGCCCTGAAGGCGGCGGAGTAGCGGTCGTTATTGCCCGCCTTTTTGTGGCTGGTCCTGGTTCGGCATCTGGTGTTTACGGTGGCTTTGGTCCACCGCCTGCCAAGCGCTGTCTCGGCAGCGCGCCCCGAGGTACTTCTTTGCTCGTGCAAAGAAGTACCCAAGAAACACGCCCGACTGCCGCGACCCCGGCCCGCTGCGCGGGCCGGGCTTTCCCTCGCTCCGAGGCTTTTCGCGGGCGGCGCTGAAACTCGCTGCGCCTTCGGCTTCGCTCAGACAGTCAGCGCCTCTCTTCCCGCGAAAACCCTCTCCACTCGGCGCGACGACAACGGGGGTGAAGGTCCAAACAACGGCTGTCCCAGCGGCGTAGCACATGGATGGAGGCTGGGTCTTCCGACATCTTGGGCACGCGCGGCCTACGGCCATGGCGTGCCGCGCCCGCCAGCGGGCGTCAGGGGTAGATGCAGATGAGCGTAGCGAATCGCATCAGGGTTGCCCCGACGTCGGAACGGTGCGTTTCGCTGCGCTCAACTGCACCCTACAGAGGCCAGATTGGCTGCAGGCGTGGGGATACCTTCTGTTTTGACCTTCATCCCCCGTATGAAGCCCCTTGCGGAAGGGTCCTCGGGACGGAAGAGAGGCGCTGACTGTCTGAGCGAAGCGAGTTTCAGCGCCGCCGGCCCGAGGGCCCTGGAGCAAGGTTCCCGGGCGGAATCCGGGTGCCCTTCTTTGGGTACTTTCTTGGGCAAGCAAGAAAGTACCTCGGGGTGCGCTGCCGAGACAGCGCAGGCAGGCGGCCAGACGAAGGCACCATAAACACCGGATGCCGAACCATGCTTAGCCTCACAGCGGCTGGTCGCCCACCACAGTTCAGGTGATAACCGAGGGTGGCAGCTTGTATATCGGCGCCCCGGTGTGCCGGGCGATGAGGGGGAGCGCCGGATGGCGGGATTTGCGAGACTGAGCCTATGGCGATGAGAAAGCGAATCACGGTTGGGTTGATCGTGCTGGCGGGGGCGGCCGCGCTGGTATGGGCGCTGCGCCCGCAGCCGGTGCCGGTCTCGCTGACCACGGTCGAGGCCGGTCCGTTCGAGGAGACCGTGCGCGAGGAAGGCCGCACGCGGCTGCGCGACACCTTTACCGTGTCGGCACCGATCGCCGGCTTCCTGCATCGCGTCCGGCTGGAAGAGGGCGATGCGGTCGAGCTCGGCGACGCGCTGTTCCGCATGGAACCGTTGCCAACCCCGGCGCTGGATGCACGCTCCCGCGAGCAGGCGCGCGAGAACCTGGCCGCCGCGCGGTCGCGGCTGCAGAGTGCCGAGGCGAATCTGGAAAATCTGCAGTCGGAGGCCCGTTTCGCGGAATCCGAGTATCGCCGTTACCAGGAGCTGTTCGATCGGGGTGCGGTTTCCGCCACCGAGGTGGAGCGCATGGAGACCGCACGCGACCGGGCACGCTCGGCGGTTCGCGCCGGCGAATCCGCGGTGGAGGTCGCGCGCAGCGAGGTGGAGAGCGCGCGCGTGGTACTGGACATCGCCAGCGGCCAGATGCCGGAGTCCGAGGCCGACACCCTGACCGTGCGTTCGCCAGCCACGGGCGTGGTCCTGGAGCGCTACCGCTGCTGTGAAGGCACCATCGGGGCCGGCGAGCCGGTGCTGGTCGTGGGCGATCTCGACGACCTTGAGGTGCAGGTGGACCTGCTGTCCATGGACGCGGTGCGCGTGGTGCCGGGCATGCGCGTGCGCCTGACCGACTGGGGCCGCGATGCCGAACTGGAGGGCACCGTACGCCGGGTGCAGCCGTTCGGTTTTACCAAGATCTCCGCGCTGGGCGTGGACGAGCAGCGCGTACCGGTGATCCTCGACCTCGACGCGGTGGAGGCGCGCATGGCCGGGCTGGCAGTGGGCTACCGCGTGGAGGCCGAGTTCCTGCTGTGGGAAGGGGACGATGTGCTGCAGGTTCCGACCAGCGCGCTGTTCCGGGATCGCGGCGAGTGGTCGGTGTTCGTGGTCGAGGGCGGTCGTGCTGAGCCGCGCCGGGTCGAGGTGGGCCGCCGCTCGGGCTTCGCCACGCAGATCCTCGAGGGCTTGGAGGCGGGCGAGCGTGTGGTCATCCGCCCGGGGGACCGTGTGCAGGCCGGTACGCGCGTGGTCGAGAACTGACCGCTGTAGATGGCCACAGAGTTGAATGAGGCGCCGCAGGCCCGGGCGCTGGAAGATCTCCTGACCCCCCTGGATGCCGCGCTGCATACGCCCGGGGCCGCCGTGCTGGTGGCTGAGCCCGGTGCCGGCAAGACCACGCGCGTCCCGCTGCATCTGGCCGCCTCCAGCCCCGAGGACCGGGTGATCGTGCTGCAGCCCCGTCGACTGGCCGCGCGCATGGCGGCGACCTTCATGGCCGGGCAGCTGGGCGAAGCGGCCGGGCAGACGGTCGGCTATCGCGTACGCGATGAGCAGAAGGTCTCCGAGCGCACCCGGGTGGAGCTGGTGACCGATGGGCTGTTCCTGCGGCGGATCCAGGGTGACCCGCTGCTGGAAGGGGTCGGCACCGTGATCTTCGACGAATTCCATCTGCGCCGGCCGGAAGTTGAGCTGGCGCTGGCCTTTGCGCTGCAGGTGCGCCGGTTGCTGCGCCCGGAACTGCGCATCCTGGTGATGTCCGCCACCCTCGACGACGAGGCCGTGGCCAGGCTGCTGGCCGGTCCGGAGACGGATGCCGTGCCGGTGCTGCGGGCGCGCGGGCGGCAGTTTCCGGTCGAGGTCCGTTACGCCCCAACGGCGAAGGATGTGCCGCTGATCGACGGTGTGGCACAGGCGGTGCGCGCGGCGCTGGAGATGGAGGCGGGTTCGCTGCTGGTCTTCCTGCCCGGCGAGCGCGAGATCCGCGAGGTGGCCGCACGCCTCGGCGAGTCCGTGGCGACACCCTCCGGTCCCGCGCAGATCGCGCCCCTGTTCGGGCGGCTGTCAGCGGCGGAGCAGGACCGCGCGGTGCGGCCGGCGCCGGAGGGCGAACGCAAGGTGGTGCTGGCCACCGACATTGCCGAGACCTCTCTGACCATCGAGGGCGTGCGCGTGGTGATCGACGCGGGGCTCTCCCGCGAGCCGCGTTTCGACGCGGCGACCGGGCTCTCGCGGCTGGTGACGCTGCCGGCCTCGAAGGCCGCGGCCGAGCAGCGGGCCGGGCGTGCCGGGCGCACCGAACCGGGGGTGGCGATCCGCCTGTGGTCGCGGGCGGACGAGGTCGCGCGCCCGGATTACGCGACGCCGGGGATGCAGCAGGTGGACCTGTTGCCGCTGGCCCTGGAACTGGCCGGCTGGGGCGAGGCGGTGGCCGAGCTCGACTGGCTCGAGCCGCCGCCCGCGCACGGCCTGGCCGCCGCGCAGGCGGTGCTTGCGGAGCTGGGCGCGGTGGATGCCGACGGGCGGATGACCGGGCACGGGCAGGCCCTGCTGCGCCTGCCGACCCACCCGCGGTTGGCCCATATGCTGTTGCGGGGCCGTGAGCGGGGGCTTGCGCGCCTGGCCTGCGAACTGGCGGTGGCGGTAGAGGAGCCGGGCGTGGCCGGGCCGGAGGCCCCGCTGGAGCTGGGCGCGCGCCTGGAGCGCGCGCGGCGCTCGGGTGGCCGGGTCTGGCAATCCGGGCTGCGCCGTCTGGAGCAGGCGCTGGCACGAGTCGGGGACCGCCCCGCCGTTACGGATGCGGTACTGGACGAAAGCACAGCGCTGGGCGTGATGGCCGCGCTGGCCTGGCCGGAGCGCATCGCGCGCCGCCGCGGCGAGGCGGCCGGGCGCTTCGTGATGGGGAACGGTCGCGGCGCGTGGCTGCCGGAACGCGAGCGTCTGGCGCATGCCGACTACCTGGTGGCGGTGGATTGCACGGATGCCGACCGCGAGGCCCGCATTCGCTGTGCGGTGGCGCTGGATCTGGCCGCACTGGAGCAGGAGGCCCCGGAGCTCTTCCACCGCGAGACGCGCTGCGACTGGGTGGAGGACGGCGCGCGGCTGGAGAACGCGCGGGTTCGGCGGATCGGCACGCTGGTGGTGGAGCGGCAGATGGTCGCGCTGGACGACCCCGCCGCCACTATCCCGCGCTGGTGCGAGCGGCTGCGCCGCGAGGGCCTTGCGCGGCTGCCCTGGGATGACGCCGCGACCCAACTGCGTGCGCGGATCCAGTTGCTGCACGAGACCCTGCCGGAGGCTGGCTTTCCGGATCTGCGCGACGACGCGCTGCTGATGACCCTCGAGGACTGGTTGGGGCCGTATCTGGCCGGGGTCACGCGGCGCCGGGATCTGGAGCGGCTGGATCTGGCGGCGATCCTGCGCTCGGGGCTGGACTGGCACCACCAGCAGCAACTGGAACGGGAGGCGCCGGCGCGGATCGAGGTCCCCTCCGGCTCCGCCCACCGCATTGATTACACGCAGGACCCGCCGGTGCTGGCGGTGAAGCTGCAGGAGCTGTTCGGACTGGGCGAGACGCCCCGGGTGGCGGGTGGCCGCGTGGCACTGGTGCTGCACCTGCTGTCGCCGGCGCGGCGACCGGTGCAGGTCACGCAGGATCTGGCCAGCTTCTGGGAGAACGGCTATCCGGAGGTGCGCCGCGAGCTGAAGGGGCGTTATCCGAAGCACCCCTGGCCGGAGGACCCGTGGAATGCGCCGGCCACGCGGCATACCAAGCGGCGTGGGTAGGCCGGGCGGGCCTGGCAGGGGCTTCGCCTGCAAGCAGGCTTGTATGTTTACTCGTGGCAGTCCTAGAAAGGGTCTGTCGGGGCGGAGGGACGCCATGATTAACCCTCTGTGTCGTCATCCCGGAAACCGCGGAGCGGTTATCCGGGATCTCGGGCGTCGGGGTGATGCATGGCCTCGGAGATCCCGGCTCTTCGCTGCGCTGCGGCCGGGATGACGAAGGGGGGCTGCGGCTAGGATGACGAGGGGGTGATGGGCGACAGGCAGCACTTGGGACGGGGGATGGTGTGGACGATGCGGTGGCGGACATTCTCGGGTAGTGTCGCGTTCAGTGTTTCCCTAAGTCCCGTGCGAGGAAGCGAACCGCGATGCTGAAGTTCCTGACCGTTGTCCTGATCCTGCTGTTTGTCTGGTGGCGGGTATCGCGCTGGCTGGAGGTGCGGCGCCGGCGCGCACGCGGGGAGGATGTCTCCTACGAGGTGCGGGTGAAGGGCTTTCGCCCGATCACCATCCTCAGCATTGTGTTCCTGATCCTCTATGGGGGATACGTGATCTGGTTCGCCCTGACCGAATGGGCCGATTTGCTCTGAATTGGGCAGCGTGCCCGCGTTCGCCGCCCGCAGCCCCCGCGGGAATTCTGTGAACTGATGCCGGAAACGGCGGCGTGAGCCGTGGCAGATCGGGGCTGGCCCGCTAGGGTCGAATGGTGGCCCTACACGAGTTCTCCGTGGAAGAACAACGTTCATCGAGCATCGAATTCAGCGCCTTCGAGCGGACCCTGTTCCGCTATGTTGCTGTGCTGGCCGCCTTCATGGTCCTGACCGGGCTGGTGGCCTTGCTGGTCTGGCTGCTGGCGCAGATCGTTTCGTTTTTCTATGCGCTGCTGCTGCCGCTGTCGGTCGCCGGAGTACTGAGCCTGATCCTCTATCCGGTGGTGCGCTGGCTGCAGCGGGTGGCGGGACTCTCGCGCATGGGCGCGGTGAGTTCGCTGTTCGCTGTGGTGGTGGTTGCGCTGGTGGGCGCCGCGGTGCTGGTCCTGCCCACGGCGAGCCATCAGGTGCAGGAGTTCATCAAGGCCGCCCCGGGTCTGGCGGAGAATGCCTACGAGTCGCTCTCGCGCACCTTCCCGGAGGCGACCGATCGTGTCGCCTCGATGCTGGAAGACCTGGATCTCCAGAGCATCGTGCCGAACCTGGAGGGCATGGGCTCGCAGCTGATGCACTACGTGGCTGTGGTCGTCGGGCTGGCCTTCGTACCCCTGTATCTGTTCTTCGCGCTGCTCTCCGGAGAACGCCTGAAGGAAGGCGGACGCGAGGTTCTGTCGATCTTTCGGCCCCAGACCCAGCACGAGCTGATGTTCCTCGGGCGCCTGTTCGTGGGGTACGTGACGGCATTCTTTCAGGGGCAGGTGGTGATCGCCCTGATCATGGGGATCTTGCTGGCGGCTGGTTTCTCGCTGATCGGCCTGCAGGCGGCGATTCTGTTTGGCCTGATGCTGGGGTTCCTCAACATCGTGCCGTATCTGGGGACCATCGTTGGTTTGATGCTGGCCTTGCCTGTGGCCTATTTGCAGCCTGATGGTGGGGGGCTGGCGCTGGTAGCAATGGTGCTGGCCGTCTTCACCGTGGTGCAGTTGATCGAAAGCTGGCTGCTGACTCCGAAGATCATGGCGGATCGATCCGGACTGCATCCGGCGATTGTCGTCATCTCGATCTTTTTCTGGGGCACGGCGCTAGGCGGCATTATCGGCATGATTCTGGCCGTGCCGTTGTCGGCCTTTGTGGCCAGCCTGTGGAAACACTTCCGGGCCAAATGGAGCTCGGCTTTGGTGGACACCTCGGAAGTGATGGAGGAAGACCCGGACATCCTGTCGGGACTGAGCGATTTCGACGACGACGCTGCAACCAATCCCGCGGGTGAGCAGTCGGATGATTATCCACACCGATGAAGGGAGTACCTGCTGATGGCGACGAAAGACACGCAGACAAAAGGTGAAGCAGAGAACGCCGCTTCCACCACCGAACGCGTGGCGGCTCAGGCCCACGAGGCGGTTGATCGGGCGGCGGAGCACGCGGCCCCCGCGGAGGAGCATATCCGCGAGAGGCTGTCGCATGCCGACGAGGAGGTCCGCGAGCGGGCGGAGAAGGCGCGTCAGAGCTCCGAGGATGTCTTGCGCGTGGTTGGTAACTATGTTCGGGACAATCCGCTGACCGCGATCGGCCTGGCCTTTGTGGCGGGGACACTGTTCTCGGCGCTGACCCGCCGCAAGTAACCGATGGCGACGCAGGACGAGGGCCCGGCGCGCGAGCGACCGGATTCCGATACCGCCGACCCCGGGGCCGTGATGCAGGACCTCGGCCGCATCCTGGGAGATTCGCGCGAGCTGCTGGGGACCGAGACCCGGCAGTTGGTGCGCAATGCGGTGGGGGTGATCGTGTTTGCCGTGGTGCTGGGGCTGCTGCTGGTCACCGTGTGGCTGGCCCTGGTCGCGGCCGTGGTGATGCTGCTGCAGGCCTATGTGGGGGTGTCGCCCGCGCTGTCGCTGGTGATCGTGGCGGCGCTGACCGGCGCGCTGGCCTGGCTGGTTGCACGCGGGATCGGCCGGCTGCTGCACGGCATGACCTACCCGGAGACCCGTGCCCTGGTGCGGGACCTGGTCGCGCGGCCCGAGACGCGGGATTCGGAATAGGCCATGGCACGCACCTGGCTGGGCCTGCGTCGCCACGCCCGCGCTCTGCGGCGGCGGCTGCACGGGGAGGTCGACGTGCTGCGCGACGATGTGCGCGCCACCGGTTGGTGGCGCGCGCTGCAGCGCCTGGGCTCCCCGGAGACGATCCCCAGGGCGTTCCTGCTGGGGTTCGCGGTGGACCAGCTGCGAGGAATGCGCTTGCTGCGGCCCGCCAAGGCATTGACGGCAGGCGTGCTGGGGGCGACGAAACTGGGGTGGCTGACTCGGCGCTGGTGGTGGCGGGAACGGGGGCACCCGCCTGACTAGGACCGGGTTTCTCTAGGAGCCTGTCGGACTCGGGACTGACGGCTGCTCTCCCCCACGCTCGCCATGATCGCCCAAATCCGACAGGCTCCTAGCCTTGTTTCAGGATGCGCGCCCGCTCGCGCTGCCAGTCCTTGTCCTTCTTGGCCGCCCGCTTGTCGAAATCCTTCTTGCCCTTGGCCAGGCCGATCTCCAGCTTGGCGCGGCCGCGTTTCCAGTACAGGGCCATGGGCACCAGGGTATAGCCCTTTCGTTCCACCGCGCCGATCAGGCGGTTGATCTCCGAGCGGTGCAGTAGCAGCTTGCGCGTGCGGCTCGGATCCGGGTTGATATGGGTGGAGGCGGTGGGCAGCGGGGTGATGTGGGCACCAAACAGGTATGCCTCGCCATTGCGCAGCAGCACGTAGGCCTCGCTCAGCTGGGCACGGCCGGCGCGCATCGACTTGACCTCCCAGCCCTGCAACTCCAGCCCCGCCTCCAGGCGGTCCTCGATAAAGAAATCGTGGCGCGCCTTGCGGTTCAGCGCGATGGTGTTGGAACCGGCGTCCTTTTTCTTCTTTGGCTTTCCCATGGCTCGCGCAGTGTACTGCACGCACGGGGCGAAAGCCGAGGGAAACACGCATAACGTACACAGGCCCGCGGGTCAGCGCTGGCCGGGCACAGTTGAGCCTGCGGGAAGCCTGCCCCACAATTCCGGGCGACTCGAAACCCCGCTTGTGCCGACAACCACACCAGGACGTGGTTGCGCCAATCGCTGGAACGGGTACAACCAACAAGGAGCCGCTGATGCCTGCCACGACTTCCATCCACGGTCAGTGGACGACCCGCCTGGCCTTTATCCTCGCGGCCACCGGGTCGGCTGTCGGACTCGGCAATATCTGGCGCTTTCCCTATATCGCGGGCGATAACGGTGGCGGGGCCTTTGTGCTGGTCTACCTCGGTTGCATCCTGCTGATCGGCCTGCCGGTGATGATGGCGGAGATCCTGCTGGGGCGGCGCGGGCGCCAGAGTCCGATCAACACGATGGTGACGCTGGCGCGCGAGGAGGGGCTGAGCCGTGGCTGGGGCATGATCGGGTGGATCGGTGTACTCGCCGGGTTCCTGATCCTGTCGTTCTATAGCGTGGTGGCCGGCTGGTCACTGTCCTACGTGTTCAAGTCCGGCACCGGCGGTTTCATGGGCCTGGATGCGGACGGCTCGGAGGCCATGTTCGATGGCCTGCTCTCCAATCCCGAGGCTCTGCTGGCCTGGCATACGATCTTCATGGTGATGACCGCGATGGTGGTCGCGCGCGGGGTGCAGTCCGGCCTGGAGAAGGCCGTGACCATCCTGATGCCGCTATTGTTCGTGATGCTGGTGGTGATGGTCGGCTACGCGATGATCGAAGGGCACTTTATCGCAGGGCTGGAGTTCCTGCTGTACCCGGATTTCTCGGCGCTGACGGCCAACGCGGTGCTGCTGGCGATGGGGCAGGCGTTCTTCACGCTGAGCCTCGGCATGGGCGCGATCATGATCTACGGCAGCTATCTGCAGAGCGAGGCCTCGATCGCCCGGACCTCGGCGGCCGTGGTGGGGGCCGACACCCTGGTGGCGATCATGGCCGGGTTGGCGATCTTCCCGATCGTGCTGGGGGCGGGCCTTTCGCCCGAGCAGGGCCCGGGGCTGATCTTCGTCACGCTGCCCCTGTCGTTCGCGGAGATGCCGGGCGGGCTCTACTTCGGGACGATGTTCTTTGTGCTGCTGGTGTTCGCGGCCTGGACGTCGTCGATCTCCATCATCGAGCCGGCAGTCGCCTATCTGGTGGAGAATGTCGGCATGACGCGCGTGGCCGCGAGCGCCAGCATCGGCATCGCCGCCTGGCTGCTGGGGATCGGCGCGCTGCTGTCGCTGAACGTCTGGTCCGATTACACCCTGTTCAACATGGGGATCCTGGACCTGCTGGACTATGTGACTGCTAACATCCTGCTCCCGCTCGGCGGGTTTCTGATCGCGGTGTTCGTGGGCTGGCGCATGACCGAGCGCTCGGTCCAGTCCGAGCTGCGCATGAAACTCGGGGGTCTGTACCAGATCTGGTATTTCCTGGTGCGTTTTGTGGCCCCGATCGCCATTCTGTTTGTGTTCCTGCGCGCGGTGGAGCTTATTTGATGTCCTCGACAGTCCGGCGCTCGGCGGAGGTCCCGTACACCCGCGAGCAGATGTTCGACCTCGTCAACGACGTGGATTCCTACTCCGAGTTTCTTCCGGGCTGCCGCAGCTCGCGCGCGCGCATGCGCAGCGACGACGAGGTGGAGGGGACCATCGAGATGGCCAAGGGGGCCCTGCACAAGTCGTTTACCACCCGTAACCGTGTACAGCGCCCCGAGAGCATCGACATTCGCCTGGCTGACGGTCCGTTTCGTCGCCTGCACGGCACCTGGCGTTTCACCGAGCTGGAGAATGGCCAGACGCGCATCTCGCTGGAGCTGGAATTCGAGTTCGCCAGCCGGCTGATGTCGTTCGCGATCGGCCCGATTTTCCACCAGCTGGCCAATTCCTTCGTCGACGCCTTCGTGCGGCGCGCGCGCGAGGTCTACGGTGGCCGATGACCAGGAGGGCGCCGTCAGCCCCGAGGCGGGGGACGGCACGATCCGCATCGAGGTCGCCTATGCGCGCCCCGACCGTCAGGTCATCCTGCCGCTGGTCGTGCCCGAGGGCACGACCGTGGATGCGGCCCTGCGCCAGTCGGAGATCGACGCGCAGTTCCCCGAGATCGACCTGGACAACGCCAAGGTGGGGATCTTTGGCAAGCTCACTCGCCGTGACACGGTCCTGCGCCCCAGGGATCGCATCGAGATCTACCGCCCGCTGATCGCAGACCCGAAAGAGGTGCGTCGTCAGCGGGCCGGCAAGAACCGGAAGAAGCCCGGCAAGGGTGGTGACCAGAAGGGAGACAGTCAGGCGGCAGCGAAGCCGGCGGATCAGAAGCCGGAGGGCGGGGCCGGGAGTGGGAAGGATTCGGCCGACGATTGAGCCGGCCGGACGCGATCAGTCGTCGTCGATCTCGACCGGGTACTCGTCCAGCGCGATCGGCTGCGGCACGTCGGAATCGACGTAGCTGACCACGCCATTCTCGAAGAACACCGTGACGCGGCGCTGCTCCGTGGGGCCGATCCCCGGGCGGCGATAGTAGACGTAGTCCCAGCGGTCCTCGCGCTTGAACGCGCCGTCGATCTGCGGCGTGCCCATCAGGAAGCGGACCTGCTGCTGGGTCATGCCCGGCTGGATCTGGGCCACCTGTGTCGCGTCGATGACGTTGCCCTGCTGTACATCGAGGCGGAACTGATTGAAGCCACTGCAGGCGCTGAGCAGGCTTGCAGCCACGGCAATAGAAATGAGAATCTTGATCATCGAGCCGGCGGGTCCCCAGAAGTCGGATGGGCCGTTGAACGCGCATGGTACACCAAAGCGTCCGGATGCTCTCAAGCAATCCGGTGACGGGAATCGAAGGATGGAAACAAGCGATCTCAAGAAAGCGGGGCTCAAGGTCACGCTGCCGCGGATGAAGATTCTGGAGATCCTGGAAAACTCCGAGACGCGTCATCTGACGGCCGAGGCGATCTACCGCGAACTGCTCGACTCCGGCGAGGAGATCGGGTTGGCCACGGTCTACCGTGTGTTGACCCAGTTCGAGGCCGCGGGACTGGTCTGCCGGCTCCATCTGGAGGGCAATCAGGCCGTGTTCGAGCTGGAGCGCGGCGGGCACCACGATCACATCGTCTGCAACCAGTGCGGCCGCGTCGAAGAGTTCTTCGACGAGACCATCGAGACCCGCCAGCGCGAGATCGCGCGCCAGCACGGCTTCTCCATCAAGGACCACGCCCTGGTCCTGTACGGCGACTGCGACGACAGCGCCTGCCCCCACCGCCCGGTCTGATCTGCCCCTACGCTGCTTTTTAATCCGGCCGTCTTGTGGCTGGGCCTGGTTCGTCGTCTAGTGTTTACGTGCCTTCGTCCGGCCGCCTGCCAAGCGCTGTCTCGGCAGCGCACCCCGAGGTACTTTCTTGCTTGCCCAAGAAAGTACCCAAAGAAGGGCACCCGGATTCCGCCCGGGGACCTTGCTCCAGGGCCCTCGGGCCGGCGGCGCTGAAACTCGCT